>CAXGPR010000003.1:0-113643 GCA_964011675.1 uncultured bacterium
TGTAAGCAGGGTAAGATGGTAAAACGGTATACATTCGTCGTCAAGAGACAGGACATGCTGATTGAATAGAGTAATTGGATTACTTAGTTTTTCTAAACATATAAAAGGATCGTGTGTCTGATTGTATATTTCGGTCCGATTGCATGATGGGACGTCATTTATTCAGAGAGAGGGAGCGATGAAAAAGCTTAAAGTCGCTGTAGTGGGAGTAGGGGGTATCGCTGGAGCGCACATGCCTGGGTGGAAGGCTTCAGAACAAGCTGAGCTTGCGGCCGGTTGCGACGTTAATGGCGAGGCATTGGCCAAGTGGGGCGCCGAGCATAGTGTAGACAAGCTCTATACCAGCGTGGAAGATCTATTGCAGGACGAAGAAATTGATATCGTGGATATCTGCACGCCCAATATGTATCACGCCCCGCTGAGCATCGCGGCGCTCGAAGCGGGTAAGCACGTGTTGTGCGAAAAACCGCTGGCGCCAACGCCGGATGAAGTGCGTCAGATGATGGCTGCCCGCGATCGTTCAGGTAAGCTTTTGATGACTGCCCAGAGCGTTCGGTTTACCGGCAATGCGCGTGCTTTTAAGGATGAAGTGGATGCTGGAGCGCTTGGCGAAGTGTATCACGCGCGCTGTTGGGCATTGCGTCGGGCCGGCGTGCCTGTACGACCGGGCTTCATACAAAAAGAACACAGCGGTGGTGGGCCGTGTATTGATATTGGTGTGCACATGCTCGACTTAGCGCTTTGGCTAATGGGCAACCCGCAGCCGGTTGCGGTTAACGGTGTGGCAATCGCTCCGTTAGCTCATCAGGCGGGCGCTTTTTCAGAATGGGGGCGTACGCCAATACCCCCCGAGTACGATGTCGAGGATTTTGCTGCTGGTTTTGTTCGCTTTGCAAATGGGGCTACGCTTGTGTTAGAAATGAGTTGGATGTTACACCACGATGGGGCGGGGAATGGCGTATGGCTATATGGGAAAGACGGCGGTGGACACTGGCCCTCGTGCGAGTTTTTTCGCACCAACTACCAGACGCGGCAGCACTATAACCATACGCTTAAGCTGCATGACGACGGGATTGGCTCACACGCCGAGGAGTGCATTGCATTTGCGCAAGCCATTGCCTGCGGCGAGCCTTCCCCTGTTCCGGCTGAAGAATCGCTCCAAGTCGTACAGATTCTTGATGGTATCTATAGAAGTCAGGAAACGGGAGCAGAAATTATCCTCGATTAGTGGCGATATTGGGCACGATTATAGGGGTCGGCAACGCGCTTGTCGGTCCCCTTTTCTATCTAATAAACTGTGTGCTGTCAGGTTTGTTTTAAGTCGCTTTCAGAGGTCGGAAAATAAATTCTGATAATAGTTAGACGCATAGATTGTTGTAGAAAAGAAAGTGAGATAACCGATGTCTGAAAACCTGTTAGATATTTATGATCACGATACCGTCGGGGTGAGGAAGAGCGAAAAACCATTCCATCTTCGCTTGAGAGATCGGGAAGTCGAAAAGGTATTTACCTGAGGTGAGTGGGCCGATTTCGTTTTACGAATATGGCGAACTTTACGCGGGTGTGTTTGCCTAGTTCCTTTCTGTTTTCTTTCAGGGCTACTTCTAGGGAGTTGCTCTAAACTCAATTAATGGGTTCTTTTACCAGATTAATAGTAATTTATTAATCTGGTATTTTTATTTAAATTTACACAAAGTATTGTATTATAGTGTCTTACAATTGTTTTTTTCCAGTCGAGAAGAAAGACTGCTTGCATGCTATACATGTGAACAGTATATTTTTGTTCAGTTAAAAGCTGGGTTCACCTTGGCAGTTACGGCAAGTCGTCCGGCGGACCGCCGTCTCATTTTAAACTCATTTGAAAAGAGGTAACATATGAACAGGCATTGGCTGTTAAATTGGGGTAAGGACTCTATACTCGTAAACTGTAGGCTGTGGATCATTGTGATAATGGCTCATCCGACGCTGTATATCTTGGCGTAGGCGCGTTATGCCATTAACTATCGACAGAGAGCGAGTTGAAAGAGTTGCACGTATATATGCCAGCAATTCAGACGCTGGTTTGGCTCTGGGAATTGCTATTGGCAGCTTTGGCCGCCTGTTCAGGCAATAAGGGATAGAAACCCCTCGAACTCGCAAGTAAAGAAAACGGGCTGATTGGAAAGCGCTAAAAAGATATTTTTTGCTGATTTAGGTTAGGATAAGTTCGATAGGGCAGAGATAATTCGATACGAAAAGAAGAATACTATATCGCGTGAAAGCATAAAAAAGTCATATTGGTCGGTAATTTGAGCTCAGATCCCGAAGTATGTATTACAGCGGTGAGAGCACAGGCAGCGAACTTTAAGTATGGCAGCTAGTAAGTATTGGCAAAATAAGAAGAGAGAGTGGAAAAAGCATACAGAATGGCATCGGGTTCTAATGTGGAGGTGTTTGGCAGAGATTACTGGCCATTAACTAAAGAAGGTAAGTGAAGTGTAAGTTGAGGGAAAACTGTAGACCCTGACCTGAGATGATGCGAAGAGGCAGACGCATTATTCGACAGAAATTATTGCGCAGAGCTTGAAGATGCTCGATGATCAGAGGAAGGGGCCCGTTGATTTCGATATGACCTATAGACGAGGCGCAGACGAGAGCACAGTATCGCGAACTGTTGATCGGCCTGCTGTTGACTAAGACCTACTATTTTGAGTCTACAACAGTCTTGACCTAACACCGGAGAGAATATTACATTGAGCACGCTTCCAATGAGGAAGCGTGACTTTTTTATGCCAAAAGAGAGGGTAATATGGCTTTCGAACTTAATGCCAAGGGAAAATTTAAAGACTTAACGTCCGGTTATCGCGGCACGCGTTTTAAAGATGGTCGTCCAAAAGTAAACGACAACATACTCAGGCGTATGAAAAAGGTAACAGTCGAGGAGGCATGGGGAGTATTAGCAGGAAAAGGGCACCATCTTCAGTTTGAAGGAAACTGGCTCAATTTACATCCAGACCGCGTAGTTGTGGGTAGAGCGGTTACCTGTCGTTACGTTCCTCATAGACCTGATCTAAATGACATTGTAGAAGCCGACGGTAAACGAAAAAAATACATCGGCGGTCAGAATAGTTGGGTGATTGACTCGCTAGTTAAAGATGATGTACTCGTTGTAGAACTCTTTGGAAAGATTGTTAAGGGAACGTTTATTGGGGACAACCTCGGAACGGCAATAAGCGTTAACACGGGAGGAACGGGTGTTATAATTGATGGTAGCATTCGCGACGATGAGCGCGTGCGCGAGTTACCCTTTAATGTGCTGTGTCGCGGCACACATCCGACTGCCATCGACGAGGTGACGATGGCTGAAATGAACGGTCCGGTACGCATCGGCAATGCGACCTGCATGCCTGGTGATATCATTCTAGCTAAGGAGTCAGGGATTGTATTTATTCCTCCGCAGTATGCCAAAGAGGTCGTAGAGAGTTCGGAAAATGTGCGCCTGCGCGATTACTGGGGTAAAAAGAGCATTGCTGATGGTGTTTATACGCCGGGAGAAGTTGATCGCGGTTGGTCGGATAAAATGGAAAAAGCATTTGATAGGTGGAAAAAGAGCATTGATATCAATGCTCTTTTTGAAAAGCTATAGGGTTGACATGTGTTTTATGATAGCATACTACGCATCTAAGGACCTGTGAGGACTGAGTTATGTTGCTTGAATTTCGTCTTGGATGAAACTGGGAAATAGATTATTACTTCGGTGTTATAAACTGTCATCTGAGAACGTCAAGATGAATTTATTAATAGTATCCTAGAAGAGCGTCAATCTATTGCCACAGGAGATCACGGTTTGAAGGTGATGAGAATTCTCGACGGGATTTACAAGAGCGCGTCAACAGGTAAAGAAGTGTGCTACGACATTGATGAAGCGTAAGTTTGAGAGGTGAAAAAAGAAACGCCGACCGGGTAAATATCGGATCCCGATCGGCGTTTTTCTTTGTGTGTTCGCTTCGTCTATTTATTGGGCTGCGGTGTTACGCGTAGGTAGGGTTTTACCTCGGTAAATCCCTTAGGAAACTTTTCCTTAGCCTGCTCATTGGAAACTGCCGGTGTTATGATACAGTCTTCGCCGTCTTGCCAGTTGGCGGGCGTGGCAACTGAATAGTTAGCTGTCAGTTGCAGCGAGTCAATTACTCGAAGCAATTCGGCAAAGTTACGGCCCGTTGAAGCTGGATAGGTTAGCATGAGCTTGATTTTTTTGTCTGGGCCGATTATGAAAACGGAACGCACGGTCATATTGTCCAATGCGTTGGGGTGAATCATGTCGTAGAGTTTAGCGACTGTGCGGTCTGGGTCTGCAATTATAGGATAGTCGACTGTTGTGTTTTGCGTCTCATTTATATCGTTGACCCACCCCTTGTGGTCGTCGAGCGAATCAACGCTTAAAGCTGCTACCTTGACATCGCGTTTGGCGAACTCTTCTTTGAGTTTGGCGACGGTGCCTAACTCGGTAGTGCAGACGGGTGTATAGTCGGCTGGATGTGAGAATAGAATACCCCATCCCGTGCCAAGCCACTGGTGAAATTGGATTTCTCCCTCAGTGCTTTCGATTGTGAAGTCGGGCGCTTCATCTCCAAGACGTAGGCTCATATTTCTTCTCCCTATATTAGTTTGGTTGATTTTCAGTGCACATCGTTGCACGTCACGTTCAATTGATTAATAGTGTCAAAAATATTCTATTTATTTTCTAAAGCAACTTAAATGCGATAAAAAAGAGATCGGTGAACTTGGGTAAAATAATCATCATTGTACTGTGCGTGTTCGCCGCACCGGCTACGGGCTGGTGGAGCAGTGGGCACATCGTGCTATCAAAGGCTGCTACCTTAGCCCTTCCAGAGGAAATGCCGTCTTTTTTTCGTAGCGGGGGTGACTTTATCGCCCACGCTTCCGTCGATGCCGATCTCCATAAGAATCGCGCTGTAGTCAACACATACAGTACGGAGTATCCTGAGCATTTCATCGACCTCGAGATGCTAAAAGGGGCCGCTTTGCCGGCGCTTCGCTATGAGTTTATCGAACTGTGCCAAGAGTTAGATATTGATCCCACGCGTGTTGGACTAGTTCCTTACGCCGTTGCCGAATGGACTGGCCGACTAGCAGTGGCTTTTGCTGAACACCGAAAGTGGCCAGAAAACGAGGCTATATGGGCAAAGTGTCTAATGTATGCCGGTTTCGTGTCCCACTATGCGCAGGATTTGATGCAGCCGCTGCATACTACCATTCACTACAATGGGATCAAGGGGGAAGATGGCACCGTTGTCGGCAAAGGTATCCACGAAAAAGTTGATTCTGCCATGGAACGTTTGGGAATGATACCGGAAGACTTGGCAAAAGGTCATGAACTGGCAGTGTACGATTCTCTAATGGCCGGAATAATACAGCACTTGGATGCTAGTCATGCCCGTGTGTCCGCAATTTACGAAGTCGGTGAAAAGTGGAACGACGTGACCGATGAAGACATGCGCTCCCTGAGCTTTGAGCGTGCCCGGGCCTCTGTTCAATTCAACGCGTCTCTCTTTCTGACCGCATGGCGGAAGTCCGATGGCATGTGGCTACCTAGTTGGTTGGATCGCTAGCGGTTATGGAACTGTGCGTCGCACTCTTCGTCTCATCTATAAACGGAGAGAAAATCCGTCTCGATCTTCTACGCCTTGAGAGAAGATTTTTTCTTCAATCGCAATGCCGGCGCCTGGCGTGTCGGGAACAATCAGCTTCCCATCTATGAAGCTCCATCCGTCTTCGATCAAGCCCGGCATATGTGCAGGCGCTGCTTCGAGCAGAGCATAGTTGGGAATAGAGGCCGCGAAATGGGCGTGGTGATAGCGCTCAATATAGCTGCCCCAGGTGTGGGGCGCGCACAGCACGTCCCACATTTCGAGGTCGGCGGCCACAGAGCGCCACCAGGTTAGCCCACTTAAGCGAAAATCGTGCTGCACAACGTCTATGAGGCCTTCTTCTACCATGCTAAAGAACGAAGGAGGAGGAGCAAACTCACCGTCTGCTATGAGAGTATCCCAACCTTGCTCGACAAGGTATTCTTTGAGGGCTTGATTGAGCGGTCGGTCCTCGGAAAACGGCTCCTCAAACCAATAGATACCGACGTCTGAACAAAGATCTAGTAGTGCTTTTGCACTGTTGAGCGTATTGCCCATATTGGCATCAATCATTAGATGAGCACCTGGGTCGCAGGCTTGACGCACTGTGCGTATGACGAGTGCATCGCGCTGGAGTCCAGCCTCGGGTTCCATCCATCGGGCTCCGCGTCCTACTTTTACCTTGAAGTGCTTGTAGCCATACTCTTGTCCGCTTTCTATTTCTGAGCGAAAAAGGGACATGGTTTCGCTGTCGCTCATCTCTAAATCGTCTATGTAGATGGAGGCGTCATACAGCTCAATCTGGCGCTTGCCTCGGGCTCCAAGAAGTTTATACAGCGGTAGGTTCATGAGGCGCGCAGTCAGGTCCCACAGCGGCAGGTCAATCGGTTTGCCTGCCGGCTTGCTTCCCTCGGGTAAATGAAATAATTCTTTGGTCTTTCTGCCGATCAACGCCTCGGCTTCTTCCCGCCCTATGTTTGACCAGCCTAAGCCCCAAGCGCCGTTGGCCACTTCAATGCGCACCACCGAATCGACGATACGCGGCCCGTGGGTTTCGATACGGGCGTTGTATCCGATGGATCGCGGCCGTGTTCCGCGCAGGATAGATTTATCTATGCGCACGATTTGTTCGTTGGGAGTCAGTGATTCACTCATCGCGTTTCTCTTTCCTTAATGTGAGAAGTCGCGCTCCACATCATTGCTAATGACGTTCGGCGCATAGAGCGGAGCGTCAGCCTCTACCAGCAGGCCGTCGCCGCGAAGAATCTGATTGGGAGTCTTACACGATACGCGTGCGGGAAACTGTTTCTTGAGGCGCGAAGTCTGCTCGGTGCGGATCTGTTCTGTCTGATCAAAGCTAAATCCGGCTAAGGCTGTCTCACGCATTTTCTCAATATCAGGTGAGAGGTCGCTCCCCTTTAGTAGATTGACCTGTTCATTGGGGTCTTCGAGTAGGTCAAAGGCCAAGTCGTCACATCCTCTAAAAGCCACATACTTGTATCGGTTGTTGCGCGCCATGCGAAACTCCGTTCCCCGACCCCAGCGCGGGGCAAGAGATTCGGTAATAACGGCTGGCCGTTCGACCAGCGTATTATTCCCCACGTCGTTTATCACATCGCTCAGATCAATTCCATCTAATTCGCTCGGAGGCACTGCGGCGCCGAGGCTACAGAACGTGGGGAAGAGATCAGCCAGGCTTACGGGTGTAGTGACCTCCTCGGCATCCTGCGTTCCGTTGCGCTGTGCAGGAGTCGAGACGATAAGCGGCACGCGCGCCGAAGCTTCATGCCAGGTGTTTTTCCAGAACAGGCCGTGTTCGCCTGCCATTTCTCCATGGTCAGACGTGTAGATAATGATCGTATTATCCAATAGTCCATCGCGTTGCAGGAGGGCGAGAAAATCTCCGATCATTTCGTCGAGAAAGTCGACGCAGGCAAAATAGGCGGCGCGAGCGTTCATCATCTCACTCTCTTCTATTTCTTCGCAGCGAAAGCCTCTTATCGCTCCCATTGTCATGGGGTGATCGGCGCTGTCTCCGCTTCGTCTAACAGGTGGGGGAGGAGTGCGCGCATCTGCGTAGCGATCTATAAAACGCTGCGGTGCTGTAAGTGGGAAATGAGGACGACTGAAAGATGCGTAGAGAAGCCAGGGTTGCTGAGAGGCTTTGTGGCGCTGTTCGCGCAGCCAGGCAAGAGACTCACGCGCTACAATCTGTTCCTGTAATAGGGACTCGGGTATTTGGCTCTGGCCGGCATCGGCGGTTCTGGAGCGTATGTGCATGCCCGGATCCAGGGCATCGCTGTATAGGTCGAGCGGGTCAAATTGATGAGCGCAGGGCCCGCCAAAGTCGCCGTAGGGTCGCGCTTGAAAACCGGCCCACTGGCGTGCACCACCCAGGTGCATCTTGCCCACTGTGCAGGTTGCATAGCCGGCCTCGCCCAAGGTGTCGGCGAAAGTGGGCAACTCAGGGGGTAGTATGGCGCTATTACCCCAGGCACCACAGCGATGGGAGTGGCGACCGCAGAGCATGGCAATTCGACTCGGAGAGCACAGGGGCATTTGGCAGTAGGTCGTTGAAAAATGCGTTCCATTCTTTATGAGCGCATCTAAATTGGGGGTGCTGCAGGGTTCTCCGCCGTCTGCCTGTTGACGGGCAGAGAGAAAACGGTAAGAGTGTTCGTCGGATTGCAATAGCAGTATGTTGGGACGGGTGTCCATACCGGAACCTTTCTCGGAGCTGAAATGGTATGGGTATGGTAGAGAAATTATTTCACTGTGCCAACGTGAAAAGATTTTAAATCTTACTCAAATGGAGAAATATTTTAAAGTCTTTTAGTGCGATGTTGATGTTGTAGCTTACATGAAATTCTCAAGGCATTGGGTGTCTGTTGGTGCACACTTACTGGCGTTTGTTCCTAATGCAAGAGGTTACGTTAAGGAGTGATAAAGAGTGTTTGGACGTAAACTCAAAAAGGTGCAAGGCAAGGGCCGATTTTACTAGATTGGGTTCATATCCGTCAGCGATGGAGAGAGTGAAAAACAGCGCGACAGTGTTGTCAACTTTGGTCGTCCAAATGGCTCTCTTTTTTTACTGTCGGATGGAGCGAAGCAGATTTTGGCGAAGAGGAATAGATTAGGAGAAATACCGCAACACGGGGGAGCGTGTCCAAATACACGTTCCCCATTTATATTTTTCACTCATTTCGGTGTGTAGCCTAAGTTGGGCGCCAGCCAACGCTCTGCTTCTCCAACGGAAATGCCCTTGCGGCAGGCGTAATCATTTACCTGATCTCGATCTATTTTACCGACGGAAAAATAGCGCGATTCGCTGTGTGAAAAATACAAGCCCGATACGGCAGCGGCCGGCCACATGGCACATGTTTCGGTCAGGCGTAGCATACTGCGCTCTTCGGCTTTGAGTAAGGAAAAAAGAGTGCGTTTTTCGCTATGGTCTGGACAGGCTGGGTAGCCAGGGGCTGGGCGGATTCCGCGATAGCGCTCGCGAATCAGGTCTTCCGAGGTTTGGCTGCCTCGGTCTTCATAGCCCCATTCGCTGCGTACGCGCTCGTGTAGCATTTCGGCTAGGGCTTCGGCGAGTCGGTCAGCCAGTGCTTTGAGTAGAATTGAGTTATAGTCATCATGCTCGTGGGTAAAGCGCTCAACGTGTTCGTCTATGCCCCCCCCAGCTGTCACGGCAAAAGCGCCTAAATAGTCGATTTGACCACTCTCTTGCGGGGCAATAAAGTCGGAAAGACAAAATAGGGGTAGATCAGCCGACCGTTTGACCGTCTGCTGGCGCAGCATGTGAAAACGGGCGATCTCTTGCTGACGCTCTTCTCCCTCGTACAGGATAATGTCTTCCCCTTCGCTATAGGCGGGGAAAAAGCCGTACAGTGCCTCGGCTTGGAGCCAGGATTCTTTTATGACCGTGTCCAGCATGTTCTGTGCATCCGAAAAGAGTTGCCGCGCCTGCGCGCCGATTACCTCGTCTTCGAGCAGGCGTGGGTAGGTGCCCCGTAGTTCCCAAGTATGGAAAAACGGGGACCAGTCTATGTAGGGAACTAGTTCGCTCAACGACAGATTCGTCTCGTGACGGACGCCAAGGAAAGAGGGGACGGGTGGTTGATCTGTGCTCCAGTCAAGCGGTGCGGACCTCGTGCGCGCCTCGGCAAACGGATGGAGTGCACGCTGCTGTGGATTATGGGAAATGCGCTGCTGTTCCTGTTCATCGCTGTTTTTTCTGATGAATTCTTCGCGCTGCTCTTTGTTAAGCAACTGGCCGACGACGCCGGGCGCGCGCGAGGCGTCGGTCACGTGTAGGATGGGCTCTCCATAAGCGGGAGCAATCTTAACGGCGGTGTGCTTTCGGCTGGTTGTAGCTCCACCAATCAGCAGAGGTATATTGAGGCCCTGTCGCTGCATCTCCTTGGCTACGTGCACCATCTCGTCAAGAGAAGGAGTTATCAGGCCGCTTAGGCCTATGATGTCAACCTGTTGCTCTACTGCCGTGCGGAGTATTTTCTCTGCTGACACCATAACGCCCAGGTCGATGATGTCATAATTATTGCATGCCAAGACAACCCCCACAATGTTCTTGCCTATATCGTGCACGTCTCCTCGCACAGTGGCTAGTAAAATCTTACCGCGCGCATTGATCTGTCCGTCTGCTTCTTTTTCCTCTTCCATCAATGGTTCTAAAATGGCGACGGCCTGCTTCATAATGCGCGCGCTCTTAACGACTTGCGGCAGAAACATTTTACCAGCGCCGAAAAGCTCGCCGATGTGATTCATGCCGTCCATGAGCGGTCCTTCAATGATATCGAGTGGGCGCTCATATGTTTCTAGTGCTTCGGAAATGTCTTCCTCTACGTGTTCGCCCTTTCCATGCAGTAATGCATATCCGAGCCTTTCACTAACTGAACTACTGCGCCATGCTTTGTCATCCTCTCTTTTCTTACCCTCTCCGCGCACGGATTCCGCATACTCAATTAGTCGTTCCGTTGCATCTTCGCGACGCATAAACAGAACGTCCTCAACTCGTTCGCGCAGAGAGTCGGGTATGTCTTCATAAACGGCTAGCTGGCCGGCGTTAACGATGCCCATGTCGAGACCGCGCCCAATAGCGTGGTAGAGAAACGCCGAATGGATGGCCTCGCGCACGTAGTCATTGCCGCGGAATGAGAAAGAAATATTGCTCACTCCGCCGCTGATAAGCGCTCCCGGGCAGGTTGACTTTATCTGCTGAACGGCTTCTATGAAATTGAGCGCGTAGGGGTCGTGCTCTTCCATGCCAGTTGCGACGGTGAGAATATTGGGGTCAAATATGATATCATTGGCCTGGAAGCCAACCTGCTCAGTAAGAATTTTATAAGCGCGTTGACAGATGCGCACTTTGTCGTCGATATGCGTTGCTTGACCTGATTCATCAAATGCCATTACGACGACGGCTGCACCGTAACGCCTACAGATTGTTGCCTGCTTGATAAACGTCTGTTCGCCTTCTTTCAGGCTTAAAGAATTGACTATGCCCTTGCCTTGCAGACAGCGTAGACCTGACTCAATTACGGAGAATTTAGAACTGTCGACCATGATGGGAAGGCGGGCAATGTCTGGTTCGGCAGCAATGCGGTTAATAAAGGTGCGCATCGTCTCTTCTGAATCGATTAGTCCCTCGTCCATATTGATGTCTATTATGTTGGCACCGCCTTCGACCTGTTGTCGGGCTATTTCCGTTGCCTTTTCGAAATCACCTGACTTAATGAGGCGAGCAAAGCGGCGCGAACCGGTGATATTGGTCCGTTCTCCAACGAGAGTAAAATTGTCTCCTGGGCCAATAGTAAAAGGGTCGATACCGCTAAAGTGGGGCGTCGTTTTTGGAGTGGGGGGTGTGCGGGGGGCGATGTCAGAAACGGCACGAGAAATTGCACTTATATGGTCTGGTGTGGTGCCACAGCAGCCACCGATAATATTTATGAACCCTTCTTCCGCATATTGGCGGAGAGTCTGGGCTACTTGTTCTGGTCCTTGATCGTAAGCACCCATCTCGTTGGGGAGTCCCGCATTTAAGTAACAGCAAAAGGGAACGGGGACTATTTGGGCCAATTCTTCTATGGCCGGGCGCATGTCTTGCGGTGCCATACCACAGTTAACGCCGACCGCTGACAGGGGAATGTGCTCTATGGAATACCAGAATGCTTCTGGTGTTTGTCCAGACAGAGTCCGGTAACTCAGATCGGAAAAGGTTCCAGAAACTATAAGGGGAATGCGGTTTCCCCAATCCGAAAAAAACTTTTCAATAGCAAAGAGGCATGCCTTGAGTGTAAGTGAGTCGAAGACTGTCTCAGCTAGTAGTATATCGACCCCTCCTTCGACTAGACTGGCAACTTGCTGGTAGTAACCTTCAACAACCTCTTCGAAGCGGTGTGTGCGAAAACCTGGCAGGTTTACATCGGGAGATAGCGACAGTGTAATGTTAGAAGGTCCTATCGCCCCTGCAACTATGCGCGGTTTACCAGGTGTGGAAAAAGCATCTGCTGATTGTCTTGCAACACTGGCAGCGGCTAAATTGATCTCCGTGACTCGATCCGATAGGCCGTAGTCTTCCAGTGAAAATGGGTTGGCATTAAACGTGTTTGTCTCAATTATATCAGCCCCTGCTTTTAAGAATTCATTATGTATTTCCTCAATAATTTGTGGCTGAGTAATAGACAACAGATCGTTAAGTCCTCGTAGTTCACTTGAGTGATGATTGAAGAACTCGCCACGGAAATCCTTTTCGGTTAACTGATGGGTCTGTATCATCGAGCCCATGGCTCCATCTAAGACGAGAATACGCTCGCGGAGTAGGTGTTCGAGGCTGGGTTTGGTCTGCGGTTTATTGGGCTCTTTCATGGGTGTTTTCATTCCGAATTAGGAGGTTTGTATCTCCTCAGAATAAGAGAAATTGCTCTGTAAATGTCAATATCAAGATTTGTTGATATATAGAAGTTAGGGCTGTGGTATGCTTCGGATATATAATTTCTTATTTTACTTGCGGCGTAATAGAGGCAAACGGAGTCAATGCGATGTCAAACGCGCTGTGGATGACTCTTCTTCTGTGCTCTACCTGCTGGGCACAAACAATAGAAGTCATTTCTATACAAGGGTATACGGCTATTAGTGAAGTTGAACTGGGAGCGGATTTAACCTTGTCTATCCGCGCAGACTTTTTTGGCAATTCCGTCGCGGGCTGTGTTTTTTACCTCGCCGTGCCGAGCGGCTTTTTTGTCCTGGCAGAAGAGGTGCCCTTTTCGCAGGGTGAACTGTTGTTTGAAGCATCCGAATTTATCAACGATGTATTGCCACACGGTCAGACTCCGGGTGGACCTGCGGGCATGGATCTACTCGCATACGCTGTGGTCCTGGGGCCCCGGAGTAGTGTGCTGGTGCTCTGAACGGAGTGAATTGGCCCGTTTAGTGATCAGACTGCTGCGCTCGGGCTTGGCGTCGATTCGCTTTGTTCCGTCGCCTATTTATCCTGCTTAAGAGGTGCCAGAGGATAGACGAGGGGAACGGTACTTTCAGCGGGCACACGGGATAGGCATACGCGTGAAAAAAACAGACAGTGTCTAAAGATACGCACGGGCTACATCAGCGTGGCGCTGTCAAAATGCAGGCCGTTAATAAGGGAGGCCCTCAGGTCGATGTTAGAGAGACCGGATTGGAAGACCTACTACATGCACATTGCTATGACCGTCCGAATGCGTGCCAATTGCGTGGGCAATCGAGTGGGAGCAATTCTGGTGCAAAACGATCGCATCATCGCTACCGGTTATAACGGCACGCCACACGGAGTGCCCAACTGCAGTGAGAGCGGTTGTCATCGCTGCGCTCATCGTGATGAGTATGTTTCCGGAAAAGATTACGACTTGTGTATATGCGTTCACGCCGAGCAGAACACGCTGCTCTCGGCAGCACGCTTTGGCATTGCAACTGAAGGGGCGGTCCTCTACTCAACCATGCAGCCCTGTTTTGGATGTACGAAAGAGATTATTCAGGCTAAAATTAGTGTTGTTTATTACGTGCATTCGTGGTTTTATCCCGACGCGCAGTTTCAGCAAAGCTACGAGGATATGCTCGCGTATGTTCCCGGAGGAGTGCACGCGCTGGATATAGAAGATCCCGATGCAGAATGGGCTGTTTCGACGCTGCGTAAGCAATAGAAGTCGCCCTATCTGACGGGTCTCTTGGGCTATGCGACTTTTTATGTATACTGCGACCCACTCATGGGAGGTTAAGATGCGAATCAACTGCACCAGATGGATACTGCGCGGAGCGCTTGCACTCTGTCTGTTGTTAATGGCATCTGATGCACGCGCTGTGGACGTCGCTGTACCGCTCGTTAAACCTACTGTTGACGGCGTGCTTAACGAGTGGGGTGGGGTTTCTGCTATCGACATCGCGCCTGCGGGCGACGGCGTGGGGCTACGCGGTGCGTTTGAAGATGAAAATGATCACTGGGCCGCAGTGCACCTGTCTTGGGATGCCGATTCGCTATATATAGCGGTCTCCGTTCTGGACGACGTGCTCGATCGCCAGCCGATTGGTCCCGGAGAAAATGTGTGGGAAGGGCCGGGTGGCCAGCGCAAAGACAAGATGTTCTACTACGATCATCTCAAGGTCTTTTTGCGCGGTCCCGAACAGCCTTTGGGATTTAATTTATGGGTTGCTCCAAATGCAGAGGCTGGATCCGTGCACGCGTGGGGAGGGCAACAGCGAGGGACGCCTAGTGCTGAACTACCGCTGGCGCTGGCCTCTCTATCCGACGGAAGCGCCTACAGCTATGAAATGGCCCTACCGTGGACTTGGTTGCGCATCTATCCCAAGCCCGATATGGTGCTAGATGTCCTTTTTCTATTTCCCGACTCTGACTTGCCAGACCTCGAATTGCGAAAGAAAATACATGAGAGCAATAAGTGGATCTGGTGGCAGGGAAAGCTGACATTGCGCGGCAATCCGCCTGGGTTGCGCGAGAAGCCGGTTGCAGATTTGGCCGAAGAGATTGCCCAACAAAAGAGCGCGATTGTGGTGCCTAAAGTCGTTGAGAAAAAAGCCCCCCCCGTGTCCAAACCCGTTGTCCAAGATCGCGCTTCGAAAAGGGTGGAGCAGATCTTTGATGATAGCACTTCAGGTGATTCGGACAACGCGGTTAGCGATACGGTCTGGGCTCGTGCATCGGTTGCCTCTTCGGAACCTGGCGCAGACAGGGCTGCTCCACCTATCGCCGAGTTGAGGGCTCGTCTAAACAGAGGGCTGCTGGCTCGATCAGCGGTTCAATCTGCACCTCCTTGGGTGCGCCGCGTTGCAGGTGAAGATCTGAAGAGGAAACAGGCCGATTCGCTCTATGCGCGGTTAGGTGAAACCGTCGCGCGTATTTCTCGGGCCAATATCAGCAGTCGTAGTGACGGCCTCGTCATGGATATGGCGGAGTATGCAGGGGTATGGCGCTCGCAGGCACAGCGTTTTTTACAGGGGATTCTCAGGGCGGCATTGGCTGATGTTGAAGCGGGAGGAGAGCGAACGGGCGAGGGATTAGCTCGGGCTGCTGCCGAAGCGGCTGTAGACGAAAAGCGGGTGCGCGTTTTTGTACGCCACGTGTGCAAGGAGGCGCTCAGCCTGTACGAAAAAAACAACATATCTGCTACAAACGACTTGATAGAGAAAGCGCGGCGCAAGGCCGATATCGGGTCCGACGAGATACAGCCGCTCTTAGACGCACTTGTAACTCAGTGGCAGAAGTAGCCGCCGTCCGGCGGTTTTTTCGAGACGGAGACCGGAATGCCGATCTTTAAAAGCACCTATTTGGAGGAGTGTGCCGCGGCCATCTTTAGCGCCGCCGGAGCACCGTTGGATAAGTCTCAGCGCGTAGCAGAACTGCTGGTAGAATCCAATCTAGTCGGGCACGATTCGCACGGTATTATTCGCGTTGCGCAGTATGTGGCTACGATTGAGCGCGGTGAAATTGATCCCCATGCCGAAATCACTGTCGAGTCAGAAACCGATGCATCAGCGGTATTAGATGGCCACTGGGGTTTTGGTCAGGTGGTCATGAGTCAAGCCGCGTCTATGGCAGTAGAAAAAGCAGCGCGCTGCGGTGTGGCTGCCCTGACCGTGCGCAATGCAAACCACATTGGGCGCTTGGGCAGCTACGTTGAGCATATCGCAAATAGGGGGATGGTGGGTTTGCTCTTTGCCAATATGCACGGCAGTGCGGCCTGCGTTGTGCCGTGGGGGGGGAGAGAGGGGCGGTTGGGCACGAATCCGCTCGCCGCCGGGCTGCCGCGTCCGAACGCAGATCCAATTGTGCTAGATATGACGACCAGCGTTGTTGCGGAGGGTAAGATACGCGTCCAGCGTAACTGCGGGGCATCGGTGCCGGAGGGGTGGATTATAGACGCAGACGGCGAATCCACGACCGATCCTGCTGCTTTTTACGGTCCTCCTCGTGGAGGACTGCTCCCTTTTGGCGGTGCGGCCGGCCACAAGGGATACGGGCTGAGCGTGCTGGTTGAAATTCTCGGGGGCGCGCTGAGCGGAGCCGGCTGCGCCGGTAGTGGTTCGCGCAATGGCAACGGCGTGCTATTGCTCGTGGTCGATATCGAGCGCTTTGTTCCGATGGAATCTTATATGAGCGAGGTGGGACAGCTCGTAGAGTTTGTAAAATCATCTCCACTCTCTCCGGGACATACGGAGATATGGGTGCCGGGTGAAATAGAATCCAGAGAGCGAGCAGCCCGGAGTGAAGGCTTTGAAGTCGACGAGCAGACCTGGGCGGAAGTGGTAGCGTGCGCCGATCGATTGGGCGCTGAAATGCCTGCCCCATGAGCGATGTGCTCACCGCCGTTACTCTGCTGAAAGAGGGTGTTGAGAACGGGCTACATCCCGGTGCGCAGCTTGTCGTGCAACAGGAAGGCTCCTTAAGAGTCGATGTGGCCGTCGGGAACGTCGCCGTCGACTCGCTCTTGCACTGGTTCTCTGCAACCAAGCCGCTGGCGGCAGTGGCCGTTGGTCAGCTATGGGAGCGCGGTGCTCTGCGCTTAGATGATCCTGTTTCTCGCTACATACCCGAATTTGCCGCTGCAGAAAAAAACGATGTTACACTGCGCCACTTGCTGACTCATACGGGGGGATTTCGCTCTCGTCTAGATCTGGAATGGGGCGACGTATCTTGGGAGGATGCGATTGGCCAGGTTTGTGTTGCGCGTAAGGAGCGGCGTTGGCCTACAGGGCGCAAGGCCGGATATCACATCGCCTCGTCGTGGTACGCGCTGGGTGAAGTTGTGTGCCGAATCGACGGTCGTCCTTACGATCAATACGTGCGCGAAGAGATTTTTCTCCCCCTGGGCATGAGCGATTGTTGGCTCAGCATGTCCGAAGATCGCTATAGCGATTATGGGGCACGCATAGCGTCGGTATATACTACAGAAGGCCCCTTTGCGGTAGAGCAGATAGATCGGAATGGTGCGCGGGTAGCGGCCCGCTGTGTACCCGGGGCTAGTGGACGCGGCCCGGCCCGGCAGCTAATACTTCTCTACGAGGCGCTGCTCGCTGGCGGAGAGATCAATGGGAGGCGAGTGCTCTCTCCACAGACGGTCGAAGCGCTAACATCGCGTCAGCGCACCGGACTGTATGACCACACGTTTAAGCATGTCATGGACTGGGGTTTGGGACTTGTCGTCAATTCGGCGATGTACGGCGTGGAAACGGTTCCCTACGGCTACGGTCGCCATGCCAGTTGGCGCACCTATGGGCACAGCGGACATCAAAGCGCGGTCGCATTTGCCGATCCTGAAGCCAAGCTTGCCGTGGCACTGATAGTCAATGGAATGCCCGGAGCTGAGCGACATCACGCGCGTTTTTTTCAGGTGCTCAATGCTCTTTATGAGGATTTGGATTTGGTCGATGAGCACACGAGTGCATGAGGCAGGGTTAACTCAGCCAGGCGTGGGACGCTTGGTAAGAAGAAAAGAGAGCCGATGAACTGTGAGGTTTGCAGGAACGCAGCTTCTGAGAATGGATTGATAGTGTGCATAGATAAAACTCAACGTGTTGGAATTGGCTGCACCGCTGCCGCTTTCTGTGAGCAGTGCACAGCGTTTTTTTTAGATAGAGCTCGTTTATAATGTGCGCAAAGGCCGTAATTATCGGAGGAGATGCGTCGGGTATGAGCGCGGCGGCACAGATCCGGCGGGTCGACCCCACTGTCGAGGTCGTCGTTTTTGAAAAGACGAATTACGCATCATACGCCTCCTGCGGTATGCCCTATTACATCGCAGGAGATATTGCCTCGCATGAAGACCTACTCGTCCTTTCCAAGCAAGAGATCGCAGAGCGCGGTATCGACGTGCGCTACGGCCACTGTGTAGAGGAAATACAGCCCGGAGCGCGCAGAGTGGTTGGGCAAACTCGAGACGGCCAGACCTTTGGCGAGACGTATAATTACTTAGTGCTAGCTACTGGTGGGACGGCGATTCGCCCCCCTTGGTGGGCCGAGTGGGAGGGCCTCTTTACGCTGCGTTCCCTCGAAGATGGTATCGCTCTTCGAGTTTTTATTGAGGTGGAGAGACCGCGCAGAGCGGTTGTTATTGGTGCAGGATTTGTGGGCTTAGAGATGGTCGAGTCGCTAGCACGGCTCGGCATGGAAGTGACGCTTGTCGGGCGATCTTCCCACCTACTTGGAGATTTTGACCGCGCATTTGCCGCTCCGGTTTATGATGCTATGCACCACTGCGGCGTTGAGCTCAATCTCGCTCAGTCGGTGCAGAGATTGGTCGGACATGGCGGGCGTGTGACCCACGTCGAGACCGATGGGGGGCGCTGGGAAGCTGATATGGTGCTCGTTGCAACCGGATTGGAGCCGAGTGCAGGCCTGGCGCGCGCCGCCGGATTGGAAATGGGAGTGAGTGGGGCCATCGCCGTCGATGATCGAATGCGGACCAGCCGGACCGGTATTTGGGCCGCCGGCGACTGCGTCGAAGTCCGGCACGTGGTGAGCGGACATAATGTGCACATGCCCCTAGCGCTGACCGCGAATCGGACGGGTCGCATTGCCGGAGATCAGGTGGGAAGTGCCTCGGTGGGCCGGACTTCTGCTCAGCGCTTTCGTGGCACGGCAGGCACGCTGATAATCCAGGTTTTAGACTATGCAATGGCGCAAACGGGGATGTCTCTGAGTGAGGCGAAGCGGGCTGGATTCGACGCCGCCTCTTTCGAACGGGAGAGTCGTTCACGTGCCAGCTATTATCCCGGATCGAAGACGCTGAAGACGAGGATTGTCGTCGAGCGTCGCACGCGTCGTTTACTTGGTGCTCAAATGGTGGGAGAAGAAGGCGTGGTCGGGCGCATTGACGCGCTGGCTACGGCTCTTTTTGCGCGCATGACGGTAGACGAAGTGCACAATTTAGATTTGGCCTACGCGCCGCCTTTTGGTCCCGTATACGACGCGATTATTGACGTATGCGGTAAAGCAGCACTTGAACTATAAGCCCATGCGTGTTCCCGTGGAAGGCTTGGTGCAGGTTGCGGGTAATGCGGTCTTGGACGTGCTTGTTCGCAGCGCTGCGCCTAGGGCACCGGCAGCCGACGTTTGGTCTGATAACGTGCAGATTGTTGAAAAACCAGTCGATGCAGTTCTCGGGGGATGCGGTGCGGCCACGGCCTATGTGTTGGGTGGGCTAGGCCAGCAGGTTGCGTTGAATGCCAATGTGGGACAGGACGCTTGGGGCGATATGCTGCGCGCTTGGCTTCAGAGCGTGGAAGTCGATGTGGCAGGACTCAAGGCCGCTCGGACGGCCGTGCACGTCATTGCGCTCGATGCGGCCGGTAGGCGTCAGTCTCATTACTACAGGGGTGAAAAGGTTGATTGGCGCGCTTCGTTAGGATTGCGTGTGCCGCAGGTTTTTTTTGCAGCGGGATATGGTTCAGTAGAATCCGGAGACGCGGTGGATCTCCACGCCGTCTTTTCCACTCTGCGCCGACGCGGTGCCCTCGTAGTTTTTGACGTGAGCCCTTGGTTTGCCGGACGGGTAGATGTTGGACAGATGCATGCCCTATGGCGAGAGGTCGACTGCCTAATCGGTACGGAAGAAGAGTTGCTGGTCTGGCAGGATGCCGATAGTGTAGAAGACCTAGCCGAGCGAGTGCTCGACCGTGGTTTGGAGCGAGTGGTCGTTAAGCGGGGCGCTGAAGGGGCTTTTTTTGCAGCACGCGA
The DNA here is from genome assembly GCA_964011675.1 of uncultured bacterium. Classification (GTDB taxonomy): domain Bacteria; phylum Latescibacterota; class UBA2968; order UBA8231; family UBA8231. The sequence goes on from CAXGPR010000003.1 coordinate 19,879, forward strand.
CGGGGAGCAGGGGCAAGTCGCCGTTCGGTGCGTACCTGCCGGTAATAGCGTAGGAGCAGGAGATTGTTTTAATGGACGACTGCTGTATGGGTTGTGCCAGGGAGAGGCACTGGGCTGCGCAGCGCGCGCTGCAGCTGAATTCGCTACGCACGTCGTGGAACGGGGACGGGGTGCGCTGGGTGCGTTCAATACATGAAGGAGTAACAGATGATGGATAGACCCAACGTATTGGTCATTATGAGTGACCAGCAAAAAGCAACGGCCAGCCATTTGTATGGCAATAGCTTTTGCCAGACGCCTTCGATGGAGCGTTTGGCTGAGGACGGCGTGCTATTCGAGCACGCCATAACGCCCCATCCACTGTGCATGCCCGCTCGGGTTTCCTTCTGGGCTTCGCAGTTTCCTCATACGCACGGAGGACGTCGTAACCAGACGCCCATGCCGGCAGGCGTAGAGCACGCCTGGAAAATATGGAAGAACGCGGGGTATACCACGGGCCTAATAGGGAAAAATCACTGCTTTGAGCGAACGGAAGATCGGCGCCTTTTTGACGTCTGGAATGCGTTTACTCACGGGGGACAGTCAGAGGGACCCGATACGTGGGGCATGGATTGGTTTCGCCCTGCCGCCGGCCGGCGCAAGGTGGCCGAATGCATACGGGCCATGCCGTTTCAAACGCCGAGTTTTGCGTATGGTGCGAATGATCTGCCCCTTGAAGATCACTCGACCGGTTTAATCGCCGGGCAGACCGTTCGCTTTTTAGAACAGCACCGCGAGGATCCCTTTGCGCTTTGGGTGTCTCTGCCCGACCCGCACGAGCCGTGGATGGCGCCTCGACAATACGCTTCTATGTTCACGCGCGATAAGATCGAACTGCCTCCCCAGCGCGACGATGAGTTTGGTGACGGGACGGCTCCCGAGCGCAATAAGGTGTTGCACAATATCTTGAACTGGCGCGACGACGACATAGAAGACGTCTACGGGGTCATGGGAGCCTATTACGGGATGGTTCGCTTCCTCGACGACGGGCTTGGACAGATTCTCGATGCGCTTGAGCGTCTACAACTGAGAGATAATACGATTGTTGTATTCTGTTCAGATCACGGCGACTTTATGGGGGAACACGGCATGACCTGTAAGGGCGGCGTATTTTACGACTGCCTTACCCGCGTACCGCTCATTGTTTCTTGGCCGGGGCAAGTGTCTTCTGGGCTGCGGGATGCGAGCGTAGTCAACTTAATCGACGTGGTGCCTACGCTGCTTCAACTACAAGGGCTAGATATTCCGCGCGCCATGCAGGGCGCCTGTTTGCCCACTGTAACCGATGCGGTTCCCCGCGATGCCACTTTTTCTGAATACGGCAGCGGTGGGCCTGCCTTCACTCAGGACGATCTCAATATGCTGCCCCAGCCTTGGGGACGGTCAGCCCTGATACGCTCTTTGCAGTGGCGCGAGGCAGAGGGAAGGCGCAAGATGGTGCGCACGCAGTCGTGGAAATACGTCCACGATTCGCAGGGAGACACAGATGAACTGTACGACTTGTGCGCCGATCCTTGGGAACTGCACAACGTTGTCGATCAGGTAGATCACGCGGCCGTGCTGGTCGACCTGCGGCTGCGACTGGCCGACTGGAGTATTGATACGGAAGGGAGCCAGCCAGTGCCGTTACCAGAAGACGAACACTACAGGATGAATTGATCCATGGACCGTCCGATTATTATTATTTTAGGTTGGCGTTCTGGCACTTCTAGCCTAACAAAAAAGCTGTATGAAGACGGGTTTCCGGTAACGCCTCCGCTCGATATGCGTCCGATGGAGGGACATCAACCGGAGGGGCACTACGAAAATCCACAAGTATATCAGATCAACGAAGCGCTACTCAAACATTTTAACATGACTATTTTTCAGCCGGGTCTGCTTCCCTTTGTTAACGCAGATGTGGTGGAAAAATGGCTCGGTGAGCATCCCGAACCGATTATCGTTAAAGACCCGCGCTTTGCGTTTACATGGCCCGTGTGGACGTCTTCGACTCGTCGTCGGTGCATATTTGTTTGGACGGATCGCGAAACTACTTCGCAAGTCTCTTCTATCGTCCGTTGGTATCAAGTGTCCGAAGAGGCGGCGGCAAACTGCGTGCGAATGCACGATCTGTGTGCTGATGTGGCCTGTCGATCGTATTTGTCTCTCAGGCTGGATATGCTTGAAGAAGGGCGGGATGACAGGGGAACGGGTTTTATTGCCGAGTATGTAGAGCGTGGCAGTCAGGAGCGCACTGAATAGAGAACCGGTCTATTGGGCGCGCCAGTCGAGATGCGGTAAAAATGCTTGACACTTAGGCCAATGCCCCGATACCTTTAGTGGGTGTAAAATATTGCGTTTTTCAGCGGTGAGTTTACGCTAGTAAAGGGTATTATGTTGCGCCTAGTAGAGCGCGCACAGGCGGTGCGGCTACCGGTTAGAACAGAAGCGACTGAACGCTAAAACCCCACTGTCGCGCATGGGACAGTGGGGTTTTTTCATGGTATTTTTAGGAGTAAAGAATGCATATAACAGTGCCCGGCGGGCAAGATATAGAATACGCAGGTGAGGGACGGTTAAAGGATATTCTCGTCGAGCAGAATAAGGCATTACTCAAAGAATTTATTGCCGCCAGGCTAGGCGATGTGCGCATTGACTTCCACACGCAACTAGAAGCTGATGTACGAGTAGAGCTGATTTCTTGGGATGATCCAGAAGCGGCGTGGATTTACAGGCATAGCCTTTCACACGTGCTCGCCCAAGCTGTCCTGCGCCTATTCCCAGAAGCGCAACTAGCCATAGGACCAGCTATTGAAGACGGCTTCTATTACGACTTTGACGTAGAAGAACCCTTCACGCCAGAAGATTTGTCTAAGATCGAACGCGAAATGAAGCGGGTTATAAAGCAGAATCACAAGTTCGAACGGATCGACGTCTCGCGAGCAGAAGCGCTGGACATGATAGACTCGGCCACTTACAAAAAAGAGATACTTGACGACCTCGAGGAGGGTCAACAGCTCTCTTTCTATAAGGACGGTGAATTTGTGGACCTGTGCCGAGGCCCTCACATGCTCGGTACGGGGCAGGTAAAACACTTTAAATTGCTTTCCGTAGCCGGTGCCTATTGGCGCGGCGATGAGAAGCGCAAAATGCTGCAGCGCATTTACGGAACGGCTTTTTCCACCCGGGAAGCGCTCGATGCTCACCTAAAGATGTTGGAAGAAGCCAAAAAGCGGGACCATAGGGTATTGGGGCGTCAGCTGGGCCTTTTTCACATAGATGAAGAGGTAGGCCAGGGCCTCATTCTTTGGACACCGAATGGGTCAGTCATACGCAACGAGCTGCAAAATTTCATCTCTGCTGAATTGCGCCATCAGGGTTATAGCCAGGTATTTACTCCGCATATCGGCAAGCTCGATCTTTATCGCACCAGCGGCCATTTTCCCTATTACCAAGATAGTCAGTATCCACCGCTGATTGATCATGATCACCTGCAGGGGCTGGCTGAAGAGGGCTGCACCTGCGGCGAGTTGTCTAACCAGATGGAGGCGGGCGATATTGATGGCTATCTGCTTAAGCCAATGAACTGTCCGCATCACATAAAGATTTTTGCATCGCAGATGCATAGTTATCGCGATTTACCGGTGCGACTGGCTGAGTTTGGCACGGTATATCGATGGGAACAGTCCGGTGAACTGGGAGGCATGACGCGCGTGCGTGGTTTTACCCAGGATGATGCACATCTGTTTTGCACAGAGGATCAAATTGCGGGCGAGCTGCTGGGGTGTTTAGACCTAGTGAAGATTATATTTGGCACTTTAGGTATGGAAGATTACCGAGTGAGGGTCGGACTGCGCGATCCTGATAGCAGCAAATACGTCGGAGATCCAGCCAAATGGGACCGTGCCGAGGAGGCCTGCCGTCAGGCCGCTCGCAGTCTGGGTGTTCAGTTTAGTGAGGAGCCGGGAGAGGCGGCCTTTTACGGCCCTAAAATTGACTTTGTCGTCAGGGACGTCGTGGGACGAGAGTGGCAGTTGGGCACGGTTCAAGTCGACTATAACCTGCCCGAGCGTTTTGATCTCCAGTATGTCGATGCAGAGGGCAAAACGCAGCGACCGGTGATGATCCATCGCGCTCCCTTTGGCTCTATGGAGCGCTTTGTCGCCGTTCTCATAGAACACTTTGCCGGCGCTTTCCCCGTCTGGCTTGCTCCCGTACAGGCAGTGGTGTTGCCTATTGCAGAACGTCACGCTGAGTACTCAGAAGGTTTTTATGAGAAGCTCCGCGCCGCTGGAGTGCGTGTCGAGCTGGATGCAGCCAATGAAACGCTCAACAAGCGCATTCGGCAGGCGCAGATGCGCAAAGTGCCCTATATGCTGATTGCCGGAGATCGTGAGATCGAAGAGGGACAGGTTTCAGTCCGTCTTCGATCAGGAGAGAACCTCGATCCCCTCAGCGTCGATCAGGCCGTTGAGTTGATTCAATCTAAAGTGTCGGAAAAGGCGCTGATATAGCAATTAGGTAGGCTATTTTGACCGACCGCTTTTGAGTGCTTTTTACCGTCCCCAGGTCTGGTGATCAACCGCAGGCGGTATGCCCTGACCGTCGTCGTCTCCTTTGTCTGTTGTGAATTCTGCCCAAACGGGTCGTCTCTGGGATACGCGCATCGCTTCGTCGTCAGATAGGTCTTGCTCGAACGAGTCAATGGCGTAGTTGCCAGTTTATTCCTCCGTCAGATGGGCTGCTATGTAGATATTGGCATGGGCGCTAATCCCGTCGAGTGCCGCGGGGGTATAAAATGGTGCGATCGGCGTTAGCGGCAATGTGTACAGGGGTGGGCTCGTCCAGTAGTGAGTCACGTACGTTTTGATAGGCTTCTACAAGCTCCATAGAGGCTTGTGCTGCGGGTAATGTTCCGGATGCAATCAGCAGAGTATCTGCTGCGGCGAGGTCTCGTAGGTCTTGAATGGCGACCATGCCATATTGTTGCACGATATCTGCTATCCGCTCTATATCCGATTCTTGGGTAAATTGGCTTATGTGGAACGAAGCCACCCGTAGCGACTGAGATGTGGCAGGGATCGTGGCGAGTAGTAGGAATAAATAGCAGAGTCGCAATTTCATTTATATCATACCTTTCGATGTATGGGATTCTTTAGAAAGATACGCTATATTGCGGGCATTTTCTGGCATTTTCGCTACTATGCGCTCAGCGTAGCGTTGGCGCTGCTATTCTGGGAAACGCCTCTAATTAAGCCCTTTCGTTTTTTTGTCGTCCTCGTACACGAGGTAAATCACGCTGGGGCTGCTCTGCTGACCGGGGGAGAGGTTGTGGAAATGCGCACGCATTGGAACGAATCGGGGCACACGCTAACGCGCGGCGGATTTTTCCCGTTAATTAGCGCGGCGGGTTATGTCGGTTCGGCCTTGTGGGGAGCTCTGTTAATATACACTAGCCTGTTTCCTCAGGTGCAGCGTTTGGCGCTCCTGCTTATGGGGGCAGGTTGTCTGGGGATGACAATCCACTACACGCCGTTGGGAGGAATTGATTTCTATTCCGGGATTGGCGGCGGGGCAGTGATGATTGCGGTGGCTTTATTGTCGCAGCGTGCGGCGCGTATGACCGCTGTATGGATGGGTATTATGCTCTGTCTATATAGCTTGCACGACTTTAAAACAGACCTGCTCTATGTGCCCGAGCGAACGGATGCTGGGATTTTGGCGATGTATTTGGGCATGCCCGCTCCAACGGCGTTCCTGCTGGCTTATCTAATTGCCTTTGTCTGGGTTGTTTTTTCGATTTCTGTTATGTACCGCGCGCTGCGCGCGCTGTACAGAGCTGAGGGACGGCGCCGCGCAAGGCGATAGGTGAGAGCCATTGAGTGGGCTTGGGCTGTAGACTAATTTAACACGGCTATTCCAGGGTGCGAAGTTTTAACAACGCGTGAACTACCTACGGAGATATTAGCAATGAGAATGAGTCAGTTGTTCAGCACGACGCTGCGCGAGGTCAGTGCAGATGCAGAGGTAGCGAGTCATCAACTCCTGCTGCGCGCCGGCTATATACGCCAGCTCGCCAGTGGGATCTTTAGCTATTTGCCGCTGGCTCAGCGCGCGCTGAGAAAGGTTGAAGATATCATTCGTGAAGAGATGGAGGCGATTGGTGGACAGGAAATTACTATGCCAGTTGTCCATCCTGCTGAAATATGGCAACGCACCGGACGATATTATGCCATAGGCAGCGAGATGAGTCGTTTTAAAGACAAGAACGAGCGCGATATGGTGCTCGCGATGACGCACGAAGAGGTCGTTGCCGATTTGGTTAGTAGGGAGGTTAAGAGCTATCGCCAGCTACCGCAGTTGGTCTACCAATTGCAAACAAAATGGCGCGACGATCCGCGGCCCCGCTCGGGGCTAATTCGCGTGCGCGAGTTTACTATGAAAGACAGTTACAGTCTCGATGCCGATTGGGAGGGATTAGAAAAGCAGTATCGCGCCCACTACCAGGCCTACTTCAATATCTTTCATCGCTGTGGTATAGAGGCCATAGCGGTGGCTTCAGATACGGGGATGATGGGCGGAAAAGTAGCGCATGAATACATGTACCTAACGCCGATCGGTGAGGATACTCTCCTGCTGTGTGATGGATGCGGTTACTCGGCAAACCGACAGATTGCCACGTTTCAGCGAGATAGTGCCGACAGAGAAGATTTACTTCAGCTAGAAGAGGTCGAGACGCCGAATACGCAGACTATTGAAGACCTTTCCGCCCTGCTCGAAATACCCGCACAGCGGACCTGCAAGGCCGTTTTTATGATGGCTACCACGGGAGATGGTGAAGCCCAGCAGGACCGGTTTATACTCGCTGTAATCCGGGGCGATATTGAGGTCAATGAGACCAAACTAGCTAACGCGGTGGGCGCGCGCGAGATGTGGCCGGCTAGCGCCGAAGAAATTGCCGCGGTCGGGGCAGTGCCTGGATACGGTTCTCCGCTAGGCGTAGAAGGAGCTCTCATAGTGGTTGATTCATCTGTGGCGGATGCGACCAACCTGGTTGCGGGGGCAAACCGCGCGGGATTTCACATGAGAAATGTCAACTGTGGCAGAGATTATACCCCAGATATAACGACGGATATTGCCGCTGCTCAGGAAGGAGATGGCTGTCCCCAGTGCGGGCAGGCTATGCGCACTTCGCGTGGTGTTGAAGTAGGCAATATCTTTCAGCTCGGCACTAAGTATACCGATGCTTTGGGCGGAGAGTTTCTCGATGCCGAAGGCAAGGCGCAGCCGGTTATTATGGGTTCATACGGGATTGGAGTTGGCCGTCTGTTGGCCTGCGTAGCGGAAGAGTGTCACGACGAACAGGGCTTGATCTGGCCTATATCGATTGCTCCTCATCAGGTATTGATAACGGTCTTGGCCAAGGGAGAGAGTGAAGCTCAAACGACAGCTGAGCATATATATGGCCAACTGCGCGATCAGGGATTGGACGTCTTGCTAGACGACCGCCGAGAAAACCCGGGCGTCAAGTTTAACGATGCCGATCTGATTGGCATCCCTGTTCGTCTGACCGTTGGTGATCGCGGATTGAAAAAGGGTGTCGTAGAGTTTAAACTGCGTCGAGATAGCGAGCGGAGCGAAGTGCCGGTTGATCAGGCCGTTGAGCACGTGATTAACGCAGTGCGCCAACTCGAAAGGGAACTGTTTGATCGCGTCGTCGAAGTGCCCTACTCTGAGTAGCGTCGAGCAGGAGCGGTCCGTTCCGGCTTTTTAGCGCTCCCATTCCTCTTCGGGAACGATGGCTACGTCCTGTGGTTCATATCCAATTGCGCGTTTGCCATGCTCCATGTCATAGAGAGGCCAGTTACTTGCCGAGACGCCAAATACGACTTCATATCGCACGTTAGGGTGAGTTATAGCGCACTCGAAAATGCGGACGCAGTCTCCGTGGCTGAGGTGGTGAGGGTGCTCTGGAAGGTCTCGCTCCAGCTTAAAGTTTCCGATCCGCACGCAAACGATCTCCATATCGTGCTGATGGACGTAGGAGTGGGCGAGCGATTCGCCAAAGACTTTACTGACTGTATAGTGGCCAATAGGAAGAGGCACCATCTCTGCCGTTCGCGTTAAGTGCTTGGGATAGGCTCCTAATACGCCGGCTCTGCTAGCGTAGGCAATACGCTTTACCCCCTGCTTTCTTGCGGCTTCAAAAACGTGATAGGTTCCAATAAAGTTGCTCTGCAAAAGGTCGTCCCAGTCATCTCCTCCGGGTAGACCCCCCAAGTGTATGATTGCATCCATGCCTTCAACAGCACGCTCAACGGCCGTGAAGTCACTGAGGTCGGAAACAAGGTAGTCTTGTACGTTTGGAGTGGGAAAGCGGTCGTGTGCTCGCACGCAGTGATTGGCCTGTAAACCTTGTACTACGCATTGGCCGACGCTTCCAGCTGCTCCTGTAACTAACACGCGCATATTCAAGTGCGTCTTTCTCGGTGGGTGAAGGCGTTGAAATTCGAACTAAGTCAATATAGTATTTTCCAATATATAAAATGCATCTATTGATGGCGATTATCCACGAGCGAGAAAAGGGAGCTGGGTGTTATTTGTCGCGATTGAATCGTTGGCACTAGGAGGGGAGGTGGCTCGTTGAGCTATGCATATTTTTGACGCCACGGTAATTGCAGGTGGCTAAAGCGTTATATTGGAGTAGGTTGGGGTGGATATTAAGACGTTGAATATAGAATCGCCTTATAATTCGGGTACGAGACTTATAAGCGGTGTTGATTTCCGGTAGGTAGAGTGGCTGAAAAAGACGCGCTGTTTGCATCGCGTATGCAAAGAGCGCATTTATGGATGGAAGAGTTGGACATGCAAAGTGTAGAGTTTAACGCTTTCTTGCCTGTTCTTCGCGCACCGTCGAACGCGGTATTTGTTTTTTAGCGCCGATCTGCGGATTAGTGATAGCTCGGTTTTCTCTAAGCGAAGAGCGGTCTCTTCAAGAGATTCGACTTGTAAGACAAGAAGGTGATAGCGCATTGCTGAATGCCCCTTACAGATCCGCAGCGGTTGAGAGGTTGACCCATCTAGTGGTCCTGCGTAGCCTATAGACGCATTAAAAACATACACTGTAAAGGAAAGGGAATATGGCAAAGTCTAAGGATATTCGCTGTGGTGTAGTCGGATATGGTGGTGCGTTTAATATGGGTCAGACCCATCTCAATTCGATGGTGCGCAATCGCCGTATGGAAGTGGCGGCCGTGTGTGAATTAGATTCTGCGCGTCGCAAGGTGGCTAAAGATGATTTCCCTGGCGTGGAAACGTTCGCTCAGGTGGGCGATATGTTAAAAAATGCTGAGCTGGATTTGGTTACGATTATTACCCCACACAATACCCATGCGCCGCTTGCCATTGATTGTCTAAACTCCGGAGTCAATGTGGTGTGTGAAAAACCGCTGGCCATTACGAGTCGGCAGGTGAAAGACATGATGTCTGCGGCGAAGAAAAATGGCGTAATGCTCTCGACCTTTCACAATCGACGCTGGGATGGAGATTTCCAGACGTTGCGTGATTTGGTAAACAAAGAGAAGGCTATTGGGCGCGTGCATCGAATAGAAGCCGGTTTCTATGGCTATGGCTCTCAGGGTAATTGGTGGCGTTCCGATCGTAAGATATCGGGTGGAGCGATCTATGATTGGGGGGCGCATTTTACCGATTGGATACTCAACGTCTTGCCTGAAAAAATAGATTGGGTGAGCGGTTATCAAGTCAAAAACCGTCAGTGGAAGGGTTATAGCAACGAAGACCATTCGGAATATAGCATGCGCTTTGCCAGCGGAGCGATTGCGACGCTAACTATCTCAAATCTGTCGATGAGCAGCCGTCCGCGATGGCGCGTCTTGGGTGAACAGGGCTCGATTGAGGACGTCGGCGGAAAGTTCCTTCTTAAGACGTTGGTTAACGGCCGCCAAATGAGCGCTGAAGTGCCCTATGCAGAATCGAATTGGCATGCCTATTACGAAAATGTGTACAAGCATCTTCAGGGTCGGGCCAAACTCATTATTACTCCGGAATCTGCAGCGCGCGTTATCGGTGTTTTAGAGGCGGCTAATATTTCGGCTGAGCGCGATTCTAAGCCGGTCAAGCCAGCCTTTATCTAAGCGTGTGCAAACGCTAGACGTCCAACGTGCGGCCGGTCTGTCGTCACTTTTGGCTATTGGCTGCCGCTCGGGCGATACCGTTGTCGGGCTGTCGGCCATCAGGCGCTGTGAGCATCTGGCGTATGTGTTTGTCGATGGCAGGTTGGCACAGCGCACGTTGCGCGAAATGGCTGCGTGGGAACAGCGCGGAGCATGCGTTTTTCTAGTGCATGAATACGTCCGATTGACCGAGGCATTTGGTCGCCAAGATGCGCGCGTAGTGGGCGTTCATACCGGTTCGTTGGCCGATGGTATTGCCGGTCGCCTTGCCTGAGAGGCGGCCGGTTTTTTTTATTCCCTTAAACTAGTTAACTCCGGAGCGCACCTTTTGATTTTAGCGGAAATGACTTCGCCTGAGATAGACGCCCTGCCGCGTGATATTGTTGTTTTGATGCCCGTTGCTTCCTGCGAACAGCACAGCCTACACTTGCCCGTATTTACTGACTCTATGATCGGCGAAGAAGTAGCTCGTCGCGTTCATGGTCTGGTACCTGAGGAGGTGCTCGTTTTGCCGGTTCAGTGGCTGGGCTATTCCCAGCACCACATCCGCTACCCGGGCACGCTGAGTGCGGTCTCTGAAACCCACCTCTTGCTTATGATGGATATTGTAGCTTCCGTTGTTGGATACGGGTTCAAGAAAGTGTTGATTCAGAACAGCCACGGTGGAAACGGGGCCAATATCTCCGTTTTACTACAGCGCCTTATGGAGCGCTATGGCGATGATGGAGTTGAGTTTTACAGTCGCTGGGCATGGGCTGGCAACGAGACGTTGAATTCAATGCGAACGCTGGGAAATGGCGGATCCGGCCATGCGGGAGAGACGGAAACCTCTATGTTGTTGGCCATGCGTCCCGATTTGGTGCGCACAGATCGTTTGGCGGCTGACGGGGAGCGGCCTGGGATGCGAGTTGAAGGAGTGGCGTCTTACCATCGTTTCGACCAGCGGACAAAGCATGGTGGAGTTGGTGATCCGCGGCCGGCAACAGCGGAAATAGGAGAACAGCTCCTGCAGTCCTCTGCAGAAGAAGTGGCAGCGCACGTGCAGGCAATAAGGGCGCTAACCCCCTTCGATTAGAACGCATCCAAAGACTATGGAAAGAAAGCGTGAGGCAACCGATTTAGGGCCTAGAGCAGGCTGGGCAGAGGTGGATTGTACACCCCCTCTCGGTCTGCCTATGGGCGGTCGAGGAACTCGCTTTAATCCGGGGAGAGAAATACTTGACTCCCTGTACTTACAGGCGCTGTTACTGCGCGATGCAGAGGGGAAACACCTCTTACTCATCACGATAGATATGATCGGTCTCTCCGCCGATATGAGCACTCGGTTTCGCGGCGAATTGGCGGCTCAAACAGGGGTGTCTCCGGCCCATATTGTGCTGAATTTCTCCCACACACACAGCGGGCCTATGAGCGGATTTGAGGGTTATGCCACTCATCAAAGAAAACCCGCAGAGATGATCGCTTATGAGGAAGATCTACTGGAAAAGGCCTGTGCGGCTGCGCGCAGTGCGCTGGCCGATATGCAGCCCGTGCGCGTGTCCTGTCATCGCGGTCGATCGCATATAGGGATTAATCGTCGTGGGCGCACGCCTGATGGGGATATGGGGATGCTTCCTAACAGTGAAGGGCACTATAATTCTGAACTGTGGGTGCTCGATATAACAGGCTACGACGGCAGGCGCTGCGTTTTATTTTCCTACGGCTGTCATCCGGTCATCGTGTATGGCTATGCGTGGGACGGTCTATCGGCTGACTTTCCGGGCGTCTGTCGGGGCGTGCTGTGCGAAGCGCTAGGCCCCAAAGTGCAAACGCAGTTTATTCAGGGGTTAGCAGGTAATATTAGACCCCGTCTACTGGCGAATTTGGAGAAGGGATGTTTTGAAAGAGGCACGGCAGAATCTACCGCTGCAGTGGGTCGCACTCTTGCAGAGGATGTGCTTAGAGCACTGCAGGTGGAAGGCGTTCATCTCGAGCCTGATATACGGATAGCTTCGACTTGGATTATGGTGGAACGAGATCAGCAGGCCTGGCCTCTGAGCCACTGGGAAATGATGGGGCAGAGCGAAGATGAAATGCAACAGGCATTGGGACAGTATTGGCTAGGGCGCTATGTGGAAGGGCCTCCGCCGGTACGCTCCACACCCTGGGAGGTCGGTTTGATACAGCTGGCGCTCGGGAATCGTATTGCCTTTTTTTCAGGCGAAGCGTTGGCCGAATGGCTGCCACAATTGCGGCGATGGCTAGCTGATCGAGATCTCGTAGCGTGGGGATACTGTCAGGATGGACGCTGCTATAGACCGACCGATGCCCATCTTGCAGAAGGCGGCTACGAGGTCGTGCAGTCGAATTTTTACAACCGAAGTGGTCCGGGTCCTTTTAGGCTGGGAATCGATAAAAAAGTAGAGCGGACATTCCGTGAATTGGAGCGCGCTATTAAAAGGGAGTGTGAATAGACAATGAAGATAGCGACTTATAACGTCCTTGGTTTAACGGGCTATCCGCCTGAAGAGGCCCTACGAGAAATCGGACCGCTCGGCAGCGAAGAGCATATAGCGCATTTTGCTCGGGTCTTTACTGAGCTGGACAGCGATATCATTGCCTTACAGGAAGGCGTTGCGGTGCGACAGATCCAGCAGGTAGCTAAGAAGATGGGCTATCATCTGGCGACCCATCCCTCACCTATTGCCTGGCCGGGACACGTCCTGTCGCGTTTTCCCATTGTTGAATCGCGCACGTTTAGCCATATGGATCCCAGCGCTGATGTTCCCCCCTTTAGCCGCACGGCCGGCGCCTCGCTGTTAGAAGAGAAAGGGGGAGCGCGTCTGTGGGTTGTTGACGTGCATCTGCATCCAGGTGACGTCGCACTTCGCAAGGTTGAAGGATCGCTTTTAAGAGAACGCGTTGAGGCGTTGCTGGCCGATACGCCCCATGCCGTTGTTTTGGGAGATTTTAACAGCGAGATTGATGAATCCGTGCACGAGCACTTGCGCGCGTTGGGGTTTGTAAACGCTATGCAGCAGGTGGGAGGAGGCGTTGAGGCGACAATGGATACCGTCGGTATCCGAACGCACTATATCGACCATCTCTATTTTAGTCCGCAACTAGCGACGCATCTGATAGCTGCACACGTGGTGCGTGCGGATAGATTCAGACATGACGGGCCGCAAGTAGAAGGATGCTGGGTCCACTCAGACCATCTGCCCGTCGTTGCTGAAGTCGACTGGCCTATTGCCTAGGGAGCGTATTATGAGGGAACGAATTCGAGTGGGAACTTTACAAGTTGATGCAGCATTGTACGCGCTCGTACGAGACGAGATTGCACCGGGTACGGACGTGGATCCCGAACGTTTGTGGCGGGGTTTAAATAGGCTTGTAAGTCAATTAGAGCCAGCGCACCGCGCGTTGTTGGAAAAGAGAGATCAGTTTCAATCTAAGCTGGACCAATGGCATAGAGAGCGCGGGGCAGGACGTATAGACCCGCAGGATTATAGTCAGTTCTTGCGCGAAATTGGCTACGTCGAGGCCGAAGCCTATGGGGTAGAAGTTTGCACGGAGAATGTCGATAGCGAAGTCGCCCAGATCGCGGGTCCTCAGCTGGTAGTGCCAGTTGATAATGCACGGTACTGCCTCAACGCTGCCAATGCGCGCTGGGGAAGTCTATACGATGCGCTGTACGGAACGGATGTCGTTTCGGAAGCTGACGGGGCGACGCGCAGCGCTGATTACAATCCGATCCGCGGGGCACGCGTCGTTTCCTATGCCAATGCTTTTCTCGATAGGACGGTGCCGCTGGCCGAGGGAACCTATGACGCTGTATGCGGCCTGTCCGTAGTCGAACGCGACGGGCAAACGGCATTAGAAATCGAAACGGATACTGGGCATACCCAGCTAAGCGATCCTGCACAGTGGATTGGATATAGAGAAGAAGACGGATCTCTGTCCTGCATTCTCTTGCGAAATAACGGACTGCACGTAGAGATTCACATCGACCGAGCCGATCCCATCGGCAAGATGCACCCCGCTGGGATAAAAGATGTGATCTTGGAAGCCGCAATTACCACCATACAGGATTGTGAAGATTCTGTCGCCGCGGTTGATGCGGCTGATAAAGTGCGCGTCTACAGGAATTGGTGCGGTTTGATGAGGGGAGATTTGCAGGCGGAATTTAATAAGGGCGGTGCCCAGGTGAAGCGCCGACTCAACTCTGACCGGACCTATAGTGATCGCGAGGGGAAGTCCCTAACACTGCCCGGTCGTAGCCTGCTGTTGGTTCGTAATGTGGGTATTCACATGTATACCGACGCCGTTCTGACCGAGGATGGAAAGCCAATACCGGAAGGGTTTCTTGACGCTCTGCTCACGGCTCTTGCAGCGTTGCATGACTTGCGTGGGGACGGAGAAATAAAAAACAGTCGAACTGGTAGTGTGTATATAGTCAAACCCAAGATGCACGGGCCGGCAGAGGTTGCAGCAACAGTTGAGCTCTTTGGTGAGGTAGAAAATATCTTAGGGATGCCGCACAACACGCTCAAGATTGGCATTATGGACGAAGAGCGACGGACTACGGTCAATTTAACGCGGGCTATCGGCGAGGCGAGAGAGCGCCTGATTTTCATTAATACGGGATTCTTAGACCGGACCGGAGATGAAATCCACACTAGCATGGAAGCAGGGCCGATGCTACCCAAAGCTCAGATAAAAGACCAGAAATGGTTGCTGGCCTACGAAGACTGGAACGTAGATACGGGGGTCGGTACGGGTTTAGTGGGGCGCGGTCAGATAGGTAAGGGAATGTGGGCGATGCCTGATGCGATGGGCGATATGATGGAGAGTAAGATTGCCCATCCTCTGGCCGGAGCGAGCACGGCTTGGGTGCCCTCACCGACGGCTGCGGTCCTTCATGCGATGCATTATCACCAAGTTTCCGTAGCTGATCGCCAGCGTGAGTTAGCCGGACGTTCGCGGGCTTCTTTGGATGATATACTCACTCCTCCACTGCTCCCAGATAAGCTTAGTGCGGAGGAGATTGAGCGAGAGTTGGACAACAATGCCCAGGGAATTCTCGGGTATGTTTCTCGCTGGGTTGGCCAGGGAATTGGATGCTCTAAGGTGCCTGATATGCGCAACGTGGGGCTCATGGAAGACCGAGCTACGCTGCGGATTTCTAGTCAGCATATTGCCAATTGGTTGCTCCACGGCCTCGTTGATCAAGCCCAGGTTAAGTCCACTTTTACTCGCATGGCCGCAGTTGTTGATCGGCAGAATGCGGATGATCCTGATTATCGGCCTATGGCGGATAATTTAGAGGACAGTCCGGCTTTCCAAGCTGCGCTCGATCTGGTTTTTGACGGACGTCGGGAGCCCAACGGGTATACGGAGCGCGTGTTACACGCGCGCCGGCGACAGGCAAAAGCACAGTAGAATGGGGCAAGAAGTTGAGCGAAAATTTCTCGTAGCCGATCCCTCTTTTTTAACCTCGCTCAGTGGGTCGCAAGTAAAGCAGGGATACATACCGGGGAAAACGCGGAGTGCTGCGCGTATACGCGTTCGCGATGGAATCGGGTTTTTAACGCTCAAGAGTGAAACCAGAGGAATCACGCGCAGCGAGTTCGAATACGAGATACCGCTGGACGACGCAGAAGAAATGCTGGATGGACTCTGTGAGCCGCCCCTGATAGAGAAAACGCGCTACTTTGTTGAATGGAAGGGCTACGCGTGGGAAATAGACGTCTTTCACGGAGATAATGAGGGCCTTATCGTAGCAGAAATCGAGCTGGCCTCCGCGGACCAAGCGTTCGCAAAGCCGCCTTGGCTTGGGCGCGAGGTGTCGTTAGACGCACGCTATTTCAATTCGAATCTCGCTCGAACTCCATACGTTGATTGGCGGAATAGTGTATAGACCATATGGTCGCTGAACTTCCACTAGTCAAATAGCATACTCAAGTCGAGTGCTGGCGCGGAATGGGTGAGGGATCCAATCGAAATGAGATCGACGCCGGTGTGCGCTGCCGTGAGAACTGTTTCCAACGTGTAGCCCCCTGTTGCTTCTATGACTATAGATGGATTGTTCGCGCGTATGTATTCCACGGACTGACGCAGTAGATCGTTGCTCATATTATCCAACATGATTCGGTCTGGTTCCAGCGCGGAGAGACTCATAACCTCTTGCATATTCTCCGCCTCAACAAAAATCGGTGGGTGTTTTTCTCGCTGAGCGGTGGCAGCACGTACTCGTTTCACGGCTTCGGCAACGCCTCCGCAGGCCGCCGCGTGATTTTCCTTAATCAGCACGGCATCGTGTAGTCCTATGCGATGGTTTACGCCTCCACCTTGTATAACGGCCCACTTTTGTAAGTGGCGCCAGCCGGGCGTCGTTTTACGAGTATCCGTTATGCGTGCGGTGGTCCCCGCTATGGCATTTACAAATCGTCGCGTTTGCGTGGCAATACCTGAGAGCCGCTGTAAAAAGTTGAGCGCCGTGCGTTCCCCGCAGAGGAGGACTCTGGCCGGCCCTTCAATGTGCAAAATGACGTGCCCTACTTCTACGGACTGGCCGTCTTGGATGGTCGCCGTGCACTCAATTTGTGAGTCGAGTCGTGTAAACGTGGCTCGGGCTAGTGCCAGGCCAGCGATGACCCCTGCCGTGCGAGCTACGACCTTGGCTCGCCCCCGCGTATCTGATTCGAGCGTCCAGAATGAAGTAATGTCGTTTTGAAGATCTATTTGACCTCCTAAGTCTTCGCTGAGCGCATGGTCTATAAGATCCGTATACTGCGCGAAATCCAAGGTGTGATACTGCTGGGTATTATTCATGCAAATAGCCTTAGGTCATGGGACCGTTTTTGTAAGGAATGTATAAGAGCACATAGTTAGAAGGGTGCTCGTGAGAACATGCTAAGGCCTCGACTTGCCGTCAATTAGGTGAATTAACAGACTTGGGTTACGTATGCTGTTGTAATGTTGGTACGGGGTAGACAAGCTCACAGCGTGGGTCTATAATTCAAACTGTGCAAAAATGTGATAGTTCTAAAATATTGAAAATGGTGTGAGAATGTTATGGGAATGATAAAATGAATTCGACTAAGATGGAACACAAGACAATGTACGGCCGGGCAGAAATAGAGCCGGCAGGTCGTGTAACGGCAGGGAGTACTACTTCATTTATTTTGACCTATTACGTGGGGCGGTACGGCATAGACGACGGGGGGACGCTTAAGATCTGTGTGCGATTTGCTTCGGATTGGGGCTACCCTCAATTTGAAGATCCAGGGGGATTAAACTATGCGACGGTGCAGACAAGCGGCCGAAGTAAGATAAGTTATCGCTTTGATTTGAAGGGTTATATACGGCCCTATCAAAAATGCATTGTAATCGATGTCGAGCAGTGGGCGCTGGCCGAGGGAGACGTGATTCGTATCGTATACGGGGACCAATCCCAGGGATCTGCAGGCACTATGGTGCAAACTTTTCGCGAATATCAGTTCCAATATAAAGTGGCTGTCGATTGCTTCGGCACGGGACAGTTTGTCGAACTGGAGGAGCATCCCCAACTGGAAATAGTGCCTGATCAGCCGGCTAAGTTGGTGCTGATTGCGCCTACTCAGATAGTGGTGGGTGAACTTCTGTCCGTTGGCGTTAAACTCGAAGATCAATGGGGCAATCCGGCCGAAAATGCATGCGGTGAGGTTTTTTTAGAGGCAGAAGGTGCGCTGGCCGGGCTGCCGGAACGCTGTGTTTTTACTGCTGAAGATAGAGGCGTTTGCATAATAGAAGGGGTTCGGATTACTGGAGCGGGTGTCTATCGCATACGAGCTAGATTTGGTGATATAGAAGCTGAAAGTAACCCCATTGAATGTCTGGATACTTCGACCGATCTACGCCCTTTCTGGGGCGATCTGCATGGCCAGAGCGGAGAGACCGTTGGAACAAATACGGTAGAGGACTATTTCCGTTTTGCTCGCGATGTAGCGTTGTTAGATTTTACGGGGCATCAGGGCAATGATTTTCAGATTACAGAAGAAACGTGGGCTGAAATCAGTCGATGTGCACGCACCTTTTATAAGGCCGGCCGATTTGTGTGTTTTCCTGGCTATGAGTGGTCCGCTAATACGCCGGCAGGAGGCGATCGCAACGTGTACTATCTGAACGATGGCGAAGACATATTTCGCACCAGTCACTGGCAGATAGCCGATCGAACCGATTTACATACTGACCGCTATCCGGTGCAATCTCTATTTGATGAACTGCGAAACCGCGAAGCGCTCGTCGTGCCCCATATAGGAGGGCGGCCCGCCAGCCTTGCGTTTCACGACCCGGACCTAGAGCCAGTTATCGAGATCTACTCGGCTTGGGGACAGTTTGAGTGGCTATTACGTGAGGCTATTGAACGCGGATATAAAGTGGGGTTTGTTGCCGGTAGCGATGACCATAAAGGTCGTCCAGGCGCCAGCTATCCAGGTTCGTCTTCTTTCGGTGTGTATGGAGGTTTGACCTGCGTGTTTGCCCGTGCGCTGACGCGGGAAAGCATTTGGGAGGCAATTAAAGCACGTCGCTGTTACGCTACTAGTGGACAGCGCATTGCCTTGAACGCGCAGGCCGACGGACACCCAATGGGCTCTGAATTTTCTGCCGTGGGTTCACCTCGTATCCAAATTGCCGCAGAAGGTACCGCAAACATTGAGGAAATATGCATCATACGGGGTCTCGAAACAGTATATCGCTTTCCAGAAAAAATGCCCCGGAACCGAAAGAAGCTGCGTGTAAAATGGAGCGGAGCGCTTATACGGGGTCGCGCGCGGATCGCGCGTTGGGATGGTAGATTACAGGTTGACGGTGTGCCAATTCGAGCGGTTGAGCCTTTTGCCTTTGACAGTGCGGCTGAGTATGTCACCTCTTGGGATGCAGACCACGTCGAATGGAAATCGGTTACATCGGGTGACGAAGATGGTCTTATCCTCGAGTTTGATAAGGAGCCAGAAGGGAAGTTGCACTTCGACTCTGAGCAGACGACTTTCTCTCTGCCTTTGGATCAAGTAGGTGACGGCGTGCACTGCGTAGAGGTGGGGGGTGAGGAACTGCGGGTAGAAATTGAGTTTATGCCGCTAGGCGTAACCGCTAAAAGAGCGGATTTCGCCTGGTCCGACAGTAATCCGTTGCCGGGGTGTCAGCCGTACTACGTGCGGTTGACTCAGGTCGACGGCGCTCGGGCTTGGAGCAGCCCTTTCTATATACATTGCGAAGGGTAAATCAATGCGCACGCTAGTACACGTAACGCATGAAGCGGTGCATCAGGCGGGGGGTATAGGAACGGTTTTACGCGGCTTGATAACGGCTTCAGCCTATCAGGAACAGGTTCAGCGCACAGTCCTTATCGGTCCACTGGGAACCGTTCCATCAGAGCCTCTCGGCTCCGATGGAACGGTGTTATACGACGCGCATGCTGGCATCCAAACTGTGGACCTTGCCGCCTTGTTGAGTCCCATTGAAGCGAAGTATGACACGCGCTTGGTTTACGGTCATCGTCAGCTGAACCATGAAGGCCGATCGGTGACCGTAGAGGTGGTATTAGTTGATACGGAGCGGCCACCCAACGGATTAGACGATTTTAAATATCACTTAGCAAATGAATTCGGCATCGACTCTAGGCGCTATGAGCACGAGTGGGAATACGAACACTACCTTCGGCTGTCTGAGCCCGGCTATGCCGTTATTAACTCACTTTGTGCAGGTGACGGAGACCCCTGCCATATTTTGGCCCATGAATTTATGGGGTTAGGGGTGGCGTATAAAACGATAATGGTTGGTGATCCTCGCTATAAGACTCTGTTTTACGCACATGAGGTAGCTACTGTACGGCCTCTTATAGAAGAGGGCGTTGGAGGCGATATTGCTTTTTATAACACGCTACGTAGAGCGAGAGATGAAGGCCGCTATATCGAGGCCTACTATGGGGATCAAAACGCTTATTTTAAGCACGCTTTAGTGAGCCAATCATGGCGCTGCGACGCCGTATTGGCCGTGGGGGATTTGGTTGTAGAAGAGCTTTGTTTTCTGGCACCCGAATTTGCCGAAAAAAAAATAGATCTTGTTTATAATGGCGTGCCGGCAAAGCAGCTTAGCATAGAGGAGAAGGAAGCAGCATCCGAGGGACTTAAGAACGTATGTTCGAACTTGCTGGGATGGCCTCCAGAATGGGTCTTTACACACGTGACTCGCCTAGTCCGCAGTAAGGGACTGTGGCGTGATTTACTCGTATTAAATCATTTGGATACATTGCTCGCTGCACGACGCCAGCGCGCTGTTTTTATTGTGCTGACTTCGGAGGTGGGGCGGCGCAGCGAAGAGTCTGTGCGGTCCATGGCCAGTGAATATGCATGGCCTCTAGTTCATCGAGAAGGAGGCACCGATCTCAGTCCCGGTGAACTTGAATTCGATTTACAAGTTCGGGCATTTAACGCACGCTCTCGAGCGGTGAGAGTACTCTTTGTCAATCAGTTTGGATGGGATCGGGCCAGCTGCGGTGAGTGGATACCCGAAGAGATGCACTTTGAGATGCTTCGTCAGGGTAGCGATGTGGAGTTTGGTCAATCGATATACGAACCGTTCGGCATTGCGCAGGTCGAACCCATGGGCTTTGGTGCTGTAAGCGTTGTGAGCGATGTGTGCGGCTGTGTGGGTTTTGTAGAGCGTAGCAGGCCGGCGCAGAGTTTATACGATGGCTTTATCATTGCTCCGTATACAAAAATGGCAGCGAGTTCACCTGATCCAGCGGCGCCTGTAGGCTCTGAAGAATTCGAGTGGAACGAATGGGCGCAGAGTCGTGTTGTCGCAGAAGATCTCTCTCTCGCCCTCGTTGGAGGCAAGAGAAAGCGTCGGGCTCGACTGAAGAATGGATTTGCCACAGCATCGGCCATGAGCTGGGAGCGTGTGACAACCGACTGGCTTACACCCGTGTTGGAGCGGCTTGAGTAGCTAACAATAGGTTCGAGGAGTATTACGGCTCACCCGGTTGGGTCATTCAAGGGCATTCTACGAACCTTTGTCAAAAAGAACTGACTTTGTCATGCATTGCTCCGCGAGCAATTTAAGGCGCGGGCGGTGTGTCTGTTGCACACCGAAAACCGAGTGAGGGGTCATGGGTGCCGGGAACAAAGGCAAAGCGTACGGTTGTCGTCAGGACTTCTTGGGGAATACCCAATTTCCAACTAGCGCCGCGCACGACGCGTAGAACGCCTTCCGTCGGTCCCTGGGGATTACTTGTTGGACTGTCAGTGTAGTAATCAGCTGCGTAAAAATCTCCCGTCCACTCTTGGACGTTCCCGCTGATGTCATGCAGCCCAAACGGACTGATACCCAAGGGGTAGGATCCAACGCGCGTGGTTGATCCCACGTTATTATTAAAGTTGAGCAGATCCCGGCTGGGGACTTCATGTCCCCATGGAAACGGTCTCCTGCCATCTCCCTTAGCGGCCCGTTCCCATTCGGCTTCGGTCGGTAAGCGTTTCTGTGCCCAAAGACAGTAGGTGTCGGCCTGCGACCAGTTGATACAGTTGATGGGGTGATCTGATCGCTCGTTGGCAACGGAGTTACACCCGGCGGTTTTGCTCGTTGGCTCGCATGTTCCAGCATCTACACAAGCCTGATACTGGACGGTCGAAACCTCGTACTTATCTATCCAATACGTACGCAGTTGGACGGTGTGCTCAGGCAACTCGTCGACTGCGCCTGTCGCCGAACCCATGACAAAAGTGCCAGCAGGAATTTCGATCATTCCAGCGACTTCGTTAAACAGACGCTCCAAAACAGTGATGGTTACGACATCTTGTAGACTCGTAAGTTCGCCATCTGATACCGAAAGCCCGAAAACGTACTCGCCGGGCCGTTCTGCAATAAAAGAGGGGTCCATCGCAGTGCTATCTGATAGCGTAACGTTGCCTCCGGGTACGCGTCCTATGCTCCAGTGATAAGTTAACTCAAATGAGTCACCGTCGGGGTCGTTGCTTCCGCTGCCATCTAATTCTATTACCGATCCTTGTGCTACCTGTTGGTCCTGGCCCGCCTCGGCAATTGGAGGGAGATTGCTAGCGGCTCGTACGAGAATGCTTACCTCATTCTCGGAGCTAAATTCCCCGTCGTTAACCCGCAGACGGAAGCGATATTCACCAGCTCCAATGGCTACAAAATAAGTTTGTACAGCCGTCGAATCGGCAATCTCAACGCTGTCGGGCGCCGCAATTACGGCCCAGCTATAAGTCAGATCATCTCCGTTTGGATCTCTGCTATTAATTCCAGAGAGGGGCACTTTAACGCCCGTTCCCACAATTAGATCGGGTCCTGCATCGGCTATGGGCGCGCTATTGTCACTGCTAATAGCCGTAACGAGGACGGTGTCGGGCAGGCTTGTCGCTTCGCCGTCGTCGACTACGAGGACAAAGGTATATTTTCCTGCGGTGGTAGGGATAAACTGGAAGCTAATCTGATTGTCTGGTGTTATAACAACTTGCGTTGGGTCGCTGTCTGCCTGTTTCCATAGATAGGTGAGTGCGTTACTTTCCGGATCTCTACTTTCAAACCCGCTGAGCGTTACGAGGGTCCCTGTTTTTACCTGCTGATTTCCACCTGCGTTGGCAACGGGACGTTCGTTGGGTGCTGGAGGAGCCGGGGGCGCGCTGCAGGCAACTACCCAGAATGCAAAGAGCGCGCAGAGTGAAAAGCGTACACATGTAGGTATTAATCGGTTTGTCATCGAGTTAGTCAGTGTCAGGTGCGAGGAGAGCAAGGGCAAGAAAAATAGAAGGAGTTGCTCTATGATAAAGTGATCGGAGTGGGATGTCAATCGGATCTATATGCTGGATGACAAAAGGGAATAGGTCAACTATATTGAACCGGGAGGTGTTAACATTTGTGATCGATTCACCAGGCAGTCAAGAAATGGACGAGGCCAATCTCGGCCTCTTTGATGGAATCGTGCCCCATCAGCAGGTAAACAATGCTCTAGCTAAAGGGCAGAAAGCAATCCTGTTAGGTGAACAAACGCGCCTACCCTATTTCCCCGAAGATGATCGCCTTCCCAAGTTACACGCTGGAGATCCCCTTGTGCTGTTACTGTGGAAGGTGTTGCGGAAGATTCCTGATAATTTACGTCAGGCTATTGTAGAAGCGCCCTTGAGTTTGACATTGTTGCGCAGCAACGATCTGCTATACTTTGACACGTATCGCCGACATCAGGCGATTCATATTGGGCGTCGACGTCGAACGATTTACCTCCCCGAAGGCCTCTTATACTCTGCCGAAGACCGCGGGTATGACTATTGGGCACTAGCAGAGGGAATCATTTTTTCCTCTTGGCAACTGCTTGATTATTTGCTCTTGGTAGACATTGTTAAGGCATACCAGGCGCTGCTCAAAGGGCTGCCTTCCCATCGATTGGGAGAGGCCTTACAGCTTAAGTTAATCAAGATGTATAGCGCGCATCGGCGCGACAGCGTGGAAGCTGACCGTTCTGAGTTGGGAGAGTTTGCCGACGCCTACAGAGGGCAGCTGTTGGCTTTGCCCCCGCACGAGGTAGTCGGAGAAGACTGCTTTGGCCTCGCTCATGAACTGTTTGACGTGCAAAAAGAACGGGGTTGGGCACTAGGTAAGATGGAGCGTATCGCGCAGGTCTTTGATTTCCCCTGCCTGTTTCACTTTGACCGCGATATCATCCACGGACTGGCGCATCAGATGGCGGAGGATCGCCACCAGTCGGTAGACCCCACTTCATTTGCCGACGTGCTACACGACTACCGCGATGCACTGCGTTTTGAGAGAGAGCCGCTAAAAACGACGTTGGGGAAAATCGTTATGCCCAAACCACGGGCGATCTTCTTACAGACCGTCGTTTTGCTGGGTGCGGCTGGACTCCGCAATTTTTTTATTGCGTATGGAGAAGGGAAAGAAGACGATGTGAGGGAACTGGTGCACCCATTGTGGATGTATCTTTGCTCGCTTAGCTCAGATCCTGCAGGTGTTTTTTCACGCATTGGCCGATGCCGAGCCATTGGGCGGGAAGGGCTTGGGGAAGATTGGGAACGTCTCCTTGCCGGGATTCTTATTCGCCTTGA
Source organism: uncultured bacterium (assembly GCA_964011675.1). GTDB lineage: Bacteria > Latescibacterota > UBA2968 > UBA8231 > UBA8231. Next base: position 44,192 of record CAXGPR010000003.1, read on the forward strand.
TCGAGCGGAAAATTACAAGCAGCTCGTTGCTGAAGTGGGCTCGATGGGGGTGAATGCGCGGGAAGAGCTGCTCGCGCTTGTCCGCATGCAGCGTTTGCAGGAGGAAGATGAATGGGAAGTATTCAAAGGGAAAAAGCAAGGTATAGTAACGCATGCGTGCATTGCACTGGATGCATTGGATGGAATTGGTAAAGAGGCAGAAGAAATCGATTGGCACAGCGATGATAAAATATGCGCAGCTCTAGCCGACCGTCCTCACCGATTCAGTTCCGATCCCAGCGGAATTTTAATGTATATGCGCACGTATAAAAATACCATAGATCGATTTGGAGGGGGAGATCCAGACAGTCTGTTTCTGCTGGCATCTATTTTAGTGCGGTTGGATAAACACAAGGAGTATGACAAACTGCTCGAGTGTGTTTATGTAATGGGTAAGCCGGGTTTTTCCGCACTGCACGCCGTTTTTGAGCAGATTCCAGAAAGGGATATGGAACGTCAAGAAATTCTTAAACGGTCGCGCATATTATGGAGTCGAATGATGGCTCGCACCCGAAGGCGAACAGCCAAGATTGGGAAGTCATGAAAAGATATATCTGCGGTCTGCTCCTTTTCTTAGTGGGTTGCGCCGTACTGGGCGGCCGTCCGGGAAACCGCAAAGAATTGACGGATGTCGTTGGGGATGTGCTGCATCAGTTGGACCTCGCTGGAGAGATTGTTTGGGTGGGTCTGCGGGATACGGCCGGCAAGGAGACTGCTTCAACCTTGGCAATTGAAGAATACATCCTATCCGGATTGGTGCGCGAGGGTGTATCTTTCTCTATATCTGAAAGCGTTCCCAGTACATGGCCTGACGGTTTGATACCGTGGGAAGAAGGCGCGTCTGCGGGGCAGGTTCTGGGCGGCCAACTCGCCGAAGATGGACTGTGGGCGTATCTCCGACTCTCTCTCGTGGATGGGGTGCAGGGAGACAGATTAAAAGTCGCGGTTCGAGGCGTAGAGATGCGGTATGTCGAAGACGAAGTAGCGCAGCGTGCACGGGCCGATGGAAAGGGTGATGAAGGGCTGCCAATTGGAGTTGAATTGCATTGGGTTGTCTTGCGTAGTGAGGGCGATATTCGTCGTCCGGTTGAGCTGCGCGAAGAGAGCACGCTGCGCGAAGGAGACCAGATTCAGGTGCGATTCCGGCTTAATAGAGACGCACAAGTATACGCCTTTCTTTTTAGCTCTGAAGGAGAGCGTATCTCACTGGTGACCGATGAGTATCGCTATTCGGGTTTGCCCTATTACGGACCGGGTGAGAATAGCTGGGTTACGATGACGGAACCCGATCGCGTCTACACCGCTTATTTTATGGTTGGATCGCGTCTGCTAGAAGAGAATGCCACTGAGTTTTTTGAACGCCTCGATGAACTAGTCGAGCAAAGACAGGTCGACCGGTTTGTAGGGCTGGAAAAGCAGGATGCAACGCTGGTGGAGTTTTTACAGAGAAGTTTTGTCGACGCACTGCCTATTCGTGTGATGCGAAGTATAGAAGATGTAACGTTAGATCGCGTGGAGACGTTTGTTTATGGCGATGGTACGAGGATACAAAGCGCTGCTGAAAAGTGGAATGCACCGGTGATCGTGCGCGCCCTTAGTTTTTCTGTTCAATGAGGTTTTAAAACAAGGAGCTATAAATATGGCACACGTCAAAATTACGTATATTGGGCACGCCTCTTTCTGCTTTCAATCGCAGAAGGGGACGACCGTATACTTTGATGCCTGGCTCGATGATAATCCGCTGTCAAATCTAAAACTCGAGCAGGTTAAAAAAGCCGACGTAGTTGTCGCAAGCCATGGCCATAATGACCACATTGGCGACAGCTTCGCACTTTGCAAAAAAACGCGGGCAAAATTTGTAGGTAATTACGAACTGTGTTTGGCGGCACAGGCCAACGGATTAAAGATGGGATCGCGCGCATTGCCGCTTAATCCCGGCGGCTCGACTAAAGTGAAGGATGTAAACTTTACAATGGTTCAAGCCTTTCATTCGCTCTCCTTGTCGCCACGCGTCTTGCCAGTCGTCTCCGGAGGAGATACCGTATTTCATGCCGACGGTGCGGTGGGTGGCTACGTGATGTCTTTTGATAATGGAATTACCATTTACGACACTTCGGACACCTGCCTGTTTAGCGACATGCAACTCATTGGCCAGATGTACGGCCCGCAGGTGGCTATCTTGCCTGTTGGAGGGAAATTTACGATGGGCGTTCGCGAAGCAGCGCGTGCTGCCAGCTATATTCGTCCGGACTTAGTTATCCCTTGTCACTACGGCGATCCTGTGGGGCAGCCTGCTGATATAGATGAGTTAAAGACACAGATTAAGTTTCTCTCGCCAAACACTGAGGTTGTAGAGTTGAGCCCCGGACGGTCTTTAACTTATACGGCAAGTTCATACAGGATAGGGAAATAACTCCCCGTTCGACGTGCCTGTGTCTACAGTCATAAGTCGCATTTTGGTCAAAGCACTGAAGTAATAGCGGTACACAGCACGTTCATATTGGCGCCCGTCATACCTGCTACGTTTATGCGTCCGCCGCTTACGATGTAAACACCGTACTCCTCGCGCAGTCTCTCAACTTTCTCATCGTTCAGTCCTGAATATGAGAACATGCCGCGTTGGCGGGCGATAAACGAAAAATCTCTCTGCGCTCCCTTTTCTGCCAACGTGTCGACAAAGAGTCGGCGCATTCCGTTAATTCGGGCTCGCATTTGGGCCACTTCGTTTTCCCAACGTGTACGAAGGGATACGTCTGCCAGAATTTCTGCAACGATGGCCGAACCGTGAGCGGGTGGGTTCGAATAGCTTGTTCTTACTGCGATTTTTAAGTGACTCAACCCTCGCGTTGCGGCTTCGCTGTTTTGTCCCACTAGGGTAAGGGCGCCTATACGTTCTTGATAGAGGCCAAAGTTTTTGGAAAAAGAGGAAGCGACTAGTAGTTCCTGCCCGGGTCGACAAAGTGTCCGCAATCCGGCTGCATCTTCTTCGATGCCATCACCAAATCCTTGATAGGCGAAATCGACTAGGGGAAGCCAACCGGATTTATGAGCTAGTTCTGCAATTTCCTCCCACTGATCGACTGTAGGATCTACGCCGGTGGGATTGTGGCAACAACCGTGTAGCAGCACTACGTCTCCGGCTGGCACGGTGGCGAGGGTTTCGATCATAGAAGAGAAATCGAGCCCGTTGTTAGACGAGTCAAAGTAGGGGTAGGTTTGAACCTCGATCCCAGCAGACTGAAAAATCTTGGGATGGTTAGCCCACGTAGGCTGACTGAGCCACAGGCGTGCTGAGGGGAAATGGCGTGAGAGGAAGTCTCCCGCGATTCGCAACGCACCCGTCCCGCCCGGGCTCTGCACAGTTACGGCGCGTTTGCTGCGAATGATTTCGTGATCTTTGCCTAGAAGGAGCGCTTGCACGGCGTGGTTATACTCAGGCGTTCCATCGATGGCTAGGTAGCTTTTAGAGGTTGATCTGGATACAATTCGCTTCTCTGCTTCTGCTACAGAGGGTAGTATGGGTGTTTTTCCGTCGTCGTCCTGGTATACGCCTACGCCGAGGTTGATTTTTTGGGGATTACTGTCGCTCTTAAAGGCAGCACTGAGTCCCAATATGGGATCAGCGGGGGCCATATCTAATTTTTCAAACATTGCGCACCTTTACGTGAAATAAGTGTGATAGACTAAAAATAATAACAGACAGTATGAGAGGGAAACCGTGTTTAAAAAATTATTCGAGACTGCTAGTGTGATGTGCGCCGGCTTCGATGGATTCCTCAGCTACCTTACTTGGTTTGTTGATGCGCGAATGAGGATATAGGAGTAGTCTTTGGTACGTAGGAATTATAAAATAGCTTAGCAATATTGATGTGACTTTGTGTATAAGGCCTTAGGTAAAGTTAAAGAGCTCCGGGAGGTCCACGTAGATTCCCCAATCCTTACGTGCTAATATTTTTTCTACGTCTGAGCTATTGCCGTGACAATACAGGGCCCCAGTTAGCGTCCATTGCATTTGTAAATCGTGCTAAACTGTTTTAACGCCGGCGGTAGGTGGCGAAGACCAGTTCACCTTCGCTGCGGCGTTCAACTTCATTCCATTGGCTCCGGTCCCACGGTGGAAAAAATGCATCTCCATTCGCCTGCTCTGGTATATGGGTTAACACCATTTCATCGACTTGGTCGAGTGCCAGCCGATATATTTCAGCTCCACCCAGTATGAAAACCCTATCTTTGGCTTCTCGCTCAGCCCGTTTATAGGCCGCTTTTAAGCTCGTATAGACTTCGGTATCCCCCTCAGCTAAGTAGTCCGAATTTCGGCTTAGGACGATATTGAGTCGTCCGGGAAGTGGACGAATTTGAAATGATTCATACGTCTTTCTACCGGCAATAACTGGATAACCACGTGTTGTGTTGCGGAAGTGCTTCATATCGGCTGGGTAGTGCCAGGGGATGTCGTTTTCGCTGCCAATTACGCCGTTTTTACTTATGGCTGCGATGATAGATTTTATCACGGTGATGCTTCTCCAGGATGAAAAAAGGGATAGACGACGCTATGTTTTGAGCGTTGAGCTTCTTCAACAGTGCCTGAAAATACGACTTGGCCTCCATTTAGCATAATGAGCCGTCCGTCGAGTCGATTAATGCTCAATAGCTCGTGCGTTACAATAACGATCGTGATACCTAATGATCGATTGAGCGTGAGTAGGAGTCTGTCTATTTCTGCCGCTGTAACGGGGTCTAGTCCTGCGCTGGGTTCATCGCAAAAGAGGATTTCTGGATCAAGCGCCATTGCACGGGCCAGCGCTACTCGCTTGCGCATCCCCCCCGATAGCTCGCTGGGCATGCGGTCTTGTGTTCCCTCAAGAGATACACTGTCTAGCCGCAGCCGGACAATTTGATTAATCTGAGCGCGCGGAAGGTCGGTGTGCATCTCTAAAGGAAGAGCAATATTTTCCCCAACCGTAAGCGAATTGAGTAGGGCACCGTACTGAAACATAACGCCAAGACGCGTCGCTAATTTGGACTGATCTTCTTCGTCGAGAGTAGCCGTATTATAACCCAAGACTTCAACATGTCCTTGGCGTGGTTCAATGAGGCCTGTGATGGTCTTGAGTAGTGTGCTCTTGCCGCATCCACTGCTACCTAGTATGACAGCAATTTCCCCTTTCTTAATCTCAGCATCAATGCCGCTTAAGACCGTAGTCTCGCCGTAGTCGACTCGGAGGTTGTCTATGCGAATCGCCGTTTCCATAAAAACACTAGTAAAATAGCAGGTTGAAAGCGAGGTCGAGTACGATGATACCGACCAATGAGCTGACAACTGCGGAGGTTATAGCCTGACCAACCCCAACAGCTCCACCGCTAAAGTTGATACCCCTATACACGGCTATGACTGTAATAATCCACGCGAAGAAGGCGCTTTTGACAAGACCAGTTACAATGTCTTTTAGGAAGAGTGAGGAGATAATTTGGGTAATAAAGGCCGTCGGGGAAATGCCCATGGAAAAGACACCAATAACCGTGCCGCCCAGAATACCTATGAAGTCAGCCAAAATAGTCAGTAGAGGAACCGTTGCAACCATCGCCCACATTTTAGGAACGGCGACAAAGCGAAGTGGGTCAAGTGCCATTGTGCGGAGTGCATCTAACTCTTCGGAAAATTTCATTGTGGCAATTTCTGCCGCTATAGCGGATCCAGATCGTCCGGCTACCATGATCGCAGTCATAAGAGGCCCCAGTTCGGTGGTGATGCCAATAGCGAGCAGGTCGGCAACAAAGATGTCTGCGCCAAATTGACGTAGCTGAGCCGCGGATTGTAACGCTGAGACGGCACCGATTAGAAATAGGATAAGCCCGATAATGGGCAGCGCTTGGGCTCCTATGGAATAGGCTTGATCGACAAAAGCATCGCGGCGAAGAGTGCGTCGGTTCCACACGGCCTGCATGCTGAAGTAGCTGAGGTCGGCCATGAGATAGAGAAAATCTGCGGCACGTTGGCTTAATCGAAAAATTGCCGCGCCAAAACGTTCCAGAAAGGGCAGGTGCGGCGGCGTTGATGCGACAGCGTTGGGAAGGGGCGTGGCAAATTTGAAGATAGATTTTAAATGCTCGGGGAGGGGGCCAAGGGATAGCGAGCTTTTATACTGATCAGCCAGATCTGGTAGTTGATGCAGAAATAGTGCACCGGCTGTGTCGAGACGCTCTAGGGCATCGAGGTTTACCTGCCACCGATCTGAAGGAGATTCGGAAAATAGCAGGCGGATGGCCTTTTCTATTTCGGAAAGGTTAGCAAGGACCAGCGCTTCTTTGAGAAACAGAGTTGATCCTTCGATATAAATAGAACTCATAGAAGGTAGACGAAACGCAGCAGAGCCTGCTGCTCTGATTGCAGCCGCAAAATGGGTTTTCTGCGCTGTACATCTAAGACCAAGTCGAGATTTATATAGCGACTAAGCTGTATGCGCCAGCGGTTTTCTAGAGAAAACTCCCAAGCGTCCGTTTTGAGGCCAGGAATAAGCAACTCAAACTCAGAGTCAAGGCTGACAAAGCGCGATAAGCGTGAGTCGAGCACGAGGAGAGTTTCCAAGCCCGTACTCGTTGCGGTTTCTATCTGGCGTGCCATAGTTCGATCTTGGCTCAAGTCAAAGGTGTCGAAGACATAGGTCTGTCTAGCGCCCAAGCCAACGCGCATGGCCAAGTTTAGCGGGAAGCTGCGCACGACCTGTGCGTTTATGCCGAATCCCTGACTAAATTCAAGGGGACTCAGCGCTGGTGAGATGGTGAATTCACTGACGTTGGACAACGTAGTTGTATCGCCGTTGGTGCTGATCTGATCAATGCGTTGAGATTGGTCGAAACGCGCCTCTGTGGCAAATAACTTAGTTGATATTTGTCCGCGCAGATAGGGACCAAATCGATCAGAAAGACCGCGGTATATGTATGTGCCGCGCAGATCTAAGTCGTCAATTGATTTTCGGAAAGCATCGCCTTCCTCGCGGGTGAAACCTTCTTCGGCAATAAAACGTATGTTGGCGAAGGTACGTTCTGAGTTATAATTCGTGCGCCCAAAGATCTGAGCTGAAAGCGAAAATATAGACAGATCGTTGCCCGTCGTATTTTGCGAGGTGGTAAATTGCGTAGAACCGCTCAGCTGCCAAGATGTTTTCCAGTTTGAAGACCGTCCCTGACCTAGCAGACCTTGTAGCGTGGGAGGGTAAAAACCGATGAAACTGAGTGTACTGGTGTCAACGACAAGGTTGCGTTGAATCAATTCACCCGGCTCAAGGCGCACGCTAAATTTGCGCGTAGTTGATATATTTTCCCCTACGCTGAGTACGGTGTAAACGCCTGGCGGCAGAAGCCAGGTTTTTACGGCTTCTCCGCGTTCTTCTTCAATCCCAAACCCAATTCCGTAGTTTTCCTGTTGGTCTTGCCAGTACAGCTCGTACGACTCGTTAACAGAGGTCCGGTTGGCGTCTATTACGTTAATGACGAGTCCAGACCAAAAAGGTTTAACGAGTGTGGTCATGCCTTCACGTACCTCTACAGTGCGGCTCATCATCTGGGCGATTGACCCCGAACCAATAAAGACTTCATAATAGCCTGGAGGAAGCATGACGCCGGTGCCTGGATTTGCTTCGGTAACCTCGTCGTTTCCTTGAAAGACGCGGTAGCTCGGTTCGTTCAGGGGAATAGACATTGTGGGGACAAAGAGAAATCCCTTTCCCTTAGGTATCAGTGACGGATCACGCTCTAACTGAGCGCGAGAGGGAGGGGAAATCCAACTATAACTTTTGTCTTGGGCTTGTGTAAGAGAAGCACCCAAAACGTGGAGTATGAAAAAAAGATATGATAGGCGCATGGCGTTCATTGTGCGACTTTGCCGGGAATGAGCTCGTAGTCTTCCTCGTTGGTTTCGAAACTGTTTTCTATGCTTTCTTCCACTTGGTTGGAGGGCATGAATTGCAGAGAATCGATGCTGATGCTCTCCGTTGTGTTTCCCCGCTGCATATTGAGGAAGAGGAAGTCAATTTCGCGCATAGAGGCCTCCATCTGCTGTCCCAGTATCTGGCTAAACGCAGCTACCGTATGCTTCATTTCAGGAAAAAATACTTGACGTTCTTCGTCAAAGTCTTTTTGCCATATGACTTGTGCGTTTTCTTGGCGCACCAACTCCATACTTATGGCTAGATGAGCAGCCCAAACATCTCCGCTGTCGAAGCGTTCCACAGCCTTTACTATTCCAGTGAGCACATAATCGGGTCGCCGGTCATAAAAATCTCGGTCGCCGCCTGTGTAAGTAAAGAGGTCGGCTTGGCGTAAATACTGCTGAACTGCATCGGTAAAGAGGTCTCCCGGGCGCGTAATCCAACTGTGTAACGGATCGCGGTGCAGTTCGTATTGATCGCGCCGGAAGACAATTTCCGTTCGGTTGTACGCTCGTTGAACATCAAACGTTTTGACCTGAACTTGAACGGCATAGGGACGTTCTGACTGGGGTAAACCGCCTTGTACAACTTCGGTGCCAAAGTCGTAAAACCGTCGCTGTGGCAGTTCTGCATTACCGCCTAGTATCTGCGCACATCCACTACACAAGAGAGCAATAGAGAAGAGAAAAACGTATTTCCGAACGCTATTCTGAGCCACTGTTACGTCCTCCTCCGCGGATGAGCACGGCTGGGTTTTCGCGGATCAGTTCCGTCGTTTCGCGAATGTTTTGTAGCGTTTCTTCTAAGTCCTGCATTGCTCGAAGAAGGTTTTGCCGGCTTGCGCCGACCGTTTGATCAACGCCGACAAACGTCCGGTCTATATTTTGCACCATGGTATCCATGCGCGCTATAAGCAAGGGCAAAGGTCCGTCCATTTGCCTGCGCATCGCGTGCATTGTTCTCCCGAAGTCGTTGACTGTGCGCTGTATTTGTTCCCCGGCTAGCAGGCTGTGGAGGGAGTCCATAGTTGCGTCCACGCTCTGAGTGGTCGATGTCAGCAGTTGGCTTGTTTGATGGATTTGATGCAGCGTGCTATCCAGCATTGAGCGGTTTTCCTGCATAAATTCGTTTGTCGTCCCGACTAGGTCCCCCGCATTGGACAGCAGCCGAGTAAAGACGCGCTGATTCTCATTTTTTAGTAGTTTGTTGAAGTTGTCGATCGATTGTTCAACTTTGACGGTTAGAATTTCTGCGCGCTCTTGCAGGTTGCTGAAAAACGTGTCGCCTGCCTTGATGCGAGATCCGGAAGGTAGCGGAGCTGCATCGTTGCTTCCGCCAAACAACTCTATGTATTTGAGTCCAGTAATTCCGAGCGATGCCATACGGGCTTCGGTGTCAACGCGAATAGCGTTTTCTGCGCTGCGCCGTTCTACGGATATTTCGACGACAACTGTATTTACATCATCTGCAGAGATGTAAATATCCTCAATGCGTCCTACATTATAGCCGAGGTACTTAACGGCCGCTCCCTTGTTGAGTCCGCTTACGGGCGTTCCGGTAAATGCGATGGCATAAAGGTCTCTTTTGCCGAGTAGTTGGGTCCCGATTACCGCTGCAATAAAGAGCCCTAGCGTGGAGAGGGCAATGATAAAAAAAAGTGCAAGTCGTACTTTTTGTGCCCTAGTGGCCATGGAATTTCTCTCTGTTTAAAACAGAGCAGGTCGATTTAACGGAGTGAATTTACTATGCCTTGTGGGAATATGAGAATTGTACAAGTCTTTTGCAAGCGCGAGGATAAGACCGTGCGGTTAAACGACGGGCAAGACGACGCGAAGAGCGTTAGGGACCGCGGTTAAGGTCAGCGGGGTAGTGCCGAAGTATTCACCGTCTGCAGAGATTAACCGTTCAGTTTCGCCTGAAATCTCCAGCGTATCTGTACGCACAACGTGCACAGACGGGTGGCGGATATGGCGACCAAGAAATACGCTAGGAAGCAGAGATAGGGCCTGTCGATAGGTGAGCGGTTTCACGATGCAAACGTCGAGTAAGCCGTCTTGTGGGTTGGCATTCGGTGCGATTTGCATGCCACCTCCGTAAGAACGCGTATTAGCGCTTGCCACCAGAAAGACGGGGCCTTCGAAGCGTCCGAACGAACCTCTGAGGATCGTTTGCGGTGGAGTATAATGCTGCAAATGGCGCAGTGCCTGTAACACATACCCTGCTGTCCCGCCCAGCGGAGCCTGTCCTGCCTCCATCGCCGCGCTTACCTCGGCATCAAAGCCATAAGCAGCAACAGTGGAGAAATAGCGATCTCCGCACCGTCCGACATCAATGTGTGTGACTTGTCCTTGCAGGAGCACGCGTATCGCTTCGTTGAGGGTTCGCGGCACGCCGAGTCCGCGCGCGAAATCGTTGGCTGTACCAAAGGGTAGAAGTCCCAGTGCCGTCGGCGTGTTGAGGAGTGCTGGGACGACTTCAGACAAGGTGCCGTCTCCCCCACAAACGGCCACAGTTTCTATGCATTGAGCGACGGCTTGCTGTGCAAGCTTGTAGCCGTGTCCCTTCTGGTGTGTATAGTGGAGCTCGACGGGTATTCTTTCCCGTTGTAGTTGGAGAGCGGACCGTTCGGCAAAGCGTCGAGCGCGTCCCTGACCTGCTAATGGATTGGCTAGTATCCAGATCATGGTTTGTCGTTGTCAAATTTGAAGAGCTTGTCTATTTATATGATACGACACTCTGGTTTTATTGACCACGGAAAGAGTAATCTAGTGCCTGATAAGACAGGAGACGAAAAAAAGCAGAAAACTCGGGAGATACGCGAACAAATGGTGCATCCTTACATAACAAAGCAGCATCTGAAACCGCCTCTTGCTAAGGGAGAGGATCCATCTGGAGGTGAATGCGTAAAAGTCCCTAAACCTTGTGATTGAATAGACAAGTTCCTATATTTACAAGTTTGGTCATATAATGTATTTATGTGTCTATTACACACGCTGTACAGGATGAAAAACTGGGCTTTTACTGTGTAATGATAAGAGAATTCTACGAAGGGCGGACGGTCTTGTTGACTGGGGGCACGGGTTTCTATGGTCAAGGCCTTCTGGCTAAGATGATGCGTTGCCTTCCCGGTATAGTTAAGATTTACGTGCCTATTAGAGCGGCGAAGAATCGAGATGGGACGGAGGTTTCAGTCGATCAGCGGTTGCGCACGCTTTTAAATGAAGCGGCCGTATTCGATCGATTTCGAAAAGAAGATCCAGAGGGATTTGCTGCGTCTGCCCAAAAAGTAGTCGCTGTTGAATGCGATATGCTCAAACCGGTCTTAGGTCTCGGGGAATCGGTGTATGCACAGCTGCAAGACGAGCTTGATATACTGGTAAGTTGTGCGGCTACGGTGTCTTTTGATGACCCACTCGACCATTCTCTTCAGCTGAATACGCTCGGTCCGAAAGAAATACTCGAACTGGCAAGAGCGTGTAAAAAGAACCCCATCCTAGTTCACGTGTCCACTGCCTATGTAAGCGGTCGGCAGGCCGGGTCTATCGCAGAGGATTTATTGCCTGTCGATCGGGATATAAAGCAGATTGTCGAGGGTGATTACGTCGGTGAACCTTTCGACGTCGAGCGAGAGATTGCAGAGGGTCTCTCCCGTTGCACCGAGATTCGTGCTCGCGCTGAGAGCGTCGAGCAGGAAGCTATTTTTCGCCGTGAAATTCTCGAACAGAGCCGTTCTGCCTCGTTTTCAGAAGCGCGACTGACCAAGCTAATAGAGGGGCATCGCCGGCGCTGGATTGAAAGCGAGTTGGTTCGCGAAGGCATGAAAAGAGCTCGAGCTCGTGGCTGGAATGACGTGTATACGTATACCAAGGGAATGGGAGAGCAGCTTTTAGTCAAAAAGCGCGGAAAGGTTTCTTTGGTGATCGTGCGTCCTGCCATTACGGAGAGCAGTCTGAGCGATCCTGAGCCGGGTTGGATCCACGGTCTCAAGGTGACTGACCCGCTCGTCGTTGCCTACGGTCGCGGTATAGTTCCAGATTTTCCTGCCCGCCGCGGTGCTGCCATGGATCTAGTCCCGATCGACATTGTTATTAATGCGATTGTGCTGGCACCAGTCCGTGCCGATGCTGAAACAGTCCGCGTCTTTCACGCCGCCACGAGCGGCCAGAATCCGCTTTTTAATACCGAAATGTTCGAATATGTGAAGAGCTACTTTTCGGCCCACCCTCTGCTGGCAAAAGACGGCTCACGTCCGGAGTTGGTAGATTGGACCTTTCCCAGTGTAGGCTCCTTTCGACGTGCGTTGCGATGGCGATATGTGTATCCCATTGAGGTACAGCAGTGGCTGTTAGATAAATTGCCGCAGGGTCATAAGACAAACCGAAAGAAGAGGAGACTGGGAGCAATTAAAACTCGGCTGAAACGCGTCCAGTACTTTGTGGATCTGTTTAGCCCCTATACAACGCTGGACTGTCGCTTCCAAATGGTTAAAATGCTCGAGCTGTATGAGTCTCTGCCGCCCGAAGAGCAGCGCATTTTTAACGTGGATGTCCGTCAGATTGATTGGGAACAATACTATCAGCATACGCACCTTCCGGGACTGCGTCGTCACTTGCTAAAGAGAGAAGGCGCTGTTGATCCGGTGCTGGCAGATGTCGACGACTAATTGTATGCGACGTCAGGTTTTTTTGTAGCTTACGCTCAGTTTCTCATGTATCCATACCTATTACAAATTGGTCCGATAACCATTGCCAGCTTTGGCCTCATGGTTGCCTTGGGGTTTTTGGCGGCGCTAGCCGTGTTGACGCGAGAGCTCAAACGCAGGGAAGTGCCCGATGGAGAAGAGCTGGCCTCTTCTATAATTACCACCGCTATGATTGGTGGGTTGATTGGTTCAAAGCTATACTTCGTGCTTTTTGAGACACCTTCTGAACTAGAGTGGGGTGAGCTTTTCGACGTGATATTTTCCGGTTATGGCTTGACCTGGTACGGAGGATTTATCGTAGCCACTGCCGCGGTTATGTGGCAGATGTATCGTCGTTCTGCTCCTCTATTGACTGTGGCTGACGCAGGAGGTATGGCTCTTGCTGTAGGATACGCTATTGGCCGAGTCGGCTGCCAGTTAGCAGGCGATGGAGATTATGGTGTGCCTACCGACTTGCCTTGGGCAATGGCTTATCCCAACGGCGTTGTGCCGACCTTGGAGAAGGTGCATCCAGCTCCTGTCTATGAAACACTGTCTCATTTGGGTATTTTCGGCTGTCTATGGCTGCTTCGAGATCGCATTTCTCTCCCCGGCTTGAGTTTCTGCTCATACCTCGTACTATCCGGTTTAGCACGTTTTGCCGTGGAATCGATACGCATTAATCCTCGCGTATTGTGGGGATTGAGTGAAGCACAACTCATCAGCATTGCAACCATAATTGTAGGATGCGTTTGGGCCGTGTCGATTGCTAAATTGTCAACAGTTAAAGAGGAGTTTGTCGAGTGAGTGAAAGGGTCCGCTATCCGCGTATTTCAAGCTTTAAAAGTACTGAGGCTTTTCGCTCTCATCTCGCCTCTATCGGTGTTGAAATGGACTGCGACGACGAGGTAATGAGAGCCCCTGAATCTCCACTTTCCGATGCGTACTCCCTTGAATCGTTTACTGTGGGGAACCGTTTCTGCATACAGCCAATGGAGGGATGGGACGCCACGGAGAATGGTCATCCTACCGATTTAACACGTCGGCGGTGGCGCAATTTTGGTCTGAGCGGAGCAAAGCTTATTTGGGGCGGAGAGGCTTTTGCCGTAGTACCTGAGGGAAGGGCAAATCCAAATCAGCTTATGGCTCGTCCTGATACCCAGACATCGATGGAGGAACTACGCCAGATCCTGTTAAATGCACACAGAGAAGTGATGGACAGTACAGATGATTTGTTGTTGGGTCTCCAGTTGACGCATTCAGGGCGTTTTTGCCGTCCATTCCGCAAAGACCGTATGGAGCCAGCTATTCTTTATCACCATCCTATTCTCGATAGCAAGTTTGGTCTCGACAAAGGTTATCCACTGATGGAAGATAGCTATATTGGCGACCTCGTTGGACATTATGTTCGCGGAGCTAAATTGGCTTGGGAAGTCGGTTATCAATTTGTTGATGTGAAGCACTGCCATGGCTATCTGGGGCATGAATTCCTGAGCGCCTATCGGCGTCCTGGACTTTACGGCGGTTCGTTTGAAAATCGCACGCGATTTGTCCGAGAAATTATCGAAGGCATTCGAAGCGAGGCGCCCGGCCTGCAGGTGGGAGTGCGCCTGAGTGTCTTCGACTTTGTTCCATTTCGCCCCGACCCAGATGGTGGCGACGAAAGGCTTATGGGGAGCGGTATTCCTGAAGATTTCACCGCCGCATTGCCCTATGAATACGGTTTTGGGCTCGACCCGTCTGACCCGCTGCGGTTGGATCTAAACGAGGGATTTCAGTTTATCGATCTGCTTAGCAGTCTGGGAGTAGAACTCATCAATATATCCTGTGGCAGCCCCTATTATAACCCCCATATTCAGCGTCCTGCGCTTTTCCCTCCTTCTGATGGTTACCAGCCGCCAGAAGATCCGTTGGTTGGTGTGGCACGTCAACTCAACGCTGTTGCCGCAATGAAAGACCGCTTTCCTCAGTTGGCAATTGTGGGTTCGGGTTACTCTTATTTGCAAGAATTCCTGCCCCATGTGGCCCAGCACTATGTGCGGGCGAATAAAGTCGATTTTCCCGGTCTCGGAAGGATGGTTCTTTCTTATCCTGAACTGCCACGCGACGTTCTTTACAGAGGGGAGATGGTGCGGAAAATGATCTGTAGAACATTTAGCGATTGCACTACAGCGCCTCGAAACGGCATAGTGTCGGGATGTTTCCCACTTGATAGATTCTATAAGAAAAGCGAAGGGGCTCGTGCTCTCAGGGCACTTAAGGCAAGTTAAGCTCCATGAGTGATTTAACTGGATCAGTTGCCATTGTGACAGGAGCGGGGACGGGAATTGGAAGAGCCATTACTCACTCTTTAGTTGGGGCAGGTGCGCGTGTGCACATGTGGGGGCGTCGCTCGGAGGCCCTGCGCGAAGCGGCTCGAGGTGTCGATCCGGGTCGGGTGTGCCTTACAAACTGTGACGTGTCTAACCGGGTACAGATACAGGCCGCTGTTGAGAATGCCTTAGAAAAGTGGGGTGACGTGGATGTGCTCGTCAACAATGCGGGAGTCAATACCAATCCTCGATCCATTGCCGACGTAGATCTGGACGATTGGGATCGCACCGTCGATATCAATCTGACGGGAGTATTTAACGTCACCCGGTCTCTACTGCCCGCTCTGCGAGCAGGAGAAGCCGGCGTTGTCATTAACGTTGCATCGATTGCGGGTATGCGTGCGAGTAAAGTGGCTGGTGCCGCCTATTCGGCTACTAAACATGGCGTTGTTGCGCTGAGCAAGCAGCTGAATGAGGAAGAAGTGGAAAATGGCCTTCGTGCCTGTGCGATCTGTCCGGGTGAAGTAGATACGCCGATAATTGACCAGCGAGTCGAGCCCGTTAGTGCGGCTCGCCGGGCGGCCATGCTGCAGCCCGAAGATGTCGCAAAGGCCGTGTGCTTTGTGGCAGCTTTGCCCCCGCGTGCCTGCGTGCCGCTGTTGGTCATTAAGCCTACCGTGCAATCATTTAGCTAGCGGGCCAAAGTACCATAGTACTGGGAGTACTGGTCCTTTAAGTTAGTCCTTTGAGTCCGTGGCCTGACAGAATGGCAATAAGCTTTTTATTGGGCTCTACCGTATGATTTTCGCAGTAGGTGCGTATGCCTTGCCAGACTACGGCCGAAGTCGGCTCAATGCAAAGGCCACCGCGGCCCAGTGCTTTGAGTCCCTGTTCTATGGCCTTCTCATCAACGGAAATAACGTCGCCGCCCGTTGCGCGTAGTGCTGTTAAGAGCATCTGTCCACGCACCGGCTTGGGCAGTGCGATCCCTTCGGCCCGGGTTTTCCGCGGGGCAGCAAAGGGCATTACGTCGTGCGCCCCTTGCTGCCAGGCCGAATAGAGGGGAGCGACGCGTTGGGCCTGTATCGCAACGAGTCGGGGTAATCTATCAATCGTACCTGCTGCCTGCATTCGGGTAAACCCCTCGTATAATCCAAGTAGAATACTTCCCGCTCCGACTGGACAGAAAACAACGTCGGGCGCCTGCCACTCTAACTGTTCGACTAGCTCGAATGCCAGCGTTTGAATGCCATATATAAACAGGGGATTCCACAGGTGGGATGCGTATACGGCATCACTTCGGTCAATATAAGCGAGGAGTGCTTTGGTGGCGTTTGGTCGCGGCCCTTCGATTGATACTAGCTCTGCACCATAGCGCTTTATTTGTGCGAGTTTGGCGGGCGAGGCAGAAGTAGGGCAAAAAACTTTTAAGCGGATACCCGCTCGGGCGGCGTATGCTGCAATAGAGGCCCCTGCATTGCCAGAAGAATCCTCTACTGCTTTTCGTACCCCGCTCTGCTGTAAAAAACGCACCATAAGGGCTGCACCGCGGTCTTTGTAAGATCCAGTTGGCTGGGCCTGATCACATTTGAGTAGTATAGAACGTCCGTTTACATCGAATGGCACGAGCGGGGAGATAACTTCTCCTAAAGATAACTGTCCTGCCCATTTGGGCAGTGCTTCAGCATAGCGCCAGGGCGTGTGCGGGCGGAGCGCTAAGAGCTCTCTAGGGAAAGAGGCCGGCTCTTGCGCACAGGCGAGGGGACCGCCGCAAGAAGGACAGCAGTAAATGCGGGGAGAGTCGGCTATAGAATCACTGCATTGAGGGCAGTAAAGTTTCATGGGTCAAACCTTAGCCAGTATGTTGCGCGTGCCTTCAATATAAGAACAGGCAAGTTGGTTTTCTCGCATAAATCGCCTAGTTAAGGCCATAGCTTGTTTTTCGTTTAAGAATTCGTTGTCAATTTCTGCTTGCAGAGACCGGGTTAACCAACGTCGTGCTTGGATAGCGTATGCTGTTGCCGACGTGGGCCAACTCGTGTTGCCTCTGGTTTGGAGGTTAAACTTTTTCTACTGGTTTACGAGGCTGGGCAAATGCGTTGCCAAATCAGGATAAAACCAAAGCGACAGTAGGAGAATGCACTGCAGGCCGATGAAGGGAATGGCTCCTCTATAAATCTGCGGTGTGCTGATGGTTGCAGGGGCGACACCGCGCAAATAAAAAAGGGAGAACCCAAACGGGGGCGTTAAAAAAGAAGTTTGCAGATTGAGGGCAATCATGACGCCGAACCAGATGGGATCGAGCCCCATGCCCAGTAAGACGGGTCCCACGATAGGCACTACGACAAAAATAATTTCAAAGAAGTCTAGGAAAAAGCCGAGTAGGAACATGGCGACCATGACTACGAGAAAAGATACGGCTACGCCTCCATCCATACTTTGCAAGTGATGTGCTACAATGTCGTCGCCCCCGTAGCCGCGGAACACAAGTGAGAAAAAAGACGCCCCAATGAGAATTGTGAAAACCATGGCGTTGATCTTGGTCGTTGAACGCATGACATCGCGGAGTACGTCTCGGGTAAAATTCCCCTTGAGTTTCGAAAGTAGCATGGCGCCAACGGCACCTACTGAAGCTGCCTCTGTGGGCGTTGCTATGCCGAAAAGAATAGAACCGAGCACACCGGCAATTAGAGCGAGCGGTGGGGCCAAGACCCTAATGAGATGGCGTAAGAAAGTGAGGTTGGCTACGTCCTGGCGTTCATTTTTGGGAAGGGGTGGCACCGTTTCGGGCTTCAATAAACCTAGGCCGACTATATAGAGAATGTAAAGTGCCATCAGCAGTATGCCGGGCACCAGTGCCCCAAGAAACAGGTCGCCTACAGAGATTGAAGTGGGAGAGAAATTGCCCAATTTGAGCTGGGCCTGCTGATGGGCAGATGAAACGACGTCTCCTAGGATTACCAGTACGATGCTCGGAGGTATGATCTGACCCAGCGTTCCCGATGCGCAAATAATGCCCGTGGAAAGCTCGGGCGAGTAATTTCTGCGCTGCATTGCAGGTAGGGAGATCAACCCCATTGTTACCACGGTTGCGCCGACGATGCCCGTTGAGGCGGCGAGTAAGCCGCCTACGAGGCAAACGGAAATGCCCAGACCGCCCCGCAGACCGCCAAAGAGCTGTGACATGCTCTCGAGCAGGTCCTCCGCTATTTTTGCTCGCTCCAACACAACGCCCATAAAGACGAAAAGCGGCACGGCAATGAGGGTTTCATTACTCATAATGCCGTAGATACGCGAGGGCAATGCAGATAAAAAGGCACTGTCAAAGTGTCCGGTTAGCAGCCCAAGGCCCGCAAATATCAGGGCCGTACCGGCCAGACAGAACGCCACTGGAAAACCGGAAAGAAGTACGATAAAGGTGGCCACGAACATGGCTACGGGATAGAGCTCGTTCATGAATTATTGCGTAGCGTAGAGATACACTGACGAATCGTTGCAAGGGCCTGCGCAAAGAGCAGAAGGCAGAAAAGCGGTATGGCCGTTTTGAGCAGAAAGACCGCCTCCAAGCCACCGCCGTCTTTAGATCCTTCTAAAACGGACCAAGAGGCAATCACGTAGGGATAGGAATGATAGAAGAGCACGGCGCACATAGGTATGAGCAGAAATAAGCTACCCAGTAAGTTGATCCAAGCCTTTCGCCGGGGAGAAGCTGGGCGATAGAGAATATCTACGCGGACGTGCTCATCGCGTGCTAGCGCGTATCCGGCGGCCAGTAAAAAGGTGAACGCGTGTAGGTAGATCACGATTTCCTGCATCCACACCCAGCCACGCTCAAATGCGTAGCGCAGCACAACAATAACAAAGGTGACCAGAACCATACCTAGCGTACACCAGGGGATGGTGCGGCCGATAAACTGATTGATGCGCTCCATCAGGCTTCCGTGAACGCGCGGGCCATCGTGTACGCTTCCTCGGAAATACGCGTGTAGGACACGGACTGACTGCGGTATGCGTTAAAAGAAGCGTAGACGCTGTTTGAGAGCGGATCCTTGGCGGCAATTTCACCCACTACGTCGCGCGCGACGCGCCCTATTTCTGTGAGGACATCGTCCGAAAAGCGCTTTAGCTGCACTCCGTGTTTCTCGACTAGCGTCTTGAGTGCAACTCCGTTTCGAGTAGTAAATTCCGCGAGCATATTTTCGTTGGTTGACTGACAGGCGTGCCGCACAATGTGCTGCAGATCAGTCGGTAGGGCCTCCCAGGCGGTTCGGTTGATCATTGCTTCCATCGTAGTGCCCGGTTCGTGCCAGCCGGGCCAGTAGTAATATTTTGCCGCCTGGTGAAAACCAAATGCGAGGTCATTGTACGGGCCAACCCATTCCGTAGCGTCGATGGCACCCGTTTTGAGCGCTTGAAATATTTCCCCGCCGGGCAGGTTTTGCACCGTTGCGTCAAGGCGGCGGAGGACTTCTCCGCCTAGTCCAGGCATGCGCATGACGAGCCCGGAGAAGTCTCCTAGGGTGTTAATTTCTCTGTTAAACCAGCCGCCCATTTGCACGCCGGTATTGCCAGCGGGAAAAGCCTTCAGGCCAAAACCTGCATAAAGCTCGTCCCACAGTTCTTGGCCTCCGCCATAGCTGAGCCAGCCGTTGATTTCTTGCGCTGTTAAACCGAAAGGGACTGCAGAAAAAAACTGGGTTGCCTCGTGCTTCCCCTTCCAATAGTAGGCGCTGGCATGGCCCATTTCGGCAGTGCCACCTGCGACGCCGTCAAAGACTCCCATGGCTGGAACGAGTTCGCCCGCTCCATATACCTTGACTTCTAGTTGGCCGCCTGACATGTCCCCGATGGTTTGGGCTAGACGGTTGGCGCCCGTACCTAATCCCGGAAAGTCTTTGGGCCAGGTCGTAACCATTTTCCACTTGAAGTTTTTGCGCGTTTGAACAGAGGGCGCATTTCCCTCCTGAGCCTGACCGCAGGCTACCAGAGCGGCTGAAGCGGCCAGCGGCGCTTTCCGCAGAAAGGAGCGGCGCGAAGATCTAATGGGCTTTCCCGACATAGTATTTACTCTCAGTGCTGACGTTATGATTTAGGTGCGTCTTTCTAACTAGGTTTGATGAGTCGACAGCTGCCGTCTTCTGCTCCGACAATGACTAGATTTGTCAGGCCTATAAACAGGCCGTTCTCGACCACGCCCGTCAGCGCGTTGATCCAGCGGTCGCAGTCGGTCGCCTGATCGATACCGGATGGGAACGTGCAGTCGATAATGAAATTGCCGTTGTCCGTTTCAAACGGCGCCCCGTCTGTTCCTTTGCGCAGAGCCGGCTGCAGGTCTCTCTCTGTCAGGGCGCGTTGAATAAGGGGCCAGGCGAAGGGGATAACCTCAATGGGGAGAGGAGCCTTTGTGCCCAGGCGTTGGACGAGCTTCGATTCGTCTACGATTATAATTTGCTCTCGGGTTGCTGAGGCGACAATTTTTTCGCGTAGGAGTGCACCACCCAATCCCTTGATGAGGTTGAGTTGGGGGTCGACCTCGTCCGCTCCATCGATGGTTAGGTCGACGACCGGGTGCGCTTCTAACGTGGCGACGCGTATGCCGAGTGATTCGGCCAGATTGGTCGAAGCAATAGAGGTCGATACGGCCGTGATTTGCAGGCCTTCTGCTGCGCGTTTTCCCAGGGCGCGTATGGCAAATTTAGCCGTTGAGCCCGTTCCGAGACCAACAATCATACCGTCCTGAGCGAATTCGGCAGCTCGGTTTCCTGCCACTTCTTTGGCGTTCATTGAGCATCCTTCTGTAGTCGCATGACATAGTGAATCTGGCGGGCGACTTCTTCGAAGCCTACGTCTGGATAGAGATGAGATCCTACGGGGTTCTGGGCCAGCGTCTCAATCTTGGCGCACTCCATGCCCTCACTGCGCATAAAATCGATTGCGTGTTCCAGAAGATGGCGGCCAATACCCCTGCCTTGCAGATCGGGATCTACCGCAATATTTGGAATGCCGCCGATCTTACTCTCGCGATCGATTCGAGTCGTCACGTAGCCTCCCACGCGGCCGTTTTCTTCCCAAACAAAAACGCCTCGTGCTCGCTCTCCGGACACGTCATCATCGATGTGGCGGAGCTTGCGCCAGCGCCAATCGCGGTCGCCCACGCAGCCAAATCGCTCTTCGATATTGCGATCTATAGAGACGCCGTCAAAGCATATGGCTGTGATTTCTTTGATCTGTTTTAGGTCTTTTCCTTCGTACGGTCTAATCATAACGATGGATAATATGGCCTCTGCACCTGCTGTCAGCAAGCGCGTTGGGAAGGCGCTTGTCGCGTCTCTAGGGTGGATGCCTGCCAAAGTGCGTCAACGAGAAATTTTGTGCCCCAGTTTAGTATGGCATGCGGGACGTAGGCACCCCTGATGGGATATGAAGATGGCAAGCCGCCGCGAATGCCAGGGTGGCGACGATCCATTGGATGATGGGTTTTAAGGCGATCAATTAGGGTGCGTGCCGCACGCGCCATCGAGTCTTCAGTGTCGGCTGATAGGGCCAGAAGAACGAGAGCTAGCTGGGCATTTCCGGTAAGGCACATATGCGAAGCGCGCGCCTGCCACCCGCTATCCAACGCGCCGGCTAAGTAGCCCGTTTGGCCGACCGTAGGATGGCGTTCTATAATCTCGTTAATCGACTGCTGTACGGCCTGTTTGGCGTGCGTTCCCGATGGACCCAAGAGGCGGGCACATTCTAGAAGGCCGCGCAGGGTGTAGGAGATGGTGTGGGTGATGGGAACCTCGTCTGGGACAAGTGCCATATGCGGAAAAAAGCCGTTGTCTAACTGCTGTGGCAAGAGCCACTCGATAAAGGCGAGCGCGCTCTTCCGATAGCGCTCGTCTCTGCTGAGGTCAAAGACTTCCAGTAGCGGCCATGCAACGCGACTGTGATAGGCGCGGGGGGCCTCCAGGTAGGTTGACCGGACCCATTTGCCATCTGGGTCCTGCGCGTCTACCAACCAATCGGCGGCTCGCATGGCTGCGGATAGATAGCGTTCGTCGTTCGTGTGTCGGAAGAGCGAGGTCCATCCCAAGATAACTTGGCCCGTGTTGAACACGATGGGATAGGTGTTGAGGCCAATACCTCCGCGCACGGCTCCCGAGGGCAACTGTACGTCTATTTCCCAGTTCCCCATGCGGCAGGCCCTGTCTTCAAGGGAAGGTTCCAAACTCCGGCAGGCCAAGAAGGTGGGTATGATATAGCCCGTTGTTTCTGGGTAGGCGGGCATCCACCCGCGGCGTAAAAAGTAGCCGGCAGAGACGCCCTGTCCGCCACAGGCATCGTGTGCTCGGCAAAGCCAGGTCAAAGCGGCTTGTAGGTGGTCTCGATCTGAGTGCGAAGAGAATGGTTTACTCTGTTGGACAAGCGTACTCCAGTGGCCGGGGTGGCTCACTAGGTGGAGTTGCTCATAGAGGGAGACGGCAAATTGCTTGGCTGTACGGGCCATGTCAAACTGACTGTTGCGCGGGTGAATGCTCTTTGCAAGGAAAGAGATAACATAATATTTTTCAGTGTATTATGATAGACTATTCATCCACGCGATGGATCTCATGGTAAAAGAGTTAGTGCGTCGGGCCTTGCCAAGAACCGCGTATGGAATGGGCCGGCGTCTGGTCAAACGTGTGCGCCACAGGGAGAGTTTGGAGCCGATTGAGGAGGAAGCCCTCGCGGGGATTGTACGCGATGAGCTGGGTCTGAGAGAGGGCGACCTTGCTATAGTGCATTCTTCGGTTGATGCTTTAGGCTTGGGGTTTCCCTTTACGCGCCTCCTGCCGCTGCTTCGTCGCATCGTTGGCTCTGAGGGTACGCTACTCTTTCCTGCAACTCATTTATTAGAGCGTCCAGAGCGATGGTTTGAGCGAGATGAGGTATTTGACGTTCGACGAACGCCTACGGCGATGGGGTTGTTGTCCGAGATGGCGCGGCGTCAGTCCGACGCTGCGCGCAGCCTGCATCCGACGCATTCGGTTGTGGCAGTCGGACCTCTTGCCGGAGAATTGGTCGCAACGCATCACTGTGATCCCTATCCTTGCGGCCAGAAGAGCCCGTACTCTCAGGTAGCAGAGCGCGGCGGGTTGATCCTTGGTCTCGGCGTGGATGTGGACGTGCTGACGTCTGTTCACTGCGTCGAAGAGATGGGACGGGTGGCCTTCCCCGTGGACACGCACCGCGAGCGGTTCTATGAAGGACGCGTGCGCTCGGAGACGGGGCAGGAGCACACTGTTTCGACGCTAGTTGCTCACCCGCGTATTCGCTGGCGATCAATGCGCCCTTTTTTTAAACGACACATTAGCGATTCAGTGTGTCATCGCTTGGAGGTCGGGGGACGATCGTTCTATCGGGCAGATGCAACGGCGCTTTTAGAACGGATGGAGAGGCTTGCAGAGCGTGGTGTTACAATTTATCGAAATTGCATATATAGAGGTCATTTTCTGGAGCCACTGCTCAGCAGATGGGCAGAGAAACTGGAGGAGAGATAAGGGTGGAAACTTCTTTAGTAGAGCGGATTGTAGCCGAAGCGGTTGCAGATCTCAATTTACAGCGTAGCGCCGAAGACCAAATTGGAAAAGATCCCCATGCCCTGCTCTTTGGGCCGGGTGGATCGCTCGATTCTCTTGGCTTAGTACAGCTGATAGCTGAAGTGGAAAATGGAGTAGAGGATGCGAGTGGCCAGCGCGTTAATTTGGCCGATGAAGCGCTATTGGAATCCGAGGAAAATCCGTTCAAGAGCATTGCATTTCTGTGCGCCTATCTAGTGCGATTGGTATGAGGGATACGTGATGACGACATCGTGCCTGCTCGTTTCCGATGCAAATATAGCTCCGCTTGCGGGGTATTTGCGCAACGACACGGAGAGCCCACAGGTGCAAGTGATCGAAGCACCTTACGGGATTGTCGAACCCGTTTTTCTTTCAGAGCACGAGGTTTGGTCGGGCGTGGAGGGAGATACCGCCGCGCTTGTTTGGACGCGCCCACATTCGGCTGTTCCAGCGCTTGCTCAACTCGAATTCGGCCGCGCCGTTTCCAGGGAAGAGATAGCTTCTGGGGTAGATCGCTTTGTCGAACTATTGCTCGCCAAGAAAGACCGGCTGGGCGCCCTGTTATTGCCTCTGTGGACCCTGCCACCGACGGCTAGAAATCGGGGTGCTGGCGATTTGAAAAGGGGCGGCTGTCAGTGGGCCGTCCAGCAAATGAACGCCCGCTTGGTCTTGCTGGCTGAGGATAGCGCCCTGATTCACCTACTCGATACGCACTCTATGTTGGCTAGCTGTGCGGAGCGCGTCTACGACGCTAAGCTGTGGCATATGGGGAAGATTCCCTTTGCCAATTCCGTGTTTCGGCGGGCGGTCGGCGAGGTCAAGGCTGTCCTTCGAGCGCTGACGGGGCGGGCAAAGAAGCTTATTGTTCTCGATCTGGATGATACGCTGTGGGGGGGGAGCGTGGGCGAAGTGGGATGGGAACAGATCCGATTGGGAGGGCACGACTACGTCGGCGAGGCCTTTGTCGTCTTTCAACAGGCTCTCAAGGGACTCTCCTCGCGCGGAATTATTCTGGCCCTGGCAAGCCGCAACGAAGAGAGGCTGGCCCTAGAGGCGATTGATTCCCATCCGGATATGGTGCTGCGTCGAGATGACTTTGTCGCGTGGCAGATCCACTGGGGAGACAAAGCGACTAGCGTAGCGTCCCTGGCATCTGAGTTGAATATCGGTCTGAGCGAGGTCGTTTTTATCGACGACCACCCGGCCGAGCGCGCGCGGGTTCGCGAAGCGCTGCCCGAGGTGATGGTTCCAGAATGGCCGGAAGACCCAGCGCTCTATGCGGATGCGCTGGCAGAGTTACGCGCTTTTGATGCACTAGAGCTAAGCGGAGAAGACGGCAGACGGGGGGCACTCTACGCAGAGGAGCGGAAGCGCAGCGCCTCCCTGCGAGAGGTCGAGTCTCTGGAGGTTTGGCTGGAAAGCTTAGAGCTTGTCGTAACGGCAAAAAAGCTGATGAGCGACGATATTGGACGAGCCGCTCAGCTGCTCAACAAGACCAACCAAATGAATCTTCGCACGCGTAGGATGACTGGAGACCAGCTCGCATCTTGGGCCGAGGGCGAGGATCGCGAAGTGTGGACCGTTCGCGTGGCCGACCGCTTTGGCGATGCCGGGCTGTGCGGTTTGCTGGGCTTGAAGGGACGAGAGGGAAGGGGCGATGTGACAGACTACGTCTTGAGCTGTCGCGTGATGGGACGAGGTGTTGAAGAGTCTTTACTATATGTGGCCACCGCGCGCGCGCAGGCCAACGGCTGGTCTTCGCTTCAGGTCGAAATCCTTCCCACAGAAAAGAACAAGCCGTGTCGGGCTGTGCTCGAACGCCTGTTAGCCGAACGTAAACGGGGGGAAAATAGCTGGGATCTCGAGGGTGTGTTTCCCCTGCCCCAACACGTGGATATGCGCATGTGAAAACGGTTGCTCACTGTATTTCACCCTATTTGCAAACGGCGGGTCCTTGGGTGTATGAACAGGTTTGTCGAGCTCGCTGCTACCGACCAATCGTCCTGACGCAGGGCGCGATTAACCTAGATGCGTACCCAGTTGACACCCTGTATAGCGCCGAGGCATTCCCACCCCTTGCGTGCTGGACCAACCGGTTATGGCGTCGCGTGCAAAACGAGTATCTCTTTTACGAAAATATAATACGGGATGAGAGAGTCGATCTGCTGCACGCGCATTTTGGCTACGAGGGCTGTCGTCTTTTGCGCGCACAGCGTCGAACCGAACGGCCTTTGTTGACGACCTTTTACGGTGCCGATGCAACGGAATACCCCCGATACCCAAGATGGATGCGCCAATACGAGATCCTTTTTGAACGCGGGGCCCTGTTTTTGGCCGAAGGAGGCGCCATGGCCGAACGGCTCGTTGCGCTGGGATGTCCTGCGGATCGAGTGCGCGTTTGGCATCTTGGTGTGGACGTCGAGCGGATCGCCTTTGTCCAACGCCAGAAAGGCGCGAAGGTGCGTTTCTTGATCTGCGCAGGTTTCAAAGAAAAAAAAGGTATTCCCTACGCGCTGCGCGGTTTGGCGTTGGCCCACAGGCAGCAACCCTTTGAGTACCAGCTAACGCTGATTGGAGACGGGGAAGATAGGGCTGACATTGAGCGCGAGGTAGATGCACTTGGCCTGAGACCGCACACCGTTTTTCGCGGTATGCTGCCCTATGCGAAGGTCGTAGATGAGCTGTCCGAGCACGACATTCTCTTTCAAACCAGCGTGACGGCGGCCAACGGCGACGGCGAGGGAGGGGCTCCGGTTATTCTACTGGACGCGCAGGCTTCTGGTATGCCGGTTGTCGCATCAACCCATGCGGATATACCCGAATATGTGCGCGATGGAGAGAGCGGTTTTCTCGCCGAGGAGAAGGACGTGGAGGGAATTGCAGAGCGGATTCTCTACCTGGCGACGCGAGCCGAGGAATGGCCGCGCATGGGACTGGCCGGTCGACAGCACATCGAAGTCTCGTATAGCGCTGAGTGCCAGGCGCGGGCGTTGGAGTCGATTTACGACGAAGTGCTGTAAATCGAGCCGGGGATCAGTGTGTATGGAATGCGCCTGCTTACTCTTCCGCAAGCCAGTAGCGCTGGTATTCCTCAAGATAGGTCAGCGTATCGAGGCCCTGCATTCGGTCTAAGAAGAGAATTCCGTCTAAATGGTCGACTTCGTGCTGTAGAACGCGGGCAAATAAATCGCGCGCACTGAATTCAACGGATGCGCCTAGTCTATCATACCCGCGGACGGTTACTTCTACCGAGCGCGGCACGACACCGCGCACTTCTGGGATACTCAGGCAGCCCTCCCATCCAGATGCGCTTTCCTCCGACATGGCGATGAATTGCGGATTAAACAGGACGGTAAGAGGGATACCCTCGCCTTCATCTTCTGTCGTGTCAGGGTCGCCTACGACGACTAAGCGAATGCTTTTATGTATCTGCGGTGCGGCCAGGCCAATGCCCTCGTAGTCGGTCATGGTTTCAATCATGTCATCGACGAGGCGCTGTACGTCGGGATGGTCTATTTGAGCCGGATTGACTTCGGTCGCCTGCTTTCGCAATACGGGGTGTCCCATGCGCGCAACGCGGAGAATGGACATGTAGCATACTCCCTGTGATTATTGATGAGTCTTTTAAGAACTGGGGCAGGGCTGCCGTTGTCAAATGGCCTAGCGTCCACTGAGTTGGCGCAGCCGGCGGCGGAGGCGCTCAGCCCGTTTGGGGTCTATATATGCCAGTGCGTTCTGCCGTTTTTCGGCTTTGAAGTAGCGTAGCGTTTGGGCAGCCATCTCATCATCAAGAGACCGAATTTCTTGAGCGATGGTGGCAGGAGGCTGTTGGGCTAAGGCTTCTGCCAGAGAGCGAAGCATGGCGTCTCGGTCTTTTTTTAGCACTTCGATTTCGCGGCGCAGTTCGCCCTTTAAGGTGGAAAACTCTCGTAGTGTCGCGGGGTCTGTTTTGAGGTCCTCTGTGGTAGGATTGGGGTTAGGTTGGGCCCGTTGGATGCTGTCTGTAGCATTGGTTGCAACTTGTTCGGTAGCAAGAGAAGGGGGCGGCGAGCTCTGCGCACGATCGGGCTTAGAATGGACAGTTGACTTGGGGCGAGCGACAGGAGCAGTGCGAGGTGCCGAATTCTCCCGTTCAGATACGACGATGCTTCTGTTTGAGGTATGCGGTATTTTATCAGAGCTTCCATTCCCTACAATGCTCATCATAATACCCAGTATGAGCACAAAAGAGAGGCTCGTGCCGCCGATTAAGAGTAGTAGAATCTTGGTATTCATGCTCGGGAAAATATTGGTTAGTCTGTTCGGAATTTAAGCTGATCAAAGCTGCAGGTCTATATCGGGCTTGTATCTTGTTTAAGATATCGAATGGCAACCTAGGCAAAGGTAAAGCAAAGAATAAGCCAGTCGATGCGTCCTATGGGGATCCTTCGGTTGAGAGAGACGTCGAGCGGCAGCAGCGAAACCCTATTAGATCTAGGTGGTATTCAGCGTCGAGATATCGGCCGTAGCGGACCTCTGTTCGCGCCATATTTGCGCTGTGGAAGTACGAACCTCCGCGCACAATGCGCCAGCCCTTTTCCTCGTCATACCAAGTTGATGTCCATTCCCAAACGTTGCCAATCATATCTTGCAGTCCGTAGTCGTTACTGCACTGGGCGAAGGATCCGCTCGGCGCTAGTTCACGACCGCCTACCCAAGCGCCGTTTCGCAGCAGCGGCGTATTACAACGGCCTGATTCAAAGCGTTCCCCGTATCCGTAGAGATGGTTTTGGGTACCGGTTGCAGCTCGCTGCCATTCCTGTTCGGTGCACAGACGCTTTTTCCGTTCTGCGCACAGCTTTTCCGCTTCTCCATAGGTCACGTTTACTCTGGGGTAGGATCCGGGCGCGTTGGGATATTCATACACGTCGATAAAGAATTGATTGATTTGAACCATTGGATCATCGGCTGGTAGAGCAGTGCCTCCATCCTCGGCTGAAGCTGGGAGCACTGTGGCTGCAACAAGCACTAGATAAATGATTACTGCTACGATAGTCTGTCTCATAGTATGACCTCGCCACGTAGCGGGGGTAAAAGGCGGTAAATTCTGCGTATTAGCGAAGGGGCCGCGGCCCTAAGGAGCAAAGTTCACTACGCCAAAGCGGGCGGGATGGTGAAACCCACGTTGAAACGTCTCGCTCCACGTATTGTACTCCGTCTTTTCGCTATACTGCTCGTTGGCATTGCTTAGGGCCTGCAGGGCGGCTTCCAACTCGGCTAATGTATTCTGGTGTTGAGGGCTGAGAGCAGAGCGCTCACCCGGCTGTGCATCGCTATGCTCCCACAGGTCATCTATCGCCTGGCGAGTGGACTGCGCGGCCTCGTTCATTTCATTTATGCGCATTTTGGCCTGGCGTCCGGCCTTGCGTTCGATTCTGTAGAGGTTTAAGCGCCAGTTTGTGCCGGGAGTTGGGCGCTGTCCGCCGGTAATGTCCTCGGCCATAGCTGACCAGGGGATAGCGATCTCCACGCTCCATCCAAGATCCTTATCGCTGTTGTCGTTGACAGTTCCATAGGTTTGCACAGCTGTCTTTAGACCTTCTATATCCCAATCAACGGACGAGCGGAATTCGGGTTCCACAGAATAGATCAGCAAATCCACCACAGTATTAGTGGGGCTCACTTCCAGCTCTAAGTAGTTGCGTCCGTCGCCGTCCGGGTCGATAAAGACCTCCACGACTTCTTCTTCCCATAACTTGTCGTCTTCCTGGTCGTAGATTGCCCACATATCCTCATCTGCACATGTGAAAGCGAAGTAAAAATACTCGTCATCCCACAGCATCTTGGCGTGAGTCGGCCATTCGACAGCGTCGTAGTTATTGAGAATGCGCTCAAATTGGTTGATCTGTGTCGC
Organism: uncultured bacterium; assembly: GCA_964011675.1. Classification (GTDB taxonomy): domain Bacteria; phylum Latescibacterota; class UBA2968; order UBA8231; family UBA8231. The sequence continues at coordinate 73,630 of CAXGPR010000003.1, forward strand.
GCGTTCCCACGCGTATTCGTCGAGGTGTCCGTCAACCGAGATGGAAGAGGCGGCGCGCTGGACGCTGTAATGGGAAACGGTCCCCGAGCCTTGGACAATGGTTTGCCCGGCCCAGATAGAGGCAGTCCACAGCAGAGATATGAGGGTAATTTTTTTCAGCATGAAGAGTTCCTTTCGCTAAGTGGGACAATATAGGTACGGATCGATTGGGACTGCAACTGGGGAGCTTTGGGAGGAAATCATTTCCCCTAATAAGTGTATAGATAAACCTATTCTCTGTTGCACCTAAGTTATTGTAAAATATACATAAATAGATGGTATGAACGGGTGTTGAGGCTATGGCACAAGCCTTGCTAAAGGAATGTGTGTGGAAATGCGTGACACATTTTACCTGTGGATGTGAAGTATGATAGAGGGACTGTATATATCGGCATCGGGTATGTTGCCTAAATCGACGCGTCAGGAGGCTATTGCTAACAACCTGGCAAACTCGGAAGTACCTGGTTTTAAAAAAGATAACATGTTTTTGCGTGAGATGCGCGAACAGATGAAGCGTCAGTCGGGTGACTATCCTGACTGGCGTATTAACCGCTTTGAGGGGGTCTGGACAGATCACGAGCAGGGGGCAATGCGGCACACAGGTGATGTGTTTGACATGGCGATTAAGGGAAAAGGTTTCTTCGCTGTGCAGACGCCAGAAGGAGTTCAGTATACTCGAAATGGAAACTTCTCTAAAAATGATCAGGGCCAGTTGGTAACGCCCATAGGCTATCCCGTTCTAGATCAAGCAGGAGCACCCATAACGATCCCTGAAAACTACCAACGCCCAGAGATCGATGCATCGGGCACTGTGCGGGTCCGTGATGAGCTTATCGGAGAACAGACAGTCATAGGGCAATTGCAAATAGTTGATTTTCCTAAGCTTTATGATAAAAATGATGCTGCACAAACTCCTTATCAAGCGCCGCTTAAAAAGGGGCGTGATGGTCTATTTATACCTCATCCCGCAACTCAGCAGGCCCCAGCCGAAAATTTCGTTATTTCACAAGGATTTCTCGAAGAATCTAATGTGCAGCCCGTGCTCGAAATGGTGAAGATGATTGACATCTTCCGATCGTATGAAGCTGAGCAACGAGCTGTTCAAGTGCAGGACTCCACCCTAGAGCGCGCTGTAAATGACCTTGGGCGCGTTAGTTAATTGAGGGAGTAAAAGACGATGAGTAGGGCTCTCTACACTGCGGCAACTGGCATGATTGCCCAGCAAATGAACGTTGATAACATCGCTAATAACCTAGCGAACGTTAACACTACTGGTTATAAAAAAAGCAAGATGGAATTTCAGGACTTGCTCTACCAACAGATGCGATTGGCTGGTGCCACGCAAGCCGAAGGGGCTCAGGTGCCCGTCGAACTGCAGATAGGTTATGGAACGAGACCTGTTGCTACGCAGCGAATTTTCTCACAGGGAACGATTGTTCCAACGGGCAATCCGCTCGACGTCTCGATTGACGGTGACGGTTTTTTGCAAGTGACGTTGCCTGACGGAACGACGGCATACACGAGAGACGGAGCCCTCAAAGTGTCATCGGAAGGGACAATTGTCACGTCTGACGGATATGCGTTGGAACCACAGATTACGCTGCCGTCCGATGCGACTGATGTCAACATATCCTCTAATGGTGAAGTGGCTGTGAGATTGCCTGGGGATGCTGCTTTTCAAACGGTCGGCCAATTTGAGTTGGGACGTTTCATTAACCCGGCCGGTCTTAGGAGTGTTGGTCGCAACCTCATGTTGGAAACTCAGGCTTCTGGTAATCCCATTATCGGCGCACCGGACGAAGAAGGATTTGGCAAGCTCTCGCAGCAATTTCTAGAGCTGTCTAACGTGGAGGTAGTCGATGAAATGGTGAGCATGATCGTGGCGCAACGCGCCTACGAAATCAACTCGCGTGCCATCCAAACGTCAGAAGAAATGCTGTCTAACGCCAATAACTTGAAGCGCTAATAGCGAGCGAAGAAAGGTATGGATGCCATGAAATCGCTTTTCACTGTGATTTTCGCCCTTTGTATGAGCCCAGTAGTCTGGGCGGAGACCGCAATCAGTGCACGGGAAGTGCAAAAAGCAGTAGAGCAGTTTGTCTTGGCGCAGGTAGAATCGGAACTGCCTGAGGATGCCCGTCCCGTTGTGGACGTGCGCTGGCAGGGCGACTTGGCCTTTGCGGCAGATGGGGCACCAAAAATTCGCGTGCGTCGCACCTCCTCGCGGCCGCTGCGCGGTCCCAGCGTTATGCGCGTTGGCATCGATGTAGGCGGACAGACTCAGCGTAAGATGAGCGTGACGGCCGACGTGCGTATATGGCGCCCGGTCGTCGTTGCCAGTCATATGATTAAGCGAGGAGAAGAGATGGCGTTAGTCGGCTGTGAACTTGCAGAGCGAGACGTGACGCAGGTGCGTGGTGCTTATTTCTCTGATATACATTCACTAGAAGGGATGCAGGCTCGCCGGACCCTGAGCATAGGCGATATCATAACGGACGGACACGTGGAAAAGATACCGGTTGTGCGACGCGGGGATGCCATTCGGCTCGTTGCGCGTGCAGGTCGAATGAGTATGTCTGCTGGAGGAGAAGCAATGCAGGATGGTGGCATAGGCGACCGGATCCGCGTGAAAAATAGTGATTCCGGTAAGGTCGTTTATGGACATGTGTTGGAAGATGGTGCGATACAGGTGGGTTTATGAGCCGGCATAAATTCCATGCCTTCGCGATTTTGGGCTGCCTCCTGCTGTTTCCTCAGTTGAGTATGGCGCAATATCGTTCACTCTATTCCGACCCCAAGGCCAGTCGAATCGGCGATGCCTTAACGGTGATTATTCAGGAAAATGCCACGGCGACTAATCAGACGGCTACGGCCACGGGAAAGAGTAATAGCGCTTCGGTTGGAAGCGCCGTTCCGGGAGGTGGTAACCTTCTCGACTTTATTCCACTGCACTCGCTTAATAGCGACTACAGCAACGATTATCAGGGACAGGCATCTACTTCGCGTAGCGCTCGTCTAACTGCACGCATGACGGTTACTGTAACGGGCATCAAACCCAACGGTGACCTCATTGTTGAGGGAGTACGCACGTTGAAAATAAACGGGGAAACAGAGGCCATTTATCTCAATGGGTCAGTAAATCCTCCCATGGTGCGTCGAGATAATACGGTGCTCTCATCGAGCATTGCAGACTTGCAGGTCGAGTATACCGGCAAGGGAACTATTACACAGGGAACGCGACCAGGTTTGGTTGCACGTCTGATCAATTGGGTGTTTTAAGAATGGGTTGGCGTGGGATGCTCAAAGGATGGGTTTGGACCGGTTGCTTGGCCTGGTTAAGCGCCGTTACAGGAGCCGTTTACGCAGCACCTGCAGTACGGATAAAAGATTTGGCGAACGTGCAGATGGGGCGCGAAATACCCCTGACTGGTATGGGGTTGGTCATTGGATTAGAAGGGACGGGAGACGGACGTCGCTCCGAGTTTACCTTTCAAATGCTGGCCAATATGATGCACCACATGAAAATCGCTGTGACGCCGGAGCAGGTACGCGTGCGCAACGTGGCTAGCGTAAGCGTTTCTGCTACGCTTTCTCCTTTTCACCGTAACGGTGGTCGTATTGATGTGCAGGTCGCCTCTATGGGTGATGCTTCTTCTTTACAGGGGGGTCAGCTGCTGCAGTCGCTGTTGGTAGGACCCGATGGCACTGCGTATGTCACTGCGCAGGGCTCAATTTCCATTGGGGGGTTTAACATGGGTGGAGGGGGAGCCGGTTCGGTGCGAAAAAACCACACGGTTGTCGGTAATGTGCCGAACGGTGGAATTGTAATCGAAGAAGCACCTCGGCTCGAAGAGTTGCAAAAAGACTTAACGCTCATGCTGTATCAGTCCGATTGGACGACTGCTGCACGTATGGCGTATGCGATCGACGAACACTTTGGAGAGATGGATCTCGCCCAGGCCGTTGATCCTTCAACGATTGTCATTCCTTTAGAACCCATGCGGAGTTCGCCTCAGGCCATGGTTGAGTTTGTAGCCGAGTTGGAGAAGATACTCGTCATACCAGACTTACCGGCTCGGGTGGTCGTCAACGAGCGGACGGGAACGGTAATTATCGGCGAGAATGTATCGGTCTCTGCCGTCGCTCTATCACACGGTAGTTTAAAATTAAAAATTCCGGGAGACGCAGGTGGAGACGTTTTTGGCGGAGGCGCTGAAGTGGTAGAAGAGCCGGATCGCCTGCATCCCATAATCAGTTCGTTTGATGTAGGTGCTATGCCAACCGTGCGCGAACTAGTACGCAATCTGAATGCGTTGGGCGTCACGCCGCGTGATCTTATCTCAATATTGCAGTCTCTCAAGACTGCAGGTGCGTTACGCGCCGAGTTGGTGATCCAGTAGGGAAGTTTAGTGATGGAACTGAAAAATACGTTACAAATGCCAATGTCGATGTACGGTGCAGATTTTAAGGGAGCCGCCGACAAGTTGGATATTCGTGCGTTGAGTGGTAAGGGACACGGCACGGTGGAAGAGCAGCGCACAGCACTGCGTCAAGCCGCGCGACAGTTTGAAGCGGTATTTATCAACCAGATGATATCTGCTATGCGCAAAACGGTGGGTGAAGGGGGGTTGATCGATAAGAGCAATGGCCAAGATATTTTTGAGGGCATGCTCGACGAGGAGTGGAGTAAAAAATTGGCCAATAAGTCCGGTCCTAATAGCTTGAGCGAAATCCTTTACCGACAGTTGAGTGCCCGCTTGGGATTAGATGAGAAAACAATCGATCCAGCACACAGTAAACCGAGTGGGGAGGACTCTGTGAGTTCTCTTAGAGGCGCGCTACCCATACAGCTACAGCGCCAGCAGGTGCGAGATGAATGACGAGTTGATCAACGATCTGGCTCATGTCATAAATGAAGAGGTGCGTACGTTTCACAGCTTGCTCGATGTGCTTCGCAGCGAGCAGCGAGCAATAGTGGAAGACGATATTGAAGAGATTGAGCGCTGCGTAGAAGCCCAGCGCGAAGTGGCTGTCGTCGCGCATGAATTAGAGAGCAAGCGCGTGCATGTGGTCGAACGCATAGCCGAGCAGTCCGATATAGGTGATGGAAATATGAGCTTAGGACGATTGGTTAAGGCCTTAGAAGGGCCTAAGGTCGAAGAGCTTGCGCAGATGCGCCAAAAGCTACTTCAACTCAACGAGAAAATTCGTTCAGTAAGTGCAAATAATGCTTTTTTGATTCGCCAATCGCTGCGCTACACAGAGCGTTGTCTCGATATAATTACTGGTCAAAGCGGGGCGCAGCGCGGAGTGTACGGGCAGTTTGGCAAAGTCCGACGTGATTCGTCCGCGCGCTCCTTTCTCAACAAGACTGCCTAGGAGATCAAATAATGCCAGTTAATTCTCCAGCTCGTCACGGTTTAGAAATTGGTCGTCGTGCGCTGCAGGCGCAGCAGGCCGCCCTCAACGTCACAGGGCATAATATTGCCAATGCCAATACACCTGGCTTTTCACGCCGTCAGGTAAATATTGAAAATGCAATCTCTGGCGTTAACGGCGGTATAGGCAGTGGTTCGGACATTGCGGATATACAGCGTCAGCGCAGTCGCTTTGACGACGCGCAAATGCGCGTTCAGCAGCAAGTGTTGGGACGCTGGGAGTCGTTGGAGCGGTCGTTGGGTAGTATCGAAGCGATCTTTAATGAACCGGCCGGTGCAGGTTCGAGTGAAGCCGGCACGATTTTTAACGAACCTTCTGGTCTCGGGCTGAGTGGCTCTATGAGTCGTTTCTGGAATGCTTGGCAAGATTTAGCCAACGTTCCTGAGAGCGGAGCCGCACGTGCTGCAGTGCGTCAGGAGGCAGATTTTCTCGTTACAACCCTGCATCATTACAACGCGAAGCTGAGCCAAACTCGGGAAGAGTTGGACGAACGCGTTATGCATGAAGTCGCTGATATAAACGAAATACTCGATCAGCTGCGCGGTATCAACGAGGCCATGCCGGAGGCGGGATTCAATGGGGGAGACAGCAACGATTTGCAGGATCGGCGCGATGTTCTGCTGGACAGGCTGTCAAATAAAATTGATATCTCTACTGTCGAGCGAGAAAACGGGCAAATGTCAGTTCTGCTCTCCGGGCATATGCTGGTTGAGGGCGATACCATTTCGCATTTACGCATCCGCCAGGTCCCGCGAGATGGTCATTCCGTTAGTGATGTTGTATTTGCCGATGACGGTAGCATTGCTTCTATAAAAGAAGGTCAACTACGTGGGTTGATTGATGTCCGAGATGGTGTTGTGCCCGATATGTTAAATCGATTGGATACGATGACAGAAGGTTTAGTCTCACGCGTTAATGAACTGCACCGAAGCGGATATGGATTGGACGGTAGTCGTGGTACAAACTTCTTCGACCCAGAAAACTTGTCGTCTAACAATATATCTATCGATTCTAGCATTCTTGAAAACCTAGATAACATAGCGGCTTCATCTGACGGCAATTTTGGAGACAACGGGTTGGCCTTGGCCATCAGTGCTGTCAGAAATGAGGGTATCCTTGATGAGGGCACGCAAACAATGGATGGTTTTTACAATGAGATGCTGGGAGACATTGGGTCGCGCAGTCGTGAGGCCCAGACAATGGCCGACAACAATAGACTCTTTGCCCAGCAGATAGAAAACCGTAGGCAGAGCGTTCAGGGAGTTTCTCTCAACGACGAAGCGTCTCAGCTCGTGCTTTTTCAGCGGGCCTATCAGGCTGCCGCGCGGGCTGTTTCGATTATTGACGACCTTATGGAAGTCACAATCAATATTTAGTTCGTGCAGAGAATTGCGACGATGATAAAGCAAATGGACAAATTTTTCCAACTCCATTATATTGGTTTCATCTCCCAAAGGAGATAAGTTATGCGCGTCACGACTAGGATGGCCGTAGGAACGCTGGTGGGCAATCTGGATCGCTCATACGAGCGCATAACGCGTTTTCAAGCGCAGCTCTCTTCGGGGACGCGACTGAATTCGTTGTCAGACGATCCGGCAGCTGTTGAGCGCTCTTTGGCCTTGCGCTCTGAATTGCGCAACATTGAACAGTTTCAAAAGAACCTGAGCGATGGAGCTGGTTGGCTAGAGTTAAGTGAAGCCACGTTGGGGGAATTAGAGACTCTTTTTGTCGAGGTGCGAGGGTTAGCTGTTCAGGGTGCCACTAGCACTTACAACGCGTCTCAGCGCAATGCCATCGCAGATCAGGTGGACCAGTTTTTGGAACATAGCCTGAGTCTGAGCGAAACTCGGTTCAGAGGGCGATACGTCTTCTCTGGTACGCAGACGGGCGATGTTCCTTACCAGCCTCAGCGTGATGCGAGTGGTCAGATTGTGGGCGTGGTTGCGCGAGGTGATTCGAGTGGTTCGATTGAGCGCGAAGTGAGTGATGGTATAGTGATGCAGGTGAATATTCCTGGTCGCGATATCTTCGAGAATCCGCGTGACATACACTTGTCCATCAATGCTCTTTCCGAGCAGGTGGGTGAGGTCGGGCGAGAGCGTATAGTTGAACTGTTCGGCGAGTCCGGGCAAATAAGTGCAGCCGATGTTCGGGGCGTATTGGGTGATTCAGATCTTAATCCGCCTCTAACTACCGATATTCGTCAGGTGCTTGAACATAGCGTAGAAAACTTGGAAGCGCGTGAGACTAACCCCTTCTCTGCGCTAATTGAACTGCGCGATGGGCTACGCGCCAACGATGGGGAGTCAGTGCGCGATACGCTGGACAAACTGTCTAACGTGCGAGAGCATATTTCTTCAATTCGAGGTCAGATAGGTGCACGCGTTAACCGCATGCAGACCACGCAGAATGTGTTGGATCGAGTTTCGGTAGAAATGACTTCTGTGCTGTCACAAGACGAGGACGTCGATTTATCGGCGGCAATCGTCAATTTGACGCAAGAGCAGGATGTCTTTCAAGCTGCTCTTGCGTCGGGGAATACTGTTATTCCCCAGTCGTTGATGGACTTTATTTAAATAACCTCCCTTCTGGACGTCCTCCTCACGTCCCCTTCACGTCGGTTGTAATGCGACGTCAGTTGTCTCATCGTCGTGTATCGCGGGATATGAAAATAATGAGTGAAGCCGAAGTTCAATTAATTACGTTTAACAACGTTAAATTTGGCGAAGTGACCGTAGATCAGCGAGACGTTTTGGAGTTTCCATACGGCCTGCCTGGTTTTGAGCGCTTTAAGCAATTTGGACTCATCGAAACAGAGGAGGAGGCACCTTTTTTACGGCTTCTTTCTTTGGATGAGCCGCGCCTTGGATTTGTCATTTTGAATCCAATGCTCATCTGGTCCGACTACGATCCCGACATTGGAAAAGAAGACCTGGAGGGGTTAGGGATCGAAAAAGTAGAGCAATTGGCTGTCTACTGCATTGTTACGTTAAGCGACACTCCCCAGCATGTAACGGCCAATCTACGGGGTCCAATTTGTATCAATACCGATACGATGCGAGCCAAACAAATGATCCTGGTCGACGAGCGCTATCATACAAAGCACTCGATAATAGAGTCCAAAGCGGGATAACAAATGTGTATTGGGTCGCCAGTGCGGCGGTCCTTTGCCATCAGGGAAGATTACCATGCTCGTATTAACGAGAAAAGCCAGTGAGAGCATTGTCATTGGCAGTGACATACGCGTCACAATACTAGAGTTGCAGGGGCGACAGGTTCGCTTGGGTATAGAGGCACCTTCTGATGTCTCCGTGCACCGAGGAGAGGTGTATGAACGCATTCGCGAAGAGAATGAATTGGCCGCCGTTGCGGACCATGAGCAGCTCAAGTCGCTGAGTCAGGCGTTTAAGTCTCGTTAGGAAATCGCGTATAATGGGAGACACGGAAGGTCCCATACGCATCCGTCTTTCAATGATTTGAGAGCTGAAAAAAAGCTTATGCAACCCTTCCGTGCCCTGAAGCGAGTGTTGTCGTTCGATACGGCCTACGCAGTCCTACCTGCAATAGCCCACGCGGGCTATGCAATTGATTTAATCCCATCTGTAAATGGAACTTTTAGCGTTTCTCAGTGCGTTTTTCCGTCATTGCAGTCGATGCAGCTTGTCGGCATAGATGTGGCGCAAGAGCGACTTCGAAAAGATGCATACGAATGCGTGCTATGCGCTACGCTTGAAGATCTACAGGCTGCTGCAGGATGGGATATTCCTACTGTCTTTGTCCCACAAGCAATGCTGGGGGAACTGACTGGCGTTAGTGGTATGGCGCGTCTTCAGGGGCGCCGCCAGCTCGAAGGGTTGTTCAGTGGGGTAACCGAAGTGTTTTTTTCTGAAAAGCAGCGGGCTAGCTGGTTGGGCAAGGGTGCTGTGATACCCATTGGCGTAGATATAGATCGCCTATGCGTATACGATGGGGGTACCGAACAGATCGGGTGGACGGGGCTAGACTCGGAGTCGTGTGCTCTACGTGAAGGGCACGGCATACGTGATGAGCTGACTCGGGGCGTAATCGACCTGAAAAAGATCGATCTACGGGTGAATCGCGGTATGACCTGGGCTGGTTGGCTTGAGGAGATACAGGCTGCCCGAGCAATACTCTGTACCGCGTCTCCTGGACATGGAATAGCCTCCAATTTTTTTACGCTCTCTGTTATGGGGGCAGGTGTGCCTCTCATATCCATAGCGCACGATGGATCACCTGTCATCGACGGTGTTAATGGGTATGAATCCAATGATTACGGCTACTTACGTCAGGCGATGCGCGGTCTTTTAACCGATGGGGATGAGGCACGTCGACTCGGATCCTGTAGCCGTGATTGGATAGAGAAATTTCACGGGATGGAAGAGTGTTCCGATCGCTGGAGAAAGTGTATTGAAGAGCTCTCTGCTGGCACTCGCGCGGTTGTTGACTTACCCAAAATACCGCGCGTAAGTATCATCATGCCTTTGTACAATAATTGCGAATACACGGAAAAGTGTCTTTATGCGCTGGCGGAATATACCGGCGATGATCCCGACTATGAAGTGATTTTGGTCGACAATGCTTCAAGTGATTGGACGAAGTATTTGCTCCTGGCATTTGAGGGCGATGTCGAAGTTATGCGTAACGATGAAAACGTAGGATTTGCTCGAGCGAACAACCAGGGCGCGCTGTCTGCTCGCGGTGAATATGTTTTATTTCTCAACAATGATACCGAGCCGCTTGAAGGCTGGCTACAAGCGATGGTTCGACTAGCTGATAGCGACGAACGCATTGGTGTGGTGGGCGCCAGGCTTCTCTACCCGCAGAACGATACCGTGCAGCATGCTGGCCTCGAAATGATAAACGGCATACCGGATCACGTTTATCGTGGTGTGCCAGCAGAGGATGAGCGCGTTATGCAATCGCGTGATCTTGATATGGTCACGGGGGCATGTATGCTCGTAAGGCGAACTATTTTTGAGCAACTGGGCGGGTTTGATGAGGCTTATCGAAACGGAGTAGAGGACGTCGACCTATGCCTACAGGTCCGCTCAAAAGGCTACCGCGTGGTATATTGCGCCGAGTCCGTTCTCTACCATCATGAGGGAACTAGCGAAGGCCGCTTTGACCACGTTAATGAAAATCTCCAGCGATTTTTTGCCAAATGGCAGGCTCGCTTTAATGAAATGGGCCGTTTTGTGGCCTATGCAGACCAATCTGAGGCCGCGTTTGCAGCCCTTGCGCCGGCCCCTTCCGAACCCCTGCGCGGCTATTGGGAAGGCCCTTTTTTCGTCTATTCGAGCTTGGCGCATGTCAATCGAGAGATGGCGTTAGAGCTGCTGGGCAGCGGAAACTGCGACTTAGGTCTGATCTCTAGCGAGCCCGACACCTTTAGCGGGTCCTCCGAACGGCGGTTTGCTTCGCTCTTTGCACGGATGGGGCGGGCCATAGAAGGTAAAGCAGACTTTCATATACGGCATCGCTGGCCCCCAGATGTTGCGCGGCCAGCTCATGGAAAACTCGTGCTCATTCAGCCTTGGGAATACGGTCGAATTATCAAGAGTTGGGTTGAGCCTATGCGAACAAATGTGGACCAAATATGGGCTTACACCTCCTATGTTCGTCAGGTGTATATCGATAGCGGATTCGACCCAGAGATGGTTAAGGTCGTGCCGCTCGGCGTAGATGACCAGCGCTTTCGTCCGGGGATCGTCCCGATGGAAGTGCAGACGGGCGGAAAGTTTGCCTTCCTCTTTGTGGGAGGCACTCTACAGCGAAAGGGAATTGACCTACTTTTACAGGCTTTTCGCAGCGCATTTTCACGTGCAGATAACGTGTGTCTTGTAATAAAAGACATGGGTAAGCAGACGTTTTATCGAGGCCAGACGGCCGAATCCGATATCGCTGCGCTGCAGGGGGATGAGCAGTGTGCTGAAATCATCTATATGGATAGAGACCTGCCGGCCGAGGATATTCCCGGACTATATGCTGCTTGTGACTGCTTGGTGCATCCCTATCGGGGCGAGGGGTTTGGTTTGCCTGTAGCCGAGGCTATGGCCTGTGGTCTGCCCGTTGTAGTAACTGAAGGCGGAGCCTGTGATGATTTTTGCAGCTCGGAGAATGCTTTTATGGTTCCGGCTCAGCGTCGCTTGGTAAAATTCCCCGAAGAGACCGTTGGTCAGGCATGGATGCTTGAGGCTGATGTACAGGCACTGGCTGCGCAAATGAGACAGGCCTTTGAGAATCCAGAACGTGCTCGAGAGATGGGACGACGCGGCGCGGAACGCATTGCGCGCGATTTTACGTGGAAGCGCGCCTCTAATATTGCTTGGGAAACGCTGACAGAGCTATGTCGACCGCAGGCACAGCGAGATGCAGTGGCTTCAATACCCCGTTTGCAGGTTGCTGCACAATCGCATAGTGAAGAAGGAAAAGAGCATTCAGAGCAGCTCATGCCAAGCCGGAATGCGGGAAGCGCTGCGATCATTGCTTTGGGGGGAGGCGGATCGGAGATCGTGGGCGAGTTAGAATGCGTCTTTGAGGGCACGCTTGCAGGGTTTGACGTTGGACTTTCACCCGAGGTGGGATTGGGCGACCAACTCGAAGTAATTCGCCAAAAATGTGACAGTTCTTTTCTCGTGATAGTGAGAAAAGGGGCTTTCATTTCAGCTGAATCAATGGGTCTAATAGTTCGGCGAATGGAGGAACAATCCGATATTGTCGTAGCGGAGCCTCAGGCAGTGGAACGGGAACGTGGTGTTGGGGTAGAAGAGGTAGACAATTTAGAGTGCCAGATCCTAGTTTTTCGTCTCGACGCCCTTGATGCGATAGGGGGATTTGATCGCTCCTTCTTTACCCTAGCTGCGTTGGATGAAGCCGTACGCCAGCTCCGAAGGCAAGGGGGTCGAGCCGTGCGCATGCTCGAGTGCAAGGCGGAAAGCGCGGCGATGCGCGGAGAGGAAAGCGAACAACTTGCCGTTGCCTGTGAGCGGGAGGCTATAGAGGCGCTTGATCGAGGAGATCAGCTTCGTGGAGAGGGGCTGCGTGAAGCTTCTTTAGATGCCTACCGGCTTGCTGTAGAGAAGAAGGGTAACTTCATTGAGGCTCTTATCGTTTTGGCAGCTATGCTCATTGAAGAAGAATTAGCTGAACAGGCTGTTGAGGTTTTGCAGCGCCTCGTTGCGTTGGATGAGCATGCACATCAATCCCACAATTATTTGGGAATGGCCCGTCACAGATCGGGCGATCGGGTCGGGGCGCGTGATAGCTTTGAAAAAGCCTACAGGTTAAAACCTGACAGCGTTGAGACGCTGATAAATTTAAGCGTGTTTGAGTGGGAAGAGGGACAGGTTGAAGCTGCGGTGAGCTATCTGGAACAGGCTGCTAAATTTGAACCAGACAATCGCGACGTCATCGTTAATACCGCAGTGATTCAGGTTCAAACAGGACACGTAGAGCACGGCATGCGTCTGCTTGATGAGCACGTTGCCGCGAATGAATCAGATGTCGAAGCCGTTTGCATTCTCGCCGACATCTACTGGCAACAGGGGGAGCCTGAACGGGCAAAGTCGTTAGCGGAATCGGCTCTTAAGTGGCACGATACCTATACGCCGGCTCTGGCTCTAATGGAGAAGATTCGTGGGTAAGAAAAAGAAGCGAACCGGTAAGAGAAATAAAAAAAAATCTGCCCAGCAAGCGAGGCCGCTTATTTCTCTGTGCGTTATCGCGCGAGACGAGGCCACTTTTTTAGACGCGTGTCTTGCGAGCGTGCGGGAGATGGTTGACGAGATCGTTGTTGTCGACACGGGTTCGATAGATCATACCCAAAGTGTAGCGCATCAACACGGAGCTCGCGTATGTGAAATGGCATGGGAAGGCGACTTTTCTCTGGCGCGCAATTATGCGTTGGAGCAGGCTTCTGGAGAATGGATCCTCGTATTAGACTGCGATGAAACGCTCTCCCCTATCGATCGGGGTAGCCTGCAAGACCTCGTGCGCAGCGGTGACCGCGACGCATATCGCATGACGACCCGCAACTACAGCAACGGTGCGCAGCATGCGGGATGGACTCGGTGTGACGGAACCTACCCGGAAGAGCGATCATTTGAAGGGTGGTTTCCCTCCACAAAAGTTCGTCTGTGGCGCCAGCAGGCGGAAATCCGTTTTGAAGGTGTGGTGCACGAGCTAGTAGAGCCAGCTCTCATGCGCGCTGGGATACCCATCGGTGATTGTTTAGTGCCAGTGCACCACTATGGGTATGCAGAGAAAGAGCGCGCCGGCGACCACTATCTACGTGCCGGTGAACGCAAGGTGCGAGAAAATCCCGAGGATATAAGAGCTCGCTACGAACTGGCAATAGCCTACCGCAACGCCGACCAGCAGAGCGCGGCTCTCAGAGAGATTGAAGCCGCCCTATCAGGTGCGTCCAACGCCAAATCCACGGACCTCATTTACGTGCAGGAAGAGCTTATGATGCTGGTTCGTGCAGATATACTAACTCGAATGGGGCAAAAGGCGAAGGCTCTGGCCGCGTATGACGCGCTGCTGCAGCGTTTTCCCGATTCTCATCAGGCCCTCAACAATAAGGGCATACTGTTGGAGGATCAGGGCCGCATCGACGAAGCGCGCCGATGCTATGAGCGTGCGCTATCTCAGGCCGGTGATAACGATACTTTGGCTGAGAACTTAAGGCGCGTATCGACCCTGCACACCTTGAGCGTGTGCGTTGTCACTCGAGATGAAGATCTACTACTTAAGCGTTGTTTAGAAAGCATTTCCGGTGTGGCAGATCAGATTATTGTTGCAGACATTGGGACCAGTGGGAAGACTGCGGCTATAGTTGAGAATTCGGGTGCCGTTCGGATTGGCCTCAAGTGGAACGGAGATTTCTCAGCGATTCGCAATGCCGCGCTAGATAGGGCAACCGGTGATTGGGTTTTGTGTATGGATGCCAAAGAATATCTGCTCGCGGAAGACGGAAAAGAAGTCTGCCAAGCGAAGAGAATAACGCCGGATCGTGGACTGTATGTAAGTGTGGTAGAAGAGGGAGGGAAGAGTCGTCCAAGCCAGACCGTAAAGATGTTTCCCAATCGCCCTGAGATTCGCTTCGAGCAGCCGGCGTATGAAAGCGTATTGGCATCCATTAAGAGCAGCGGACTTGCGTTTTATTCCGCCCGTTTTGAGATCCACAGAGAGCCGTATCCTGATTTGGAGAGCGCGCATAACGAGCAGGCTTATCACGATCAGCTGATGTCGGCTTGGTTAGCTGCTCATCCCACAGATTGGGAGTGCCAAGTACGTTTTGGACACCTCTTATACGGGCTTGGTCGGCGGGATGCTGCCCGCGCTTTTTTTAGCTGCGCAAAAGAGGCTGGAGAGCGCGATGCACCAGCCAATACGCGACGACGCGCTCTGAGCTTTTACGGGCGATGCTTGTTAGAAGATGGATCCTATACCGAGGCGAGGGAGTCCTTGAAGCAGGCGTTAAAACTAGCTCCGAACGACGCGCTAGCGCTCCTGTCCATGGGAGACGTTGCGGTTAAGTTAGAGCTCTATCAGGAAGCGGAGGTTTATTTGCGCGCTTCGCTACAGGGAGACCGCGATGCTGATTTTTCCTTGGATGAGAGAGCTGTTGTATACGCAACGCACTTTTTTCTCGGACAGGCACTCAGCGGTTTGGGTCGTAATGAAGACGCAATAAAATCTTTTGAACAGGCTAATCAGACGGCGCCTAATCGATCGGAAGCGCGTCAGGCTATTGCACTGATGCGACAGGGAATTGGTCAGGGAGACAGTGGTCTTTATATGCACCAACCGCCGCCATCAGATAAAGCGCCCGTTGAGGATACGACCTTAGACGGTCCTCCTGGCAAACTGAGCCTGTGTATGATCGTACGTAATGAGGAATCGCGTCTCGGGCGTTGTTTGGAAAGCGTGCGCGGTTTAGTCGATGAAATAATTGTCGTCGATACGGGCTCGGATGACGGCACCATTAGCGTGGCCAAGAAACACGGGGCTAAAGTGGGTTTTTTCGAATGGTGTGACGACTTTTCCGCCGCGCGGAATGCGTCTATTTCCTTGGCTACAGGCGATTGGATTATGTGGTTAGATGCTGATGATATACTGCCGCTAGAAAGCCACGCGCCTATTCGTCAGTGCATCTCTGGCAGTCGGGAAAAGGCCTATTTCTTTGTTCTCGACGACCAGGGCTATGAACACATTTCCTGCCTGCAACTGCGCCTATTTCCGAATCGTATAGATATACAGTTTGAGATGCCCGTGCACGAACAGGTTACGCCGTCTCTTTCGCGAATCGGTTTAGAAATGGTGCAGAGCGAAATTCGCGTGCTACATACGGGGTATACTACACCTGAAGTTGTCGCCGGTAAAAAAGAGCGCTACCTGAAAATTATGGAGCGCTGGGTAGAGGCGCATCCGCAGGATTATATGGAGCGCTCTCACGTCGCTTTGACCTACTATTCTACGGACAGGTTAGAAGAGGCTGAGCGTGCCTACCGATTCATTATTGAAGAGAGCACTTGCTATGCTGATCGCAACTGGGTGATTTATACGACAGCGCTTCTTTTTTTGGGCCGAACCTATATGAAGATGGGGCGCATGGAGGATGCGAAAACCTATTTACTCAAGGCCGAGAATGTCGATCGCGACTATATCTTAACGCAGCTAACGCTGGCGGAACTATATGCTCAATTTGAGGATCACGCAGCGACATTGGAGCATGCGCGGTCAGTCGTTGAAAATAAGCGACAGATGACATTCTTTCCCATTGACTATGATGAGGTTACCTATTCCGCTCATCTGTTAATAGCTCGGTCGCATCAGGCGCTATCTGAGTGGCCACAGGCCGTAGCGGCCTTCAGGAATGCATCTACTGTGCCCGTGGATCGGCGCGGCGATGCGTTAGGTAGTCTATCGAGCATGTACAGGGATTTGGGGCAGCTGGATGAGGCGCGTGCGGCCCTTGAAGAAGCGCTAGTACTGGCACCTGAAAACCCAGACCACCTCTTTAATGTAGGGGTTATAGATCTAGAATCTAAGCGGTTAGAAAGAGCAGAACAGTTATTTGAACAGGTAATTGCGTTACGGCCAAACTACACGTTAGCGCTGCTAAACCTCGGCTATATCGCGAAAACGCAGGGACGCCTTGACGAAGCGGAAGCTAGGTATAAAAGAGCCGTGGAATGCGATCAGAAAGGCGTCGAAGCCCGTGCGAATTTGGCGCATCTTTTGGTTGATCAAGACCGATATGAAGATGCTCTTACCTTTTTTGAAGAAGTCCGGTCGCTCGAGTCGGGCCTCTTAGACATAGAGTTGGGCTATCTGGTGTCTCTTGTTAATCAACCCCAACTGGATTGGTCGGCCTGTAGCGTTGTCCTACGCTCGCTAGAGACGCTGCTAAGTGATTGGACTGTCGAAGAAGGGGACCTGGATCGGTCGCAGTCAGCAGCACTACGTTTAGGAGAATTGGGCGTTTTGCTTATTCGCAACGAAATGCATAAATGCGCTGAGTTGGCCCTGCGCGCAGCAATTGCTTTGCAGGAAGGTCTGTTAGATATGCGCCGTCTCCTAGCAGAAGTTCTTTTTGCTCGGGGGAGCTATTGGCAAGCCGTTGCCCAGTTAGAAGTCGTTTTGCATGCTGAACCACAGGATGCGGCTAGTTTTAGTCGCCTCGGAGACTGTTACAAGCAGCTCGGTGTCGAAGAAGCCGCTCAAATGTGTTATGCGCGTGCAGGAGGAGTTTAATGAAATACTGCGTTGTTCTTCGCGTATGTGAGACGGTTGAAGCGGTAAACCAACTTCCGCGTCCTTGGGGTTTGAGCAAACGACAGACGATTTTATTGACGCTGCGATCTCTTGTGGCCAGCTTAGAGGCGGCTGATATCGAATATGGTATATACGTTGTTGAAGATGGGATCTCTGATGCGCTGGGCGATGAGTTAAGCAAATGTGCAGAGGCTATTGTTTCCACAGATGAGCAAGGAGTCTGTGGATCCCTGTCGAAAAGTTACGAGGTCGCACAGGATTTTTCGGACGGAGATTGGGTGTATTTCTGCGAAGATGACTATCTACACAGAGGCGTATGCATGCAGTATATAGACGAACTGCTCAGCGGGGCGACTGAATATCTGCAGTCCTACGACCGGGAACTTCTCTTTATTCATCCGTGTGATTACCCCGATCGCTACTGTCGGCCCGATCCGTTCACTGGCCTATCCGACGATGGGTATTCTATCTTCCGAAGCGGACTGTGTCACTGGCGTGAAGTGCCTAGTGCAACGTATACCTGGCTTATGCGTGCAGAGGTGCTCCGCCGGCACGCTGCTCTTTTCAGGGATAATATTGATCATCACGCGCGTTTTGGAACAGGTGATCAGTATTGGGGAGAAGTCGTTTTTCAGCGCGAAGATGCTCTTTGTATCAGTCCGCTGCCAAGTTTATCTACGCATTTACACGAAGGTGTCATGAGCCCATTGATCGACTGGAAGGCTGAAGCAGCACGTTTCAACTAGTCTCCCTATCGATCTCTATTTTGCTTAAAGTATTTGGGTTAAAATATTTTCCCACGTCGTTCAGCTTCTTGTCCTAACTTTCCTATTAAGAGCTGCAGCTTTGTTTCATATGGGTTACGACCCCCCTTTTATTACAACTTAAGTTATTGTTTTTAGTTAACTTAATTTGATTTATTTTCCGGCCAAATGTTTGGCACGAGCCTTGCTTTACTGTGCTTGGAAGTCTGAGAAGTTAGTCGCAGTAAAGAAATGATTGCAACAGGTCTAGCTAAGGAAGGCCTAGGCAGTTTAAATACCAAGGAGGTTTTGTCATGCCGATTCGTCTCGGGACAAATATAGCTTCAATTAACGCACAAAGGCAGCTTAACATCAATAGTGCGGATTTTACTAAGAGAGTTGAGCGTTTGTCCTCTGGCCTACGCATCAATAGGGGTGCTGATGATGCTGCAGGTCTTTCAGTCTCTGAAGGTATGCGCTCAGAGATATTAGGTATGCGTCAAGGAGTTCGTAATGCCGAACAAGGCATTAGCATGATTCAGTTGGCAGAAGGATCGCTCAACGAAGTCAGTAATATGCTCCGACGAATGCGAGAAATTTCCGTGCAATCGGCAAACTCGACGATTAACGATGTTAACCGGGAAAGTTTGTCATCCGAGTTCAATCAGTTGTATGCAGAAATTGATCGAATTGCCACTTCTACTACTTACAACAACAATGTTTTGTTGACGGGATTCGGTAATGCTGTTTCACAGAGTTCCGATGTGTCTACTGCCTTAGATGGATATTCTGGGGTTAGAGAGGTTAGTATTTCTGGAGCTGTTCCGGGAACATATGAGTTCTCAGATGAAAATTCGGATGATAGTCAGATTACCTTGGCTGTAAATTTACCTGATGGTACTGAACTCAAGCAGTCTATTGACATGGGTACTTCATTAGATAGGGACAATGGGGAAAATGTTGTCGCGACCGGTACTACTTGGGTTGCTAATTTTGATCGTTTAGGAGTACAGGTAACGCTTGTTGGGCCCAATGTTGATAACATAAACACTTTCAAGAGCGATATTGAAAGCGGTGGTGATGGTGGCTCGGTCGTTATCGGAAACGAGACCGTAGAAATTACAGCAGGAGAGTCGGTTGAGTCTATTGCAACGAAGCTTAACGATGTTCTATCTTCGCTAAATCCCGCTGGATCGGCCGAATATAACGAGGAATTTGACGAACTTCGGGTAGATACAGGTGGTAATGAAATTTTAGATAACCCGGTGGGATTTCTCGGACTGAAAAATGCGAATGCATATATTGATGGTCGCTTGAATGGAAAGCAAATCGTCATTTCTGAAGCAACAGGTGGTGTGTTGCAAATTGGCCCTAATAATACATCCGACAATCGAATTGCTTTGAATATTGGTGATATGCGGGCTAGCGGTTCCGAATTGAACTTAGCTGGGCTGTCAGTTTCTAACCTCGAGAGTTCGCGTAGTACCATTACGCGTTTAGATAACGCGATTTTAGTAGTTACACGTCAGCGTGGTGACCTAGGGGCTATCCAGAACCGTCTGCAGTATACAACAGGCAATCTTGGTAATGCTATAGAGAACCTGACGGCGGCTGAGTCGGCGATCCGTGATGCCGATGTTGCGGAGGAAATCACAGCATTCACTCGCAATCAGATATTATCTCAAGCTGCCACTTCAATGATAACACAGGCTAATGCTTTGCCGCAGAGTGCCCTGCAGTTACTTCAGTAGATTAGTGAATAAAAGTTTAAAGAAGATCCTTAATCTGACGATAGATTAGGTAGTGTTAGTTACTACTAAGTAATATTACAAAAGTGCGGAAAGGAATCTGCGCAAATAGAGCCACCAGACAAGGAGGTTTTGGTTATGGCCCTAAGTATGAACGTTAATACCAATATCACGGCAATGAACACTCACCGTCACGTGGGTGTAAACAACAGAGACTTAGGAACTCGCTTAGAGCGACTCTCTTCTGGTCTTCGCATAAACAGTGCCGCCGATGATGCGTCCGGATTGTCCATATCAGAAGGTTTTAAAGCTCAAATAACCGGTTTAACTATGGGAGTGCGCAACGCTGAAATGGGTGCCAATCTCGTGCAAGTTGCTGAAGGTTCTCTGAGCGAAGTCAGTTCCATGCTAATTCGCATGCGGGAACTTGCTGTGCAATCTTCTACTAGCACGTTGAACGATCGAAATCGTGAATCAATTGATGCAGAAGTGAATCAACTCAAGCAAGAAATTGATCGGATCGCACAGTCAACCGTATATAATGATCACACTTTGCTGACAGGAACGGGTAATCGTCCGGATCTCACAGCATCTACTGCGTTGACAGACGCAGCAACAACCGGAGTGAAAAGTATTACCTCATCTGGCACGCCAGAAGGAACTTATTCAATAGAGGATAATGGAGACGGAACTATATCGGCTGATAACGGTATAATTAGTCAGACTATTAGCTTTTCGACTCTGCTTGATGGAGATCAATTAGCCACTGGCACTACGGCAGTACTCAATTTTGATCGGCTTGGTTTGCAGGTTACGTTGGCTGGTCCCGAAGTCGCCGATGCAGAAGGAGACTATGAACTTGGTGACTTAGATGGGAAGACCATTGAGATTGTTGGAACTGATCCTGGGTGGTCTTTTCAGGTAGGAGCAGATGATGTCAGCCAGGATCGAGTCGAACTTTCCATTGAAGATATGCAATCAAGTGGTTCTTATCTCAATCTGGACACCGTTTCTTTGGGAACTATCGATAGCGCTAGGGGATCTATTGCCAAGTTAGATGAGGCTATAGATCGCGTGTCCCAAACGCGTGGTACTTTGGGATCAATCCTCAATCAATTAGAGCGCACGATCAGTTTTACTGATAACTCGATAGAGAATAATACGAACTCTGAGTCGACGATACGTGATGCAGATATGGCAGTTGAAGTATCTCGTCTCACGCGCGTCCAAGTACTCAGTCAAGCCGCAAGTGCCATGTTGGCTCAGGCCAATGCGGCTCCAACGGCCGCGCTGACTCTTCTTGAGTAGGTAGAAAAAGCAAATAAGTAAGCTGGTCAACATTAAGTAATGTGTGTGTAAGAACTGAGGGAAGGGGGCTTTCCTCAGTTCTTACCGTACCAATAAGACATAGAAAAAATTAAAGGTCGACATTTAGCATGCCGATATGTTGTGTTAGGTGACATACAGACATTGGCGTCTTAAAGAAGGAGGAGTAAAGCGACACTTTTTGCACGAGTTTTAATCTGAAGGATCGGGTATTAAGGCTCTGTTGGGGAACAGAGCTACTAACACATGGCACGGATGCCTTATAAGAGCTTGTTAAACAAGGAGGTTCGATTAAATGGCACTTCGAGTAAACAACAATATTTCAGCCCTTAGTGCTAAAGGGCAACTCAACGCGAATAACCGCATGCTAGGTCAAAAGCTGGAGCGGTTAGCGTCGGGGTTACGCATCAATCGGGCAGCCGATGATGCAGCTGGTCTTTCTGTCCGCGAAGGCATGCGAGCAGAAATTTCGGGACTTAAAGTCAACGTGAGCAATGCTGAACAGGCGTCCAACCTGCTCCAAGTTGCTGAAGGGTCTCTAAATGAAGTCAATGCCATTCTGGTGCGTATGCGCGAACTGGCTGTGCAGTCTTCTTCGAGCACAGTTACTGACCAAAACCGCGATTCAATTCAGGCTGAGTTTACTCAGTTGACGCAGGAAATAGACCGAATTGCTCAGGCTACTGTTTACAACGAACAGACTCTATTGACTGGTTTTGGTAACGCGGTTAATAAAGGAACATCTACGGCTGTGACTACCAGTAACGCAACTGGTGTAACTGCAATACGCATTTCCGGTGCACAGACAGGCACATACACGTTTGCCGATGCTGACGCTACCGATGGGGAAATTACTCTGGGAAATGGAACAGTTACACAGACCATCGATTTGGGCTCACAGCTCGATGGCTCCGTTGTTGCTACGGGTTCGCAAATTTTAGCAAATTTTGATCGCTTAGGTGTTCAGGTTACGCTGGCTGGCGCAGATGTTGAAAACGCTACAGGTGATTTTACCGATGGCGATCTTGATGGAACTACGATTGTCGTCGATTCTGGAACTGGTGGCTCCTTTCAGGTGGGGCCGACAGACGGTGCTTTTAACAGGATAGATGTTAATGTGTCTGATATGTCAGCGACGGGTTCCATACTAAATTTGGATTCCTCTTCGGTTTCGACCATTACAGATGCTCGCACCGCGATCACATCGATTGATTTGGCTATTACCGAAGTTGCTTCCGAACGCGGTAATTTGGGTGCATTTCAAAATCGTCTCTCGTTTACTATTGCTTACACGGAAAATGAGATTGAGAACATTCAGGCTTCTGAAGCGTCTATTAGTGACGCTGATGTAGCGGCCGAGGTAACTGAGTTTACCCGGGCTCAGATTCTTAGTCAGGCTTCTACGGCGATGTTGGCTCAGGCTAACGTAATACCGCAGAATGCTTTGGCCTTGTTGCAGTAAAAATAGGCTACTGATAGATACTCGATGCGGAGCAATCTGCTCCGCATCGGGCGCAATCGGTAAAACCGCACTTCCTCTCGGGTTGAGAGGTGAATAATATGATTGACACAAATGCTTCAGTTTCTGATATAAGGTCTAAAGAGGTGCAGTCGACTTCTGGAAATACACGGCCTCATGCGAGCTTGGACAGCGCGGCTGGAAACGACTCTGCCGCCCCCACGGAGAACGAGTCTCAGCTGAGTCTGGAAAAGACCCGCTCTATGGTCGCAGAGCTGAATAAGACGCTGGAAGAAGTGGAGGGTAACTACTCGGTTTCTGTTGATGATGATACGGGCTTAGTGGTAGTGCGTATAACGGATACAGAAACGGGTGATATTATTAAGCAGGTTCCACCTGAGCAGGTGTTAGAAGCCAGCGTCAGTCTGGACAAGATTATAGGATTATTGGTTAACGATCAAGCCTGAAGTGTCGAGTGACACTTCAGGCTGTAGTACTATAGCGCAGTACAGACCAGGGAAGTGAATAGCGATGTCCCAAGGTGTATCATTCTCAGGTCTGGGCTCCGGCCTCGATACCGATAGCATTATATCGCAGCTCATCAGTATAGAGCGCCGTCCCATTAACCTGATACAGAGGCGTCAGGCTACATTAGAGCAACAAAAGGGTGTTCTCAACTCAATTAATTCGAGTTTGATGTCCTTACAAGGCTCTGCCGAGAGCTTAGCGACCGATGATGCGTTTTCAATTGTTAATGCTAGCTCGGATGCTAGTTCCCGCGTTTCAGTGGATGCTTCCAACGAAGCGGCCGCTGGAAACTTTGGCGTAGAAGTTATAGGGCTAGCTAAAGCACGCCGGCTTTCTTCTCGTTCTTTTTCTAGTTTGTCTGACTCACTAAATCTTAGCGGTGAATTTGTTGTAAACGGCAAGGGAATCGAATTAGATACAGACGATGGCTTGCTCGATATTCGCGATAAGATAAATTCTGCTGATGCGGGTATTACAGCTCAATTACTCACAGTTTCTTCCGGTGATAGTAGACTGATACTGACTGCAGATGAAGTCGGGAGTAACGGTTTCTCTATTCAGGACGCTAGCACGTCCAACGTGCTTCAGGGACTCGGTTTCACTTCCAGTGATGCCAGTATTAAGAACGACTTCTTCAACGGTGCGCGTAGCGGACAATTTCTTGAATCTGATCAATCCATTGGCGAACTTCTTTCGTTGAGTTCACCTCCTTCTGGCACTATTACCGTCGGCGATAATGGCTTGGACATAGATCTGTCTAGCGATTCGCTGGAGTCCATTCGTGATAAGATCAATCAGGCTGATATAGAGGGGGTTACGGCGTCTATTTCAGTTAATGATGTAGATGGAATAACCCGCTATCAGCTTGAGGTTGATGGTACTACGAGCTTTTTAGATGATGGAGGAGTATTAGAAAGCATTGGTGTTTTGGCCAATGGTGGAGGTTTAGCAGAAGCCGTTACTTTTGGAGCAGAGAGTGATGTCTTTGTCAGCAGTAGCACGGCATTGGCTTCGCTCATGGGATTGGCAAACGGTCCAAGTGGCACCGTAGAGATCGATGGACAAGAAATCGATATCGATTTAGCTGAGGACTCGTTAGGTGATATTCAAACGAAGATTAACGAGACGTTTTCTGAATCTGTTTCGGCTTCCATTATCAGTTCGACCGATGATGAGGGGAATGCATTACTGAAACTGCGCATTGTGGGCACTACGGATTTAGTAGATGATGGGAATGTTCTCGAGTCAATAGGTATTCTTGTAGGTTCAAATAATGCTTTTGAGAGCGTCGCGCAGGTTGTTACGTCGAATGCGGCATTGCAAGAAAACGGTAATCTCAGAAACGAAACCGCTTCTGGGGCGAAGACAGACATTTTTTCGAGTGATACCGACAGTGTAGAAAGCCAGATTAATTCTTCTGCGACCGGAACTGTCACTATAGGTGGTGCAGAGATTGAAATTGACTTGTCAACGGACTCTCTCAACGACATACGCGACAAGATTAATCTTGCTGCACCAGAGGGCGTAACGGCAGTTGTTAACGCAGTTGGTCCCGGCGAATTTGAGTTGGAGATTAGCGGAACCCAAGAAATGGTCGACGATGGAGGTGTCCTCAATGCGATTGGCATTGTGGAAGATTCTTCGGCCATAAATGCAGAGACACTTTTCTCAAATATCTTAGGTTCTAGTGTGGAAGCCGGTGACACTATATCTATAAGTGGAAAAGATAGAAACGGCGATCAAATTTCGAGTACTTACACCATAAGCAGCACTAACTTGAAGGTTCAAAGTTTGCTCAACAGCATCGAGCAAGCCTACGGTAATTCAGTGACTGCCTCGATTGATACGGCTGGTCGTATTGTGCTGCGAGATGATGAAGCAGGTGCCAGTGAATTGACTCTCAACCTGCAGGCTAATAACGAGGGAGGGGGCACCTTAGAATTGGGGAGTGCTACCCGGACTACGACCGGTACTGACGCCCGTTCATCCGAACTGCAGGCCGGTCAAGACGCACAATTTCGCATAAACGGTATTGAGCTGACTCGGGCAAATAATACGATCACTGATGCAGTTGAAGGTGTTACGTTGAACCTGCTTGAGGCCGAAGAAGGTGAACTGATCAATATCACCATCAACAGAGATGATACCTCCGCACTGCGTGATAATATTCGTTCGTTTGTTGACCAATTCAACACGGCGATGGATCTGATTAATGAGCAGTTTGCTTACGATGAGGCCACACAGACGGCTGGGCCAATGGCTGGCGATTCTACCATTCTCTCTCTACAAACTCGTTTGCGTTCGATAGTTACTTCGCAAGTGGACGGCTTGGACGAGGGTTTTAACGCGCTTGTGTTAGTGGGAATTAATTTCGACCGCACAGGTCGTTTGCAAATTGATGAAGATCGTCTGACGGAAGTTCTAAATGAAAACCTCGAAGATGTACGTAAGCTTTTTGTTGCTCAAGGTAATGCTTCAGATGATGAAGTTGATTTCGTTTCGTCTAACTCACGGACTACAGCTGGAGACTACAGCGTTGCCGTTACCCAGGCAGCCTCTGTTGCTTCGCTTATTGGCAGCGTGGAATTTGAAGGTGAGCTCAACCAAGATCAGACGTTAGAGATTATAGACAAGGTTACCGGTAAACCAGCGTTAATACAGTTGAGTGCTGGTGATGATCTAGACTCGATTGTCTCACAAATCAACTCGGAACTGAATAGCGATGTTGCAGAAGTACGCCGAGCTTCTATCGCCAATACGACTGATGGTAATGCGGCTATTCTCGCTTCAACGGCTTTTGCAGACATATTTGGTGCGGGGTCTCAAAATGGGGATACCATACGTATAAACGGCACCTCTCATGACGGGACGACACTCTCGCGTGTTTTTACCATCGAAGACACTGCAACGACTACTGTTGGCGATTTACTTTCAGAAGCGCGCAGTATGTTTGGTGGCAACGTAAGTGCTAATATAGATTCCGAAGGCCGTATAGTAATCACCGATAATCAGGTTGGAAGCAGTAACTTGACGTTGACTCTCATAGAAGAGAATGAGGGCGGTGGAAGTCTCAACTTTGGAAGTATTGAAGTTGAGATGGAAGGCCGTTTGGGTCTTGATATCATGGCGAGCAACAAGGATAACCGACTTGCCATTGAGCACAACGGGTATGGTGAGCGAAATGGTTTTACTGTGAGCACGGAGTTTTCCGAGCTGGGTCTTAGTGCAGAATCTGTTGAGGGGCAAGATGTTCAGGGGACAATTGATGGTCAAGAAGCTGACGGTTTTGGGCGTATTTTAACGGGAAAAATTGGCGCAGATAATGTTGATGGTTTATCGCTACGTGTAAACCTTACTGGGGATGAGTTAGCCGAACAGGGTGAAGACCAAGGCAGTGTAAATCTAATTTTCGGGGTTGGGCGTCTGTTAACAGACGAACTTAGCGCGATAACGGATTCCTTTGATGGCACGATCAAGAACCGCGAGCGTGCGATTGATGATACGATTGACGATTTAGACTCGCGAATTGCCGATATGGAACGTCGTATCGAGCAAAAAAGACTCAATCTAGTGGGGCGTTTCGCTTCGCTGGAAGGGAGTATTGCTACCCTGCAGTCACAGGGAAATTTTCTGAGTAGCCAGTTGGCCGGTTTGAGATAGGGCCGCGGGAGAAAGTGTAAGAGAGTATGAACAAGGGAGCTTACAAGCAATATAATCAGGTGCAGATAAAAACGGCGAATCGAGGGAAGCTGATCGTTATGCTTTACCAAGGCGCCATTCGCTTTATGAAAAAAGCGATTCTGAACTTAGAGCAGAAAGACATGGAGGGTAAGGGGAATGCCCTGATTCGCGCTCAAGACATTATCTTAGAGCTTACATACGCACTCGATCAGGAGTCTTTGGATCGCGGTGATGAACTAGCCTTAAATTTGCAGAGGCTCTATCTGTACTCCTATCGTCGATTAGTACACGCCAATGTCCGTAT
This sequence comes from uncultured bacterium, assembly GCA_964011675.1. Taxonomy (GTDB): domain Bacteria; phylum Latescibacterota; class UBA2968; order UBA8231; family UBA8231. The sequence continues at coordinate 100,699 of CAXGPR010000003.1, forward strand.
GGAAATTGAACCCATTCAAGAGGTAATCGGTCTAATGGGAGAACTGCTAGAGGCTTGGGAGCAGATTCTCCAGAGCGAAGGAGGAGAGGCCACTGGCACCGCACCGATGTCTCCGGGACTTGTCATAACAGGCTGAGGTCGCCGTGTCTGAAAACGCCGATATCTTACAATTGTTAAACGAGCAATGTCGTTCCTATAGCAACATGTTTGAAGTGGGTCGTATGCAGCTCAAGTGCTTAGAGAGCGAGGATTATGAAGCTCTGCAGGATGTGTTTTCTGAGATGCATCGATTAATGGACGAAGTGCGTCTGCGTCAGCAGCAAATAGATCTTCTATATGCCAACGACGAAGCTGCTGAGTCTCACATATTACGCATGCGAAAATGGCTGGAACGCCTGCAAGAACAGCGCATGGCAACGCAGGCAGTGGCAGAAAGTATGCTCAAAAGCAGCCGGGAAGAATACAGACAGATGGGACGAAGTCGCGTTGCTGCCCGAGGTTATCAGGCGGCGTCCTCCACGACACCTAACGCTCGTCTCTACGATGGAATTCGTTAGATTGTAATTTGAGCAGAACCTCCCTATATTGGTTTAGTTGGCCTGCCGGAAAAACGTGAAACTAAATGTTTTTTGGAAACAGCTCATTTTAATATTAAAGTTTTTCCTCAACGGACCGATATATCAAAATAATAGCGGGTTTTATCACTTAGAGAAGAGGCCGTAAGATGCGTATAGACAAATTATCGCATCAGCCAAAGCTTTCGCAGTCTCAACAGCGCAATGCGCCTGTTCGAAGCAACAATGAGAGCGCGCGGGCCGATGACGTAGTCGAGATTTCACGAGGAGCACAAGAAGTGTCCGAGCTGAGCGCGCTTGCGCGCGCTGAGTCCACGGAGACCAATCCTCGAGTCGATGAGATCAAACGGCGTGTTGAGTCTGGATATTATAATGCACGCCAAGTGCGCGAGCAGATTGCTGATGCCCTATTAGATTCTCCTGGCATGCGGAATGATGTGTCGGATGTAGCTGTTTTTAAAGGGGCACAGGAGGCATTGGGTGACGTGCCTGATGTGCGAGAAAGCAAGGTCAGTGAAGCTCGAAAGCGTGTGGAAGGTGGCTTCTACCATCGAGATGAAATTCAGCGTGATACCGCTGACCGGATACTTGACGAAATAGTCTAAAATATTCTCATAGAATAGTTTCTAAAAATGGCGTTGCCTTCGGGCCTCGCCATTTTTTTATGTACTGCTCGCCAAAGACTATATTATACGCACAAGTCTTCTAGTCGGTATTGTACCTTGGGTCAAAAGGAATGACTATGAGAAAAGAGCAGTCAGTTATCGGTGTTGATGTGGAGCGATCTTATACGCGGGCTGTGTGGATAAAGCGTGTTGGCAACGGCTCGGGCTGGCGGTAGCAATTACCAAGACATAGGTGTTCATGGGGTAAACGCGCTGCTGTAAGATCTAGTGGGACAGTGGTTCGTCAATACGGTTGAGCCAAAATCTGCATGTATCTGTCTCGGAATGGTTGAAGCCGGTCGCTCAATCGAGTAACGAGCTATAGAAAATAGCGTGCTTGGTCGGGAGTAGGCCGATCGGGTTCGGGTAGAGAGCGATGCGCGCGTTGCTTTGGCCGGGGCGCATGCTGATAAGGAAGGCATGATCGTAATCACGGAAACGGGTTCGATCGTGTTTAGCATAGAAGAAAATGGAAATTGGGTGCGCGCCGGAAGTGGGGGCCTTTGTTCAGTGACGAGGGAAGCGGATATGATATAGCCCTGCGCGGTATACAAGCATGGCTGACTGCACACAACGGTAGTTGGCCATAGACTAAACTTCCGAGGACTTTGCTTGCGGAATTGGGCATGAAAAGTGGGTGGAGATTGTCGGCCGCGTTTATGGAGGCGATTTAAGTCGACCTGCTCTGGCTTCGTTGGCGCCATCTGTCTTGCGCTGCGCAGAAGGGGGAGATGGCGTTGCGATCGCTGTTATTCGCTCTACTGCAGAAGGGCTTGCCAAAAAGATTGTTGCTGTTTCCCGGCGTTTAGGTGTCAATAGGGAGGACGGTTTATACTACTGCGGTGCACTTCTTATGGCCCCTCCTCTGTTGCGGTCTTTTGTAGAGGAATCACTGAGGTCTAAGAGGCTTAACATGAGCTTACTGCCGGTTCGGTTGCCGGTTGTTCTGGGAGCTGTTGTACTGGCTTGGGAACGTGCGGGGAATATACTGGATGAATCCGAACTAGTTAAATTGGAATCGGTTGCTGCTTCGCTGTCGTCTGAAGCTTGACAAGCCTTTATAGGCTCTTATCATTATCTGACTATTCCCAATCACACAGAATGCTTATGGCGAAATGGAAACAAAATCGGCTACCATAGCTAGGCGTGAAATCCAGGTGCTCTACGCATTGGTTCGGGCGCATGTAGCGCTTCGTGCTCCCGTCGGGTCTCGCACGCTGTGCGAACAGTACGGGGTCCGTGCCAGTGCCGCCACGGTTCGCAACGCGCTCGTTAGCTTGGAGGAAAAAGGATACGTCCATCAGCCCCACACCTCGGCAGGGCGCGTACCCACGGAGCAAGGATATCGCTTTTATGTGACCGAGTGTATGATGGATGAGGCGTTGGGTTTGGACGATACCGCGGCCGAATTACGGCGGCAGCTTGAGATTCAGCTCCGCGAAGGTGATTTGCAGGAGATTATGGGCCAGCTAGCCCACATTGTTGGTAATGTATCTCGGCAATTGGGGCTGGTACTCGCTCCACGGTTTGAAAAGGGTATCCTCGGTCAGCTTGAGCTAGTCCACCTAGCAGAAAACAGGCTGCTTCTGGTCGTAACGGTTAATCAAGGTCTTGTGAAAAGTCTTCTAATTGAGGTCGGTTCTGAAGTGTCTCGTGGAGATGTGGTGTTTGTTAGCCGTTGGCTTAACGAACGTCTGGCTGGGCTCAGCATGGCTGAAATAAGCCAGACGGCCCGTCTGCGGCTGCAGCCGCTTGCTGAGCGCAATCCTCAGTTGTTGCGTGCAGTGGTGGATGAAATGGAAGCTTTGGCCGAATTGACCAGCAGGGATTTACACGTGTCAGGTACGAGTAATTTGTGCTTGCAGCCTGAGTTTGGCGATTCGCAACAAGTTGCCGGGCTGGTTGATCTGGCCGAAAAGAAAGATTTGCTCGCAAGGTTGATGAGCGAGCGTCGCGGTATCGTCGTGACAATAGGGGCAGACCATCCTCTGGTAGCCCTGCGTCAGTGTGGGATGGTTACGGCCAGCTACGATGTGGAAGGAGGATCGGGGGTTATCGGAATAATTGGTCCTACGCGGATGCCCTATGATTCGCTGATGGTATTAGTTAATTATGCAGCCTCGCGCGCGGCTCAACTCGTCTGTTAAAATTTTCGCAGTGGAAACGTAGAGGAGACCAATGACTGAAAGTGATTCTGTAGAACAAGAGAATTTAGAAACAAACGAAGCAGAAGGTGACACACCCGAAGTCAAATCCCAAGAGCAGTCTGAAGGAGAGAGGGAGGTGGGAGAGGATGTGGATGAAGAGGAAGTAAAGGACCTTAGTCCAGAAGAGATGATAGCGGAGGTGAGACAAGAGGCGGCTGCGCACTATGACCGCTATCTTCGCTCGGTCGCCGAATTGGATAACTTTCGCAAACGGACTACGCGAATGCGCTCGGATGTTCGCGAGGAAACGCTTCGCGATATGCTGCTGCAGATGGCGCCGGTATTGGACAACATGCGGCGGGCATTGGATCAGGATACCGAAGATTCTGAGGGACTCAAGCAGGGAATAGAGTTGATCTACTCTCAGTTTAACGCCGCTCTGGAGGGTTATGGTTTGAAAGCAGTAAAAGCGGTCGGTGCGTCTTTTGATCCCAATTTGCATGAGGCGATGTTAGAGGTGGAAGATGCCGAGAATGAACCAGGCACAGTAGTCCAAGAGATGGAAAAGGGATATGAGCTTAATGGAAAAATCGTGCGGCCGGCAAGGGTTATCGTGAGCAAAGCCCCAAGTAAGGGAGAATCGCCCGAGACGGGTGAACTAAATGGCTAAACGGGACTATTACGAAATCTTGGGCGTTGAACGCGGCGCTGGAGATGGTGAAATTAAAAGCGCTTATCGCAAGCTTGCACTTAAGCATCATCCAGATCGAAATCAAGGAGATGCGAAAGCAGAGGAGCTGTTTAAAGAGGCTTCAGAGGCCTATGAGGTACTTTCTGATCCAGACAAACGGGCCCAATACGATCGTCATGGACACGCGGGCGTAGAGGGCAATTTCGGGGGTGGGGGATTCCAGTGGTCTGATTTTAGCCATGCCTCCGATTTTCAAGATGTCTTTGGAGATATATTTGATTCTTTCTTTGGTCAGGGTGGGCGCCGTCGCGGGCCCTCAGGGCCTCCTAAGGGGCGAGATCTTAAGATCAAAGTTTCGCTCAAGCTTGAAGAAATCATGACGGGTGTCGAAAAGCAAATTAACCTCACTCGTTTAGAGGGATGCCGAACGTGTAACGCGAGTGGTGCAGCCCCCGGGGCTCAAAAAGAAGTGTGTTCAACCTGTGGGGGAGTTGGGCAAGTTCAGCAGGTGGCGCGCACGCTTTTTGGTCAGTCGATGACTGTGACGGCTTGTCCCACCTGCGGGGGGGAGGGCAGCACAGTATCGGCGCGCTGCAGTGAATGCGATGGAGAGGGACGCGTGCGCGGTCAGACGCGTCTGACGGTGCGTATACCGGCTGGTGTTCAGGAAGGTAACTACATTCCGTTGCGGGGTCAGGGCGAAGCAGGTCCGCGAGGGGGGCCTTCGGGGGACTGTCTTGTCTTTATTGAAGAGGAAGAGCACAATCAGTTTACGCGCGACGGAGATGATATCATTTTGCAGCTTCCCGTCAGCTTTTCACAGGCCGCTTTGGGAAGTCAAATACAGGTGCCTACACTCGAAGGGCAAGCAGTGCTCAAGGTCCCAGCGGGTACGCAGGCTGGTCGCGTTTTTCGCATGGCGCGTAAAGGAATTCCCGATGTGAATGGTCGTGGCGTCGGCGATCAATTGGTTCAAGTCCTGCTATGGACGCCGCAGGAGCTGAGTCGAGAAGAGCGAGAGGTCTTTGAAGCACTGTCTAAATTTGAAGAAGAACGCGTTCGTTCCGAAGGAGACAGCTTCTTTGACCGTATTCGTAAGGCATTTAGTTAATGAATATGCCTTTTTTTAAAGGAAAAAAAGAAGATGCACGGATCCCGAGGACGATATTTGCCGAAGGTCCTTTGGCTCAAGTGTGCAATGTGGTCGCTATAGCCAGTGGGAAGGGTGGCGTGGGCAAGTCCACGCTTAGTGTTAATTTGGCTGCGCGGTTAGCTGCTCTGGGTGCGTCGGTTGGACTGCTAGATGCAGACATATACGGTCCGAGTATTCCGCTTATGACGGGTGTTTCCCAAGAGCCCGTTTTGTCTGAAAACGATCGTCTCTTGCCCGTTAAAGCGCATGAGATCAGTCTAATGTCGATCGGTTTCATTGCTGATAGAGATGCTCCTGTAATATGGCGCGGACCTCTGTTGGCCCGAGCGCTACAGCAGTTTTTAAACCAGGTCGAATGGGGTCCGCTAGATTACCTGCTGGTAGATTTGCCTCCGGGCACAGGAGATGTGCCACTAACTCTGAGTCAGGCCATTACGTTGTCTGGAGCCGTAATAGTTACTACTCCGCAGAGCGTCGCCCTAGAAGATGTTGAGCGCGGTATGGCTATGTTTGATAAAGTGGAAGTGGAAGTGCTTGGCGTAGTAGAGAATATGAGCTATTACCTGTGTCCCAACTGCGACAAGCGCCACGAAATCTTCGGCCGAGGTGGAGGAAAGGCGGCCGCTGATAGGCAGCAGGTGCCCTTTTGGGGCGAAGTGCCTCTCATAGAGGCCATTCGCTCGGCAGGAGATCATGGTCAACCAGCTGCTCTCCATTCCCAGTATGAGTCGTTGTTCACGCCTCTGTGCACCAGCCTCGTGGAGGGATTGCGCGCGCTGGAGCCCAACGATTAGGCGGGCGTTTGATTTTTCAGTTTGAAGGCGTTGGACTCCATGCTACTGTACGGATCTGCGCGGGGCGTAAAAAATGGTGGTCTCACACCGATCTTTTTCAACTTAGCTACGGGGGAATTGGCTTCTCCGTAGCTTGCTACATTTCCTTCTGAAACCCTATCTTAGCAGCAATCATGACACGCAATTGGCATACCCTTACCCTACAGGCCTCCGCGGAGGTTGCTGAGGTACTCAGCGCGCTGTGTTTTTCCCTGGGTAGCTGTGGCCTGCAAACCGATGACAGAGGGTCTGATGTGCAGTTGACCGTTTATTTTCCAGAGGCGTTGGATTTAGAGGATATTCAAGATGCGCTTCAGTCATTTGCCAAGGATCAGGCTCTAAGTGACTTCAATGTCAGCCGAAGCCTATTAGGAGAAGAGGATTGGGAAGCAGAATGGCGTCGCTTCTTTCGGCCGATTTGGGCCACTCCCAACGTCGTTATACATCCCTCTTGGATTCCGGTCGAAGCCGGTGATGGCTTAGCCATTACGATTGATCCGAAGATGGCTTTTGGTACTGGGGGACACGAATCGACACAGCTCTGCTTACAGGCCCTCGAACAGTATGTGGAGCGGGATTATCGCGTGTTGGATTTGGGGACAGGAAGCGGGGTCTTATCTATTGCTGCTGTTAGATGGGGGGCTGCGCATGTGACATCGTTGGACGTAGATTCCGCAGCAGTCGAAAATGCTCGCGAAAACATAGAGCTTAATCGCGTTGATAAAAACCGCGTTGATGTGCGCGTTGGATGTATTGATGACTGCCGTGAGGATGCCGCATTCGATCTAATCGTCGCCAATATTCAAAGCCGGATATTGCTGCCGATCCTGGCCCCACTACGTGATCGCTTACTCCTTGGCCAGCCGGTTATATTTTCTGGAATCTTAGGGCGCGAAAAAGAAGCCTTCTGTGGGGCGCTCTCTGCCCACGGTTTTGAATTGGTCGAGGTGTTAACCAAAAACGAGTGGATTGGTATCGTGGCGCGGCGCGGCAGTTGATGGCTTCCTTCTGGGTAGGAAAAGAAGATGTTTTGGGTGATCAACTCGTTTTGCGCGGCGATGAGGCTCATCACCTTCATAAAGTGCGTCGTCAAACCGTGGACGATTTGATAGATGTCGTCGACGGGGAGGGAAATTTTTACAGAGTCCGTCTGCTGGAAATTCAGCGAGACCGAGCCCTTGGGGAGATTGTCGAGCACAGCGTTGAAGTTGGAGAGGGACCGATAAAGTTGATTCTCGCACCGGCTCTATTAAAAAGTCAGCGATTTGACTTTGTCTTAGAGAAAGCGACCGAAGTGGGGGTTTCTGCCATATGGCCTCTAGAAAGCGAACGCGGTGTCGCGCGAACTAAATCAGAGGCTAAAATGGAACGGTGGCATCGGTTAGTGCGGGCTGCCGTCAAACAGTGTGGACGTAGTCGTTTTCCAGACATCGATCAGCCGGCTCAGTTAGTAGCTGTTGTCGAGCGTCTTGTGGCTGCATGTGATGTTGTTTTTATGGGCGCGTTGGGCGGTCAGTTGACCGAACCTTGGTCTAGCGAAAAGGTCTCACCAAAGTCTTCCGTTGGATTATTAATCGGCCCAGAAGGCGGCTTTTCGCCCGGGGAGATCGCCTTTGCCAGGGAGCGGGGGGTGAGCATTTTTGGCTGGGGAGAACGCGTGCTGCGTGCAGATACTGCAAGTGTGGTGTTAGCGGGACTCCTACTGCATGAATACGGACAATTTATCAGCTGCGAAAAGGGGTAATATGGGGATAAGTATACAAGTCCTACACGGACCCAACCTGAACTTACTTGGCGTAAGAGAGCCAGAGGTTTACGGAAGAGCGACCTTAGTAGACGTCGATGAGATGATGCGATTGGAAGCAAAATCTTTAGGCGTAGAGTTGGACTGTTTTCAGTCCAATATTGAGGGTGAATTGGTTGACGCGCTGCACGCGGCTCGAGAAAGTCGCCAGGGCGTTGTCATTAATCCAGGTGCTTTGACTCATTACAGTATTGCCCTTCGCGACGCGATATCAGGCATAGGACTTCCATGTGTGGAGGTACACCTTTCCAACGTGCATGCGCGAGAGTCTTTTCGGCACCACTCCGTAGTTGCTCCAGTTTGTTTGGGACAGATAGCTGGCTTTTCTTTGCACAGTTATATCTTGGGCTTGCGCGCAGTAGTGCACCACCTTAGAGGAGTCGACTGTGCTTAAGTATGCACTGATTACGCTTTTTGTATGGGCGCATGCGGTGCTTGCTGCCGGTCCCGTAATCGAGGTTGATCGACCAGAAGTTAATATTCGAGCAGATGCGACGGTTCAGTCTGTGCGTATTGCTGTTCTGGATGAAGGTAAACGTGTAGAACGGGTCGCGCAAAAAGACGAATGGAATCAGATTCGTCTACCCGATGGTAGACTGGGTTGGCTGCACGGCAATTTGGTCAGAGAGATTTGGACTGTCACAGGGGAACGCGTGCGCGTGCGCACGGCGGGCTCAACAGAGGCCCCAACTGCAGCGATCGTTGAACAGGGGAGTGAGTTAGCTCTTATCGGGCGAGCAGGACGTTGGTTAGAAGTGGAGATGCTGAGCGGTGAGCGTGGTTGGATTTGGAAAGAGTTGGTCAAACCGTTGGATTTTATTGGCACCAATGACGGAGAGGCAAGTAAAAACGAAGCGCAGATTGTCGCCGTTGCGTCTGAGGATACGGTTGTTCAGAATGACGAAGCTACGGTGAGCAACTCCCTACCTGAGGGCAGTATACTTAATCCATACGCGGAGGGTTTGCAGCGGTTTGGAGACGGCGATTATGCGGGCGCACTTGCGGCATTTGAGCAGGTCCTAGCGGATGATCCGGGACATATCCGTGCTCTGTTGCACGCGGCGCGGGCTCACCGTGAATTGGGTCAATATGACGCTGGCATAGAGAAGTTATATCGGGCGGCAGGGCAAGGAGAGGGGCATCGTGAGCTTGCCAAGATGTATAGAGCCATTGGGGTGTCGGATAGTGCAGCTAAATACAATGCGCTTGCGCGGGGAGTCGTTTGGACTCAGGTCGCTGATGAAGATGTTGAGATAACGCAAAAAGAGGGACCTGAGGTGTGGGTTTGGTCCGTGCTTGCTGGCGTGGCTGCGGTCATATGCCTTGGATTGATTTTTTTTGTACGTGGCTTAAGGAGAAAGAAACAGGGAATTGTAGATGAAACGCCGCGTTCTAAGTTCGCACGTGCCGTAGAAAAAGCACGGCCGCAGGATATTTCAAAAGGGAGCGGCGAGGAAAAAACGCTTGAACGTCAAATTGAGGAAAAGCGCAGTGCCCTTCGAGCGAGTGCGGCAGCTTTTGCCCCCCCGTCAGAGCAGGCGAACGAAGATGTGCTGATGGATGGTTTACTAGGACAGGTTGATACGTTCCGCCAGGCATTAGAAGCACAGGATGAGCGAGCAAAAATGTATGCTGAATTGGTGCGAATGCAGATGCAAAAAATAGAAATATTAGAGCAAGAGCTTCAGTTGCTACGCCGTCGCAAGCGCTAAAATGTGTATTTCATTTGCAGCATGAGATCACCATCACTGCTTGTACTCAGTTCGGGGAAGACGCGCCGAGTTGCTTTACGGGGTATGAGCGAAACGCCTAAACTGCCAGCGGAGAGGACCGCGGTTGACCAGCCGTAAGCGCGTGCCCGAGATGCTTTATCCTCAAGTTTTTGAGCGCGCGAGAGTTGCTGATGGACTCGGTTAAGATCTGCTTCCTGTTCGTTGTCAGAAGCGCGATCAAACTGAAGCCAAGACAGCAGCCCAAAGGCCACGGCACCGCCCATGAAGCTGATGTAAGGAAATTCAGTAACGGTGATGGTATTGGCTCCGCCACCCAGCGACTCAAGCGTAACGATCTTGTCTATTTCAGTTCGGTCGAATGTGAAAACTTTTTGCTCGACGCGCATTATGATTAGTTCGGCACCCTTTTCGACCATCGTGCCTTCTACGAGCGTACCATCGGATAAATACACGCGTGTGTCAGTGCGCTCAGTTTGTATGGTTTGGGCCGTAGCCGGGAGGGTGCTTGCTTGTAAAATCAGCATTGTGCAGATTAATAAATTGGTTTTCATAATACCAACTCCCACATGATTATTCGGCGTGTTTAGCCGAAATATATGAGGCAAGTGATTCGTGTCAATAGATGAGACTGGTGGCGGCCAGTTGCGTTCCGCCGAATTAGAAGAAATGACGGTTGCTCAGATACGCTCTCTCTCTGCCGACTGGAGTGAAGATGCTCTGGAGTGGGCTCTGGTAGAAGGGGATTCGCGCGTGGGCGTTCGGCGATTAGCTGTGCAAGCGCGCAAGCAGTGGGCCCGACAGCGTGCGGAACAGGCCCGAATAAAGGAGCTCTTGCAGTTTGAACAGCGTCTGTGGGGACGCGGAGTCGGTCGGGTGGCCGGTGTGGACGAAGTGGGACGAGGTTGTCTCGCTGGTCCGGTCGTGGCAGCTGCTGTAGTGCTGCCTCCCAATGTGGAATTACCCGGCTTGAATGATTCAAAAAAGGTGTCCGCGCGGAAGCGAGAGACGCTTAACTGTGCAATCCTTGCTCAAGCCCTTTCGACTTCTATTGCAAAAGTTGAGGTGCAGGAAATCGACCAATTAAATATTTTGCAGGCTTCTCTGAAAGCGATGAGAGAGGCTATTGATGGTTTGGAAATTGTTCCCAATCACATTCTTGTGGACGGGCATATACAGCCTGGCACTTCGGTAGAAGAGACGGCTTTAGTCGATGGAGATGCACGATCGATGTCAATTGCTGCGGCCTCCGTACTGGCTAAGGTATATCGAGATCGTCTGATGGTCGAGTTCGATGAGACCTATCCCGAATATGGGTTTGCAAGTAACAAGGGGTACGGTAGTCCGGATCACCTGAAAGCGCTGCATTTACACGGTCCTAGTCCATTGCACCGACGTACCTTTGCCCCGGTAGCCCAACTGCTTGTTCCCAAGAATTCGGAGGCATATTTGACCTTTGCCGATGGGTTGGAAGCAGCTGATTCACCAGAGGAGTTAGAGCGCATGGGCCATTTCATCAAAGAAGCAATTGGAGATCTGACTGAAGATGATTTGCGTGAGCTCAGGGGGATGTATCGTAACAGACTGGCTGCTCTAAAACATGTGGTTCATTAAGGGCAATCGCGTGCCGAAGCTTTTCTGGTTTAAGCTTGATACGGAGTTGTTCAACGCCGTTGTCGCGGTGTTGAAGGGAAAGTCGATCCAATCGTTAGAAGACGATAAAGAATGTGTATTTGTTGAAGTTAAATCGAGTCATCGTATGGGAGAATACCTCCCAGAGAAATGGGTGGATCCAAGGGGACAGCAGCGCATTTTTTAAAAAAAGCGTCTAGGAACTTCGTATGGAATAGGTAAACCAACATTCGTATCGCATTGACTCCATCGCCATTACTATATGTGGAAACCATCCGCAAGGGGGACGACGACACAAAAACGGGTGTAACCCCTTCTTAATCACGCAGGCGTGGCTACTGATTAGATGGTAAAAGACGTGATGACAACTGTTGTAGAAGGTGACTTGGAATATGGAGTAAGCCGCTTCTGTAGCCATGAACGATTATGAGGATTTTACATTCGATCTGAATTGGTTCGCCGTCGTTCCAGAGGTCCTGACACAGAATGAGTTCGATGTGCTAAGTGCGCAGTCGATGTTCATACAAACGATTCTGACAGCTTACCCTGAGAGACTTCCTCTCTCTTATCGCAGGATCGGCAGCGTTCCTGATTGATCACTCTCCGAGTCGAGTATCGGGACTTTTTCTGGACGTCATCGGTCCGAATCTGGAGTGAGTCCGACTTGATAGCGTCTTCGTCTTTTTGAATGGCGAAGACTACCAGAGACGGGACCAACTGTTCGTTCATATCATTTCCATGAAATGACTAGCGCCTGTATCGGTTCCCACTTTTGGCCCCATGGATCTCCAAAATTGAATCAATTGGTTTTTGCCATAGTGGCCTAAAGTTTTGTTTTAATAGGCTTTTCTCCTACAGGTGCGTCATTTATGGCAGTAAAGACCGCAATTCTTCAAGTGTAATGGGTAGGTGTAAGCGATTTTCGTTATGCACACCGAGTCGGAGCGCGAACTGCGTAGCTGTGGGGGGAAGCAAGTTGGCTTTCTTCTCTAAGTCTGGATGGGTTAGGGTGCTGCGCGCGCTACCCTGTAAAACGACCTTGCCAGCGCTAAGAATTGTTGTATTATCGGCCGTGAGCGCAACAAGGTCTATGTCGTGCGTTATGACAACAATAGTCTTTCCTTTTTTTGCGAGTTGCTTTAGCAGTAGGCAAAGGGATCGGGAGGCAGATGAATCAAGACCTGCTGTCGGTTCGTCTAGCACGAGCACGTCTGGGTCCATTGCGAGGACGCCGGCCAAGGCAACACGGCGCTTCTCACCGCCGCTTAGGCTTAAGGGCCGGCGAAATCCATATGAACACAGGGGCAAGTCGACGAGGGAAAGGGCTTCCGCCACGAGCCTGTCTACGCGCTCTTGTGAAAAACCCATGTTATTCGGGCCAAATGCGACGTCTTGCCTAACCGTCTCGGCGAAAAGCTGTGATTCGGGAAATTGAAAGACTATACCCACGCTTTGATGAGTTTTGAGTGCTGGTCGCGATTGCAGATCTTCGCCGTATAGCAAGACGCGTCCAGCGCTAGGTTTGAGTAGGCCGTTTAGGTGTTGCGCAAATGTGGTTTTTCCCGAACCGCTGGCTCCGATAATAGCGTGTATTCTGCCTTTGGTAAATTGCACAGATACCTGATTTAAGCTCTCTTTTTCATGGGGCAGGCGAGCATTGTACACGTGGGAAATAGATTGGCTTTCTAAGATCGCAGGGCCGGCTTCGGCAGGTG
>CAXGPR010000004.1:0-86015 GCA_964011675.1 uncultured bacterium
ATCCGGAGGAGGTGGTGGCTCTTGCCCCCATACATCACTGTCAGATTTAACTAACGTAAACAGGGCTATAATGATGATGAAAAAAGCACCTTTAGCACCTCTGGCGTGAGACATAACTAATCCTCTCCATTATTCAACAGGATATTGACACTTATAAGACTGGTCATCAACCGATCTCCGCTATGATCTTGATCATATGAGAGCCGTTACAATAAATTCTACCCAAGAATAAAAATACTCTTTCAGAAAACATCAAATTTTGCACAAAAAATTGACAAATACTTTCTTTTCTTTAGCTACTTGCTTTACCGCTTGACATAATACAACCGAAGACATATCCTCAGCGCTATTGAGGGGCTAACGTAATAAAAATGCGTAGGAACATTTCCGAAAATTTGCGCTTGAAGTTAGATGCTTTGCCTAAAGATCCAGGAATCTACCTGATGAAGCGCAAAGACGGCGAAATCATTTACGTCGGTAAAGCAAAGAACTTGCGTAACCGGGTGCGATCATATTTTCGTGACGAGAGCCATGATGGCAGACGCCAATTCAGAGCACTCGTTCAGAATATCGCCGATTTAGATTGCATTGTCACGGCAACGGAGCAAGAAGCCTTAATATTAGAAGCCACTCAAATACGAGCTCACAAACCTCGTTACAACATCCAGCTCAAGGATGACAAGAAATACCCTTTCATACGGATAACAAACGAAGCATTTCCGCGTATTTTTTCTACACGCACCGTTGTTCGTGACGGCTCTCGTTACCTGGGCCCTTACAGCAACGTCCGCGCAATGCACACGACTTTAGACATGCTGCGCAAAATTTTCCCAGTACGTAGTTGCGACTTCAATCTGCCAACCAAAGGTGTCCGCCTCTGCTTAGAATATCATATAAAACGCTGTGAGGGACCCTGCGAACAAATGGTAGATGAAGCAGAATACAAGAAGACCATTGATCATGCCGTGCGCTTTCTCCGTGGAAAAAACTCCGAGGTCATCAAAGCAATACGTGAGCGGATGGAAATCGCCTCTGAATCTCTTCAATTCGAGAAGGCAGCGCGTTACCGAGATCAACTTAAGGCACTCGAATCTATGCAGGCGCGCCAAAAGGTTGTTATGGATAGACCTATAGATCGCGATATTCTAGCGATTGCCCGCAACGATGACGAAGCTTGCTGCAGCGTACTCGAGATCCGCGAAGGGCGCCTACTGGGTAAGAAACACCACTTCCTCGGGGGCGTTATTGACTCTACTGACAGAGATGTCATCTCCGCATTCGCTCGGCAATTTTACCTGCAAAACGATTTTGTTCCCAACGAGATCCACCTACCCATTTTGCCATCGGATGCCGAAGAAATTAGCTCATGGCTTAGCGAGAGGATGAATTCGAAGGTAAAACTCTTTGCACCGCAGCGAGGAGCCAAAGCTCAGATGATGGTGATGGCGGAAAAAAATGCGCAACAGATGCTGAAGGAACGCCAAATGAAGCGCGAAATGAAGCGAGATCGCGTTCCCCAATCGGTGTATGCGCTACAGCGGGATCTCAACTTGCAGAGTCTTCCCCGCCGTGTAGAGGGAATAGACATATCTAACTTCCAAGGAACCGACTCCGTTGGCTCTCTCGTCTGCTTTGTTGATGGAAAAGCCAAACGCAGTCAATACCGCTTTTTTAAAATTCGCGACATTGAGGGACCAAACGATTTTGCGTCCATTCATCAAGTCGTATTCAGACGCTTTAAAGGCCTCAAGGAACGCGGTGAATCTCTACCTGATTTGCTCCTCATAGACGGGGGCAAGGGGCAACTGTCCAGTGCTGTCCAAGCTCTGAGAGAAGTCGGAGCCGACACCCAACCCGTGCTCGGCATTGCCAAACGCTTGGAAGAGGTTTTTCTGCCAGGCCACAGCACGCCCGTTATTTTACCCAAGACATCGGCCTCCCTACGCCTATTACAGATGCTCCGCGACGAGGCACACCGCTTTGCACTCAAAAACCACCGAGAGCAACGCGGCAAGCGAACGCTTACCTCCAGCTTAGATGACATTCCCGGCGTCGGCCCCAAGCGACGTAACGCATTGATCAAATTATTCGGTTCTGTGCAGAGGATACGTGCTGCATCAACTCAAGACATTGCTAATGTACCGGGCTTCAGCCTCCATTTAGCAGAAGATATCAAGCGCCATCTGGGCAATGCGGGAGGGGAAAGCTTAACAACCGATCATGGCTAGACCAACCACACACAACGCCCTACTACCCGAAGCACTGCAGAATGCGCTCGATGACTTTTTAGAGTATATGGAGGAAGACAAAGGCCTGTCTCACAACACGCTCGACGCGTATCGCCGAGACCTTCGCCGATATTTAAGTAAATTAGCCGACGAGCAAATTACTCACCCTGAAAACATTCAACAGGAGCATATAGCACGGGTCCTACACGACTTACATGGGGCAGGCCTAAGTCCCGCAACGTTGGCTCGCAACCTGACTTCTATTAAACGTCTACACCAACACTTGCTAGTTAAAAACGTCTGCAAGCACAACCCGAGCGAAATATTAGAGCCGCCTAAAATAGAGCGTAAGCTACCTGACATTCTCACGCTTGAAGAAATCGCTGCGCTTATGGAGACCCCTGATATATCGGACCCAATAGGCATGCGCGAACACGCCTTACTGGAACTTCTATATGCTACAGGTATGCGGGTAACAGAGTTGACCGACCTCCGCATTAATGCAATGCGTTTGGAGGAAAACTTAATACAAATAGCGGGCAACCACATGCGTCTTGTCCCAATCGGAGGCCAGGCAGTCAGAGCACTACGAGCCTATTTACGTAGCGGCCGCCCCCATCACGTCCGTCCCGAATCAGGCGACCACGTTTTCCTCAACGCACAAGGTGGACCGCTGTCGCGCATGAGCACGTGGAAGACAATTAAACAGGCAGCAGAGAGAGCAAAAATCGATAAGGAAGTGAGTCCGCAGACCCTGCGACATTCATTCGCAACTCACTTACTAGAGGGAGGTGCCAACTTACGTGATGTACAGGAACTACTAGGACATGCCGACATTGCGACAACACAAATTTATACGCATGTCGACAGCACACACATCAGAGAAGTACATAAAACGTATCATCCCAGAGCATAGTAAAAAGGCAACCGCCTCAAACCAACAAATTTGTATTTTTCATATTGAGATAATTGATAGAATGTTCACATTCCTTAAGACAGCAACATAAGACCTAATCGGAAAAAAACTTTGTTTTGATTTGCTTTATGCTATTTCCCCTCGTTTGGCACGTCTTGGCATTAGCCTTGCCAAACGTTTTCATATTCACTCTCTACGTGGTATGAGCGCCACGTATTTTCACGCAAATGGATGCGTTTAACATGACTGATCTACTCGTCATAGCATCAGGTGTAGGTAAAGAATTCTCGGGCGGCGTGCAAGCGCTAGCCGACGTCAATTTGAGCATAGAACGAGGCCAATTCGCCGCGATTGTCGGACCTTCAGGCTGCGGTAAGTCCACCTTCTTAAGGCTAGTCGCTGGGTTGGACGAGCATACGAGCGGCGCGCTGTCTGTCGATGGAGACGCCCCCTTAAATGCACGCCGTCGGCGCGGCGATCTAGCCTACGTTTTCCAAGATGCCACGCTCCTACCTTGGCGTAGCGTCCGGCGCAACGTGGCCCTACCACTGGAACTTCGACAACAAAACGATGAGGCCCGCATTGATGAGGTCTTGACCACCGTTGGACTCAGCGAATTTGCCGAGGCGCTGCCCGCCCAGCTATCGGGCGGTATGCGCATGCGCGTCTCTATTGCTCGCGCGCTGGTGACTCAACCGGGGCTGCTGCTGCTAGATGAGCCGTTTGGAGCATTAGATGAGATAACGCGTCAGAATCTCAATGAAGAATTGTTGCGCCTATGGGAACGCGACCAATGGACAGGGATTTTCATAACGCACAACGTATATGAAGCCGCATTCTTAGCCGATCGCGTTCTCGTTATGAGCGCGAGGCCCGGACGCATTGTTGCCGATATAGACGTCCCGTTTGAACATCCACGCGATGCAGACCTGCGCCACCAACCGCAATTTG
Source organism: uncultured bacterium (assembly GCA_964011675.1). GTDB lineage: Bacteria > Latescibacterota > UBA2968 > UBA8231 > UBA8231. The sequence goes on from CAXGPR010000004.1 coordinate 4,096, forward strand.
CCGAACTGGCGCGAGAAATATCTGAACAGTTGGAAAGGGCACACGCATGAACGCACGAGCGCTATTTACGCAGGTGGGACCTCCCTTATTCTTTTTCACCTTTTTCGTGCTGAGCTGGTATGTACTCGTCGAATTTTTTGACATACCACCCTACCTTCTACCCGGACCACCGCGCGTCGCCGAGGCCGTTTCCACTCATGCAGACCGCCTAATCGACGCTGCTTTACTAACGGCCACGGGGGCAATGAGTGGGTTTGCTCTCAGTTTTGCCTTTGGCTTTGCCGTAGCGCTTCTCTTTTCGCAATCGCGCATCATTGAACGCGGACTCTACCCTTACGCTATCTTTTTGCAGACCGTGCCCATCGTCGCTATCGCTCCTCTTATAGTGCTATGGATTGGCTACGGTTTGCAGGGCGTTGTAGCCGTCTCTTTTATCATTTCTCTTTTCCCGATCATCGCCAATACTACAGCTGGACTGACGCAGGTAGACCCGCGACTCCTTGATCTATTTGCGATGAACAACGCCAATCGCTGGCAAGTATTATTCAAGCTGCGCGTACCCAATGCGGTTCCCAATATGCTTACCGGGGCTCGTATCTCCAGCGGTTTGTCTGTTATAGGTGCAATCGTCGGTGAGTTTTTTGCCGGCTACGGAACCGATGACTTTGGATTGGGCTACTTAATCATCCAAACCAGTGGACAGGCAAAAACAGATTATCTATTTGCCTGTATTCTGTTTTGCACGCTGCTTGGACTCGCTATTTTCAGCGCAGTAGGTCTAGTGAGCAACCAACTTCTTCGCCGCTGGGGAAGCGAATAGATCAATTCAAACACCTTGAGATCACCTCGAGTCACCTGCCATCTCTGTAGACATATAGAAAGGCAAAAATCATGAAACGATTCTGCTATATTTTTTGCGCCCTATTCCTCTTTGCTTGTGGTCAAAGCGAAATGCCTCCACCAACAGAAGAAGGGAAGACGCGCGTGAGACTCGCACTCAACTGGTTTCCCGAAGCTGAACACGGTGGTTTTTATGCGGCTCATCTTCACGGATACTATGCCGCGCGCAACCTAGAAGTGGAGATATTAGGGGGCGGACCCGATGCACCTGTCATACAGCGTGTTTCCACAGGCGCCGTAGAATTTGGTGTCACCAATGCCGATGACGTGCTATATGCGCGCGCCCAACAGGCACCCGTCGTCGCACTGATGGCGCCCTATCAAATCAATCCACGCTGCATAATGGTGCACGAGTCGTCGGGCATTGAACGCATTGATCAGATCAGCAATATCACGTTAGCTATGTCACAGCGTCCAGCCTTTTCTCACTATCTGAGATGGAAATATCCCCTTGAGGGCGTCAATATTGTACCTTATCCCGGAAACGTTAGCCAGTTTTTAGTCAACCCCAACTTTGCCCAACAGGGCTATGTTTTTAGCGAGCCGTTTGTGGCACGGCAGCAAGGCGGAAATCCGCGTGCCCTGTTGGTCTCAGATATCGGATTTAATCCTTACGCAAGCGTGGTCATCGCGACCGAAAAGACTATTGCCCAACGCTCCGACATAGTGCGTGCAGTTGTCGAGGCGAGCATTGAAGGTTGGGAGCACTATTTGCGAGACGGTCAAAAAACCAATCAGTATATCAACTCACTTAATCCGGAAATGGGCCTGGATATACTGGCCTATGGCGTAGAACAGTCGGCCGCGCTCGTCTTGGATCCAGTAGCCAGCGAAAAGGGACTCGGCCATATGAGTAGTGCGCGATGGAACGAACTCCACAAACAAATGGTCGAAGCAAGCCTAATAGAAGCCGGAGGTAGGGTCGAAGGCGCTTTTGACACTCAGTTTTTGCGCTAAATTGTGGCCGCACTGAAAGACCTAACACTCGGGCGTTATGTCGCCTTGGATTCACCGATCCATCGGCTAGATCCACGCACTAAGTTTGTTGGGACGATAGCGCTCATGATCGCAGCGCTGTCGTCCCATAGCTTTCCCGCCCTATTCGTTTTTACTGCTTTCCTTACTTTAGCAACGCTCCTGTCCCGCCTTCCCTTTAGCATGGTTATAGCAAACCTGCGCGTTTTTGTCTGGCTGTTCACTTTTACGTTTGGGCTACACGCCTTTCTGACGCCGGGTACAGTCCTCTGGACGTTGCCCCTGACAACATGGACTGTCAGCGTAGAAGGCCTGCACATGGGTTCGTTTTTCTGTTTGCGCCTGGCGACCGTGGTCGTATCCGCCGCGCTCATGACGCTCGCAACCTCTCCCATGCAGTTAACCAACGGACTCGAACGACTTTTTAGTCCCGCTAAGCGCATTGGCATACCCGTAGCCGAACTCGCACTCATGATATCAATCGCCCTGCGCTTCATTCCCGTTCTCGTAGACGAGGCCGAACGGCTGCGAAAAGCACAGGTGGCCCGCGGTGCAGAATTTAGCGGTCATCCTCTCCGCAGGGCACGCAGCCTGCTCCCCCTGCTTATTCCCCTCTTTGTATCCGCTTTTGAACGGGCCGATCGCTTGGCCCTAGCGATGGAAAGCCGCGGCTATCAACCAGGATTGCCGCGCACGTATTACCATCGGCTAATTCTACAAAAAGGCGATCTTTTCGCGAGCTTTGTTATCACATGTACGATCTTAGCCATTTATTTGATTCGCTAGAGCATGCGCGGCATTCGTCTTCTCATCGAGTATGACGGCAGCGATTTTGTCGGCTGGCAAGTTCAGAGGCGTGGACGCACAGTTCAGGGTGAGTTGGCCAATGCACTCTGCATCCTTCTCCGCGAAGACATTACGCCCATTGGCTCCGGACGCACAGATGCCGGTACGCACGCCCTTGGGCAAGTAGCTCATTTCCACACGCGTTCATCGGCCGCGACAGAGCGCATGCTCCGCGGTCTCAACGGACTACTGCCCAGAGATATATGTATACACGCCGTAGACGAAGTCAACTTAGAATTTCACGCGCGCTACAGCGCCAAACGCAAGCGCTATCGTTACCGAATCCACCTCGGCAAAAGCGCCATGCAGCGTCGCTATACGTGGTCACTGCACACCCCACTGAACATCGAGCGCATGCAGGACGCTTCCGATCATTTAAAAGGCACGCACAACTTTAGCGCATTTTGCAAGCAGGATCCGGTTCCCGACCTATTTTCCTGCGCTATCTTTGCGGCCGACTGGCGTTCCGAAGGTCGCGAACTCATATTCGAGATTGAGGGTAACCGATTTCTGCGCCATATGGTCCGCATCTTGGTTGGAACCATTGTCGAAATTGGGTCTAACAAGCGCTCGCCAGAAGACGTGGTTCGCCTGCTCCAAGACGGTCGCCGGGAAGATGCAGGAAAAACGGCGCCCGCCAGTGGTTTGCACCTTTTGAAGGTTTACTACGACAACACGTAGTGCTTGCTTTTGATGCTGGCCATCCATTACTTATCATGTGTCTTCACACACCTCTCTTGGGTATAAGAATTGAACGCTTTCTTCCCCCTTCTCTTATTGGGTCTGTCTAGCACATTTGCTGCAGCCGATCAGATCTCACAGTCGCGGCGAACAGCAGTCGTCAGCGCAGTCGAGAAGGTCCAACCGGCTGTCGTCAGCGTCCATGTGACTACGCGCGTCCGCTCTCTGCGTCCCTACCGACTTCGCGATCCATTCTGGGATTTCTTCTCCCCTTTCTACTACGTCGTCCCCGAACACAGCGAGCGTCCTTCTACCGGCTCGGGCCTCATTATTAATCCAGAGGGTTACATTCTCACTAACGACCATGTCGTGGGCGGAGACACGCAGCAGGAACGGCGTATTGTGGTCTCTCTACCGGAACCGGATGGCCGAACACTAGAGGCACGCTATATAGCCTCGGATATAGGCTCAGATTTAGCAGTCCTCAAGGTAGATGCCAAAAATCTGCCGGTTGCGCCACTAGGTATTTCAGACGATATTTTGGTTGGTGAATGGGCCATTGCCATTGGCAATCCCTTTGACTTGGGCCCAACCGTCAGCATTGGCGTGATCAGCGCACTTGATCGTGACTTCCCGCAGCCTCAGGGGGAGCATTACTATCGAGATATGATTCAAACCGATGCGGCGATCAATCCCGGCAACAGCGGCGGTCCACTGGTAAACGCTGACGGTAAAGTTATTGGAATTAATAGCTTTATATACACCGGTGGCGACTATAGTATAGGCTCTATTGGCATCGGCTTTGCCATACCAATAAGCACCGCGCGAGACTTTTTGGACGAGGTACAACAGCACGGGCAAGTACGACGTGCATGGAGCGGCATCATAGCGCTCAAGAATATCACACAGCGCTTGGCCGACTATTTGTCGCTGTCTTCGACGGAAGGAGCGCTCGTAGTAAAAATTGCCGTTGAAAGTCCTGCCGATCAAGCGGGACTAGAAAGCGGCGATGTGATCGTTGCTATAAACGGAGAAAAGATGCGCAGCGGTGAGGATGCACTCGGCGTGCTGCGTGGTCTCCGCGTCGATGAGGAATGCACACTGCACGTAGTGCGCTACGGTGAACGCCTCAAGTTGTCTATGCGCCTGAAAGAATGGCCGCGCTACCGACAGCGCTGGTAGGTGGCAACACCTTATATCGGAGCTATTTATGCGAGTTATTATACCCCAACTATTTACCGCAGGTAACCTATTCTGCGGCTTTCTGGCCCTGCACTATGCGTTTAAAGGCAGCTATGTGCCAGCAGCTTGGCTCGTTTTCCTCGGGGCCGTGCTCGACAAGATGGACGGAAAGATAGCACGCGTCATGGGCAAAGATTCTCTCTTTGGAATACAGTTCGATTCAATCGTCGATATTTGCACCTTTGGTTTTGTCCCAGCCGTCATAATATACCAAGGCTACCTCAATTCGAGTTGGGGATTGGCACTGGCTTTCGCTTTTGTTCTCTGCGGTGCCATTCGCTTGGCGCGCTTTAACACGATCAGCATGAGTGAAGATAAGGAAGAAGACTACTACTTGGGTTTGCCCATACCCACAGCGGCTATTTGCTTGACCCAGTTCATCGTTTTCGAGACGGCCTTTGAAGAAACATTGTCCATCGCTTACAAGACCAATGCGGCGGCAGCACTCGCGCTATCTCTAGCCTTTCTCATGATCAGTCGGCTCGACTACGACTCTGTACCCAACTTTCGCGGCACCTCATTCGCCGATCGTTTCAAACAGCTATTCTTTGTTGTTGCAATCGTCCTCGTCCTCTACGAGAGTGCTTATTTCTTTCCGGTGACAATGATATACATATTTTCGGGTGTTTACCGCTGGATTATCGGTTTGTTCAGCAACGAAGTGACTCAACACGCTTAGGCCTCCATGCTGCACGACAAACCGATCGGTCATCTACTTCTCATACTCTTTACCAGCACGCTCGGCGCAAATATACTGGGCGAAGCACTACGCGTTTTGTTGGGTTTTATCGCCGGCTCGGACACCATTGTAGAACGCGCATTGCTTCAGTATGTCACTTATTCCATAGGTCCGCATTGGCTAAATCTCATTATTCTCTCGTTCTCATTTGAACTGGCCCTGCGTTTCAACCTGATTACGGTACTGGGCATGTTCGTAGGTTGGTATTACTTCAAGTACAGCTACTGAGTCTCCCAAAGGAGGATCCGCACCATGTTTGGCATGGGCCACATTGAAATACTCATCATATTTCTCATCATATTACTGATTTTCGGGGCCAAGCGCATTCCAGAAATGGCGCAAGGTTTAGGTAAAGGTATTCGCGAATTTCGCACTGCGATGCGAGACGTCCAGGAAGAAATTGATATTAATGCGCCTCCCTCCAGCAACGCGCAGAAAAACAATATCGAGACAACTCCTGCAACGGAATCTGTAGCACAGAACGCTCCTAATAGTACCGGCGATAGCAGCGCTCAGCAAAGTGCCGAAAAGGGCGCAGAGAACAAGGCCTAAACTCTTTTATGGGGCTCAACACAGAAACGGCACACGCGCTTTCTGCGCGTCTTCAATCGGGTGAAGTTACGTCGCGTGAAATAACCCAAGCGAGTTTAGATCGCATAGCAGAAGTCGACGACCATATAAATGCATTTATCACTGTAGACGCTGACAGTGCGCTGACACAGGCCGATGCCATTGACCAGAAACGCGACGCGGGCGAGCCGCTGGGCCCGCTGGCGGGGATACCCATTGCGCTCAAGGACGTGCTCTGCGTGCGCGGCGGACGCACGACCTGTGGGTCGCGCATTTTAAAAGACTACGTAGCACCCTATGACGCGACTTCGGTCAAACGCCTGCGTGATGCAGGCATGGTTTTCTTGGGCAAGACTAATATGGATGAGTTCGCAATGGGTTCATCCAACGAAAACTCCTATTTTGGTCCGGTGCGCAATCCTCGCAATTTGTCCCGCGTGCCCGGCGGCTCCAGCGGAGGTTCTGCCGCTGCGGTAGCGGCCAATGAGACAATAGTGGCGTTGGGATCAGACACGGGCGGCTCGGTCCGTCAGCCAGCGGGCTACTGCGGCGTAGTCGGATTCAAACCAACCTATGGACGCATTTCCCGATATGGGTTGGTAGCCTACGCATCTTCGCTGGATCAGATTGGTCCAATAAGCAAAGACGTGCGCGATGCAGCGCTCTTGTTAGGCGCAACGGCTGGCTATGATCCGCTTGATTCTACGTCAATTGACGCTCCCATACCCGATTACACGGCCCAGTTAACCGGGAACGCACAAGGATTGAAAGTAGGACTTGCTCACCAGCATTTTCCGGAACAGCTAAATTCAGAAATCGGCGACACTATTCACCGCGCGGCCAAAGCGCTGCAGGAAGCTGGCGCCGATCTAATCGACGTGAACCTACCAGTTGCAGGTCATCCTGAATACTGTATCGGCACCTATTATCTCATTGCCATGGCCGAAGCTTCAGCGAACCTCTCCCGCTACGACGGGATCAAGTTTGGTCATCGTTCCGCCGAAGGCAAGGACCTCACGGAGCTGTACCTGCAGTCTCGCAGTGAAGGATTTGGCGCCGAAGTAAAACAGCGTATAATGCTCGGGACCTATGCTCTCAGCACGGGCTACTACGATGCGTACTACCTAAAAGCACAAAAAGTGCGCACGCTGATCCGCCAAGATTTTGACAAGGCATTTTCGCAGTGCGATGTGCTGCTCTCACCTGTAGCACCCACAACAGCTTTTGAATTAGGGGAACAGATTGGCGACTCATTGCAGATGTATCTGAATGATATCTACACAGCCTCGGTAAACTTAGCAGGTATACCCGGCATTTCAGTGCCCTTTGCGACTTCTACTACCGATGGACTACCCATCGGCGCTCAGTTCTTGGCACCCGTACTTGGAGAAGAAGTGCTACTGCGCGCTGCCTACGCCCTAGAAAAGGCGTCTGATTGAGAGACTCTGGAGATTGATCTTATGCATTTATTCGTTACGCTGATTGCCTTTTTCATGTATTCCGCACCGACGGCTCACGCAATCAACGCAAATGCTGGGACCACCGGTTTTAGTTTCTTGAAAATAGGCGTAGGTGCACGGGCGGTGGCGCTCGGCGGAGCTTATACCACTGCCACGGCCGATCCGGAAGCAGCCGCATGGAATCCAGCAGGCCTTTGGGGCATTAATAAACGCACGGCTTCCCTATCGTTTAACCGCTACTTAGTTGATTCTCAAGCGGGTTTTATCAGCACAACGCTACCCACTCCTAAGCGAGTCTGGTCAATTAGTGCCAACTATGTGACGTACGGAATAATGCAGCGCACCGACAGTGAAGGCGCAAACTTAGGCTCTTTCTCCGCGGCAGACATGGCCGCTTACCTTTCGCTGGCACAGCCAGTATGGCGAGATTGGCTAACGCTGGGGGCAAGTGTTAAAGCCATTTACTCCAATATTGACGCGTTTTCCTCAGATGCATACGCACTGGATTTGGGCCTATTGATTCGCGGTCCCCTTCAGGGAATGCACTTGGGTGCTTCACTCAGCAACTTGGGCTTTGTGCGCAGTGCTTACGTTGGCGAGTTCAAGGATTCACTTCCTGTGCACATGCGTTTTGGCCTTTCACACCGCCCTGCTCATATGCCGATACCGATGCTCCTACTAGCCGACTTCAATCTGCCTAACGACAGCGATCCCTATCTCTCTCTTGGACTCGAGGTCCAGGTAGTCAGCGGACTTTACGTCCGCCCCGGCTACAGCCTGCAACAGGCGGGCTCAGCAGACGAAGATTCGGTGGGCCTGTCAGCTGGAGCTGGCTTTGCCGCCAAGCGATATCGACTGGACTACGCCTACTCGTCTTACGCGGATTTGGGCGATGTGCATCGCGTGTCGATTGTAGGTGGCTTTTAGAAGCGACGTCTTAGAGCCTCATTGCTAATTTATGGTGGACAATGAATCTCTTTGCCCCTATCGACTTCCTATTTAGACTAGCATTGAACTTAACGTAGCAACACGAGTGAACGACTGCGCACGTGATCCTTCGCATAGAGACGATAAAAGTACACTCCACTAGCTATATTTATTTCCTGATCATTACGCCCATCCCAAGTCAGCTCATGTCGTCCCGCTTCCATATCAGAAGACAACAGGGTCCGCACGGACTGTCCCAGTACGTTGTATACAACTATGCGCACACGAGTAGGTTCAGGCAGGGTGAAGGCAATGCGCGTCTCCGAATTAAACGGATTGGGATAATTAGGGAGAAGCTGCATGTCTTCTGGAAGCGCATTATCCTCTCTCACCGCCGTTGGTCTCAGCCCTTCGACAAATTCAATGCGACGATTGATAGGCAGTGAAGTCGCGCGCTGAACGCGCCTATTTGGCCAATGTAAGACAAGCGAGTCAACGCGTCCCTCACGACCGAGACCAAAGTGAACAAGGCGACTGCTCAACGCCATACCCGCCGTGCCGTTAACTTGCCTATGTATCGTTCGACTTCCCGCATATAACGTTACACGCGCGCCAACCGCGTTACGGTTGCTCTCGCTCCCGCGCAGACGAACCTGCAGCCAATCTGATGAATCGCCATCATTGCGGTAGAGGCGATTGGAGTAACGCTCGTTGACTACATAGGGATCTAAATCTCCGTCGTTGTCGTAATCGCTTAACAGTACGGCGCGAGTACGCACCGAGTCGACCATACCGAGCGCGAATGCCACGTCTTTAAACGTTCCATCTCCCCTATTCATGTAAACGCGATTGGCACCACGCGCATTGACTACAAACAGATCGAGATCACCGTCGTTATCATAGTCTCCAAAGGCACACCCCGTGCCAGATCCTTGGTTTTCCACTCCGCTCTGACTCGCTACGTCAACAAATTTTTTGGTATCGAGGTCGTTTCGCCAGAGCACACTGCGCCAAGTCTGATTCACGACGTAAAGATCAAAATCTCCGTCGGCGTCGTAATCTCCCATTGCTATGCCAACGGCATCGCCTTCGTCGCCGACTTGGGTTGCCACGTAAGACGAATCACCTGTCTCGGCATAGAATAGGTCGTATGTGCCGTACATACTCGCATACAAGTCTATGTCCCCATCCAAATCAAAGTCAGAAAATGCCGCTGCAGACCCGGTGAAACGCTGATAACTGATTACCCGGCGTCGACGGCGTTCGTCTTTGAACTGACCAGCAACATTGTGAAAGAGCGCGTTGTACTGGCCACGAAATTTGGACACGTATAAATCGAGCTGCCCGTCGGCATCGTAATCACCTACAGCCGTAGCGTAACTGGCTTGAACTTCGTCTATGCCCACCTCCTCACTCGCATCTACAAATGTGCCGTCACCGCTGTTATACAGCAACCGGTCGGGCTCTCCTGGCGGAAGAAAACCGCCCTTCGACATGTACATATCCTGATGTCCATCGCCGTTAAAATCGGCGAAGACAACGCCCGTACCATTTCCAGAATCGGCCGTCCCGTTAACTTGCGTCACGTCGCTAAACCGCACTCCGTCGTTCCGGTAAAATACGTTGTCACCCACTCCGTACGAGCCACCGTTAGAAACGTATAAATCTATGTCTCCATCTCCGTCACTATCTGCCATAGCAGCCGACCACCCGGCACCTGCATCATCTATGCCCAGTTCGGCAGCCATTTCCGTGAATGGGAACCAGTGTATCTTTCGCACCCATCGATTGTTAGCTATGAGATTATCCTCAACTAACAGTTGGAAGACGAATTCGTATAAACCGCCTCTTTGAGGGATAAATGCGGGCAGACTATACTCGATGCGCTCACCTGATCTTATTAACGGCAACGCACTCCGCTCATCGTATAGCAATACCCCCTCTGAGAAGACCTGTAATTGAAGTGTCTGACCTACGATCGATTGCTCACCAACATTGGCGATATCTACGCTGGGATTCAGCGGCCCGGAAGAAGGAACGTGTCGAGGTTCGTTGATTGCCATTATGGCTAGATCATTCGTCGGAAGCAAAGGAGAAATCAACAGCATGCGATCAGTCGCGACCCTCTGTAAAAGCTGCTGGTTTCCCGAAGGCCAATAGACGCGCACATTGACTGGATTTTCACTTGGTAAACCAACGTGCACCTCGCCCATTGAACCGCTGCCCAACTGCGTATATGCCGCAGAATGACGCACCTGGCGGACGCCCTCACTTAGTACTTCGACGCGTGCACCTACGCTACTCGATGGAAGATTGAGGGACAGCCAGTGCCCGACTGACACTTCGTTGCGCAGCAGAGCATCCACCCCGCGGACGCCGCTGAGAAAGACGTCAATGTCTCCATCGCGATCGATGTCCGCCGCTGCTGCACCGGCAGTTAGCGCCACTTTCTGCATCCGAGACGGTAGCGCCGTCGACGAAACAACGTCAAAATATCCATCACCGCGGTTGGCATACACGTCTACACCGCCTAAGTTTGATATGAGCAGATCGACGTCTCCATCCAAGTCAAAATCGGCGGCGACGCCGCCCGCACTGCTGTTGCGACCCTCAGCACCAACCCGATGCAGTTCAAAACGACCGCCACCATCGTTTTCCCACAGAGCGTTTTCCTGTTCGTTTGCCCGCAAGACGTACAGGTCAAAATCGCCGTCCCCATCATAGTCAGCAGGCAACCCGGCAACACTGAACCCATTCTCGCGCAGGCCGGCGCGGCCGGCGGCCTGATTAAACACACCCCGCCCATCATTAACATGTAGCAGGTCTACATAGCCAAAATTGGCGACATATAAGTCTTGATCTCCATCACCGTCTATATCAAACGGCACGGCCGCAAAGGTCTCCTGTCCAGCCCGCAGAGCACTCTGGTTGAAGCTGACATCTATCGGAGGTTCTGCAGTGAGGTCAGTGAAGTACTGATTGCCACTACCGTAGCGATGCGTCGAGAATAGATCAAGCGACCCATTTCCGTCAAAATCGGCAAAGGCCGCCGAGGTAGCACCCGGATAGCCAGGCGCTAGGGCATCTTCGGGGAGCAAAGACAGCCGTCCCAAATCGTTGCGTAAAAGCGCATTGGGCTCGTTGAAGCGAACGGCATAGAGATCCTCATCTCCATCTCCATCGTAATCGACAAATACCCCACCCATGGCGCGCCCAACCGGTGCAACAGCAGCGCGCTCATCGACAAAAGTACCGTCGCCTCGGTTCACGTATAACAGAGAGCCTGCATCTAATTCGAGACGAGCAACAAACAGATCGGGCCAGCCATCTCCATTGACATCGCCAAACACAGCACCGTTTGCGGTTCCACCATCATCTACACCAACAGCCCGTGCAACGTCGGAAAACACAATCTGCCCGCGCGCTGGTGAGTTAAATAAGGCAGCGCAAAGCAGTAGGATATATGTATGCATGGTAGACCTTATCGTGAGGGGTGCAAGATAGCGCCAATGTACTCGCCTGCGTCTCAAGTGCAACGAACCCGTGGCGTGTAGCACACGTTACGATGCCTCGGCCCAAATCGTACACATGCGGCCACAGCATAATCGAGGAAGAATATACGCGAATCCTTAAAAGACTGAGATTAGGCTGTTCCCCAACCATCTGGGACACCATTTTCAGGGACTCGCAGCATGCGCCTACTCAACGATTGCGGAACACTGCTCGCCCTTTAATCGTTCCATTCATTAGCACACCCCACACAGACGGCGGACGTGTATAACGGAAAGTTTCTTGCCGATCCTCCACAGAGTTTTGATGGAGATAGCAAGCAACACAACTACCAGAACGAGTTCATCGGATTACTTAACCTGAACGCCGACACCATATTGCTTTCGGGGTGGAAGATCTGCGACGATGATATTCTGGGCGACTAAGTTTTTCCTCCTCACACCGTATTGCCGCCCGCTTACTAAATCGTTTTATTCGGCGGAGGCAAACCGGCTAACCAAGACGAGCAGATTTTTGTCGACGACAGCCGCATAGGGAACGGATTGAGCAACAAAAACTATGAAGCTACATCAACGCAACGAGGAATACTGTTAACCTGACAACTGAAACTCCTTGTTATAAAGACTGATCGCTTACACGCACTGAGAGCAGAGCTACAGCACTTCATGTAGACCAATCGACGGTGTTTCCCTGTATACGATCAGACAGGTCCTCGTCCATCATCTCGGCAAAGTACTTTTTACAAAATAAAAATCCCATCCTAGTTTAAGCAGAGCGGGATAAAACCGGTCTTGTCGGCGCAAACAAGGTGCGTTTATTTGGAATACGCCGTCTTAAACTCGTGCAACAGGTCGTGTAGTACTTGAGGATGGGTCGTATCAACTGACTGCTTACAGAGCATAGCCGTACTCAGCATCTTGTGAAGCAGCACCAGCTTGTTTATATAAGACGCAAATTCAGCGGCGCCGTCGTCCGTAGGAGCTTTCAATCGCTGCGTCATAAAATACTGCGTCACTGCGTGCTGAATTTTTTTGGCATGCTCTTCCTTAGTCATCACCCAACGGGCCAATTGATTTGCGCTCTGAGCGTCATCTTTGCTCGCCAGGTCAGCAATCATGCCCATTGCTTTCTCTATGGTTTGCACATCTTCAGCTATGGCGGAAAAACGCGCGTCATCGCCGTAGATACCGCAGGGTACTTCGCAGTGCGCATAGAGGTCAGGTGAACACATGCAAATAGCAGCCAAAACAAGTGTAATAACGTATCGGGACATAAAGAGTCTCCTCCAATTATTAATGTCACATATTATCCGCAAAGAGTATATTAGTAACCGCAAAACACAGCAACCAAGAGACGACTAAAGACCAGGGAGAACGATATGTCGACCCTTTATGTCAGCAGCGAACTAACCCCTCCCGGTGGTTTCACCGCCGGCATTGAAGGTCCTGCCTGTGACGCCGACGGCATACTCTACGCCGTTAACTATGCCCATCAGGGAACGATTGGACGCGTCACACCCAAGGGTGACTGCAGCATCTTTGTCGAATTGCCGGAAGGGAGCACTGGCAATGGGATACGCTTTCACAGTTCCGGCGATATGCTGGTAGCCGACTACACTGGCCACAACATATTGCGTATCAAAATGCAATCCCGCACTATTTCCGTCTATGCCCATGAACAGACCATGAATCAGCCCAACGACATTGCCATTGCCGCAAATGATACAGTGTATGCATCGGATCCTAACTGGGCTGAAAATACTGGACAAATATGGCGTATTGACGGGAACGGCCGAGCACACGTACTAGATCCAGATATGGGGACAACCAACGGCATAGAGGTTAGCCCAGATGAAAAAACGCTCTATGTAAATGAAAGTGTCCAGCGTTCAGTCTGGGCTTACGACATAGTTCCCGACGGCACCCTAGCGAACAAACGCCTGCTGATTCAGTTCCCCGACTTTAATATGGACGGAATGCGCTGTGACGTTGACGGCAATATTTACATCACGCGCCATGGAAAAGGCACTGTGGCTAAACTGTCTCCAGAGGGAGAAGTACTGCTAGAAGTCGAATTGCACGGGCAAGACCCCAGCAATATTGCCTTTGGAGGAGTAGACGGCTGCACTTGCTACGTCATGTTACAAGAAAGAGGCAATGTAGAAAGCTTCCGAGTAGAACGCCCCGGCAGAAGTTGGCGTTTATTCCATGGCACTTGAACTTAACCGCATAGAAAAGGCGGCATTTGCAATCGCGAAATAATTAAGCCGCTCTCTCTATGCTCCCGTAGTTGGGCAGTAGATTGACTACTCCATCTTACTGATTTGATCTCTTACTTCGGCAGCTTCTTCGTATGCTTCCTGCGCGATAAGCCAATCTAAATGCGCCTTTAGTTTGTCCAAATCGCTTACTTCCCCATCTACCACATCTTCAGGGTCGTCTCCGGTAGACGCCACCGGAACCGCTTTGTCTTCGTCCACAGCGCAGTCTTGTCCAACGCCCTCGCTCTCAGCCACTTCAATGACGCGGCCTACTTTTTCGATTACTTTCATGCTGAGAAACAGGGGAACACCGAGCTGTGTAGCGAGAATCATCCCATCGCTAGGCCTGCAGTCCAACGGGAACACATCTCCAGGAGCATCAATTTCCAAGCAGGCGTGAAACACTTCTTCTTCTAGCGTATGAATAATCAGCCGCTCTACCGTCGCTCCCATGTGTTCGAGAATTTGACGTAGCAAATCATGCGGCAGTGGCCGCGGCATAGCGATTTTGCGTATGGCCATAGCCAAAGCTTGCCCCTCAAACTGCCCAATCGTTATAGGCACCACGCGCTCGTCAACGTTACCTTTGAGCAGAACAAGAAAACCTTGTGCTGCACCGACTCCTTGGTGAACATCGGGGTAAGGATAAATATCGAAAATCGATACGGGAACTATGTCGTTGTCGTTTTCCATAGATGTGTTGGTGAGGGCGTTGGAATAGCCATTCTACAGTAATATACTCCTTCAAAGCCAACGAGCAAGAAATCTACATGAGTCCGTGCTCTTTCGTATCAAGCAAAAAGTCCTCGTGAAGTATGATACGATCCAAAAAGTCAATCCCCATTATGCAAACCACATGAACAAAACGTCGTATTAACTGTATATCATCATGGCGCGGCGATATGTAGCCATATGAGTTGGTTGTGCGCGAAAACAATACCGGCTGCAACAGGCTTAACCACAGGATGAAAAACCTCGCCTGTAAATGCTACAAAAAATAGCAGGCTGACAATAGATATGACTTCACCGTGTATCACCTAGTTTCGCATGTTGAGATACAGGTCGTTCAACAGCACACGCCGTGTAACTTTCTTGCCATCGTACAAATGGCCATCTATATTCTTTCCTTGCTCTCCGATTTATTTATCAACGCTTCATCTATTCTCAACCCAAAAAGCATAGAGTGGATGGAAACACCCTTCTTTACTCGCTGTTTTCTGCCAGCACTTAGTGGCATCTTATTAGCACTATCTTTTCCCGGTCCACCGCTACAGTTTCTCGCCTTTTTTTATCATCCTCAGTGGGCCTATGTGGGATTCCTACCTCTATTCTTTGCCCTACAGAATAGCCAAAGCAGGCATATCTTGTATAGCGGTTGGCTCTCTGGTTTTACCTTTAACCTCCTGTGCTTATACTGGGTGGCCTACACACAGGGTGGAGGCCCCGCTGTTGTTGGTGGCACGCTGCTACTAGCCGCTTATTTGGGACTATTTGTTGCGGTTTGGTCTTTGGCCATTCATAAGATAGTTGCCCGCTGGGGCCTATTCGGCTGGCTCGCAGCCCCGACACTCTGGACCGCACAGGAATATGCGCTTTCTTTGGGTGAGCTAGGATTTCCCTGGCTACTGCTGGGTCACGCCCAGTCGGGACAAACAACCTTTGTTCAGTTTGCCTCCATAACCGGCGTATACGGCGTCTCCTTTTGGGTGGTCCTGATTAATGTGCTGCTTTTCTTGCTCTGCTATACACGAGGCATTCAACGCGCAGTCCTCGGTATGGCACTGGTTGCCTCCTTTGTATTTCCCTGGATACACGCGCATAACGTAATAGACCGTAAAACGCCCACGCGGTCACTACGCGTTGCACTGATTCAACCCAATATAAGTCTGGAGGAAAAGTGGGGACGCGGAGGTCTAGAACGCAGCTTAGACCGCCTTGCACACCTCTCTTATGGGACCGCTGCAGAGCTGCCTGAGCTCATTGTATGGCCCGAAACTGCTCTCCCCTGCTATCTGGCTCTTACAGATGACTGTCGTCGCCAAACAGCGGCCTTCGTCAATGAGATAAACATTCCCCTGTTGACCGGTGCATCACACTACGATAGAGTACTCCAACAACCGTATAATGCTGCTTTTTTCTTGCAACCGAACCAGATTGAAATACCTCATTATGCCAAAATGCACTTAGTCCCTTTCGGGGAAAGGACCCCTTATCGCGACCGCATTCCGTTCCTAGGGCAAATTGATTGGACCCAGTTAACGGGTGATCTTGGCCCAGCCGAATTTGCACCTGGCCGCAGGCGAACTATTTTTTCACATGAGCGTGCTAATTTTGCCGTGCTGATATGCTTCGAATCCGTATTTCCCGACCTAGTCCGGCGGCACGTGCTAGCAGGAGCACAAGTGCTTATTAATATCACCAACGACTCTTGGTTTGGGCGCAGCGCGGGCCCATATCAACACGCGCTGCTCAACGCTATGCGAGCCATAGAAAACCGCGTGGCAATTGCACGCAGCGCTACGAGCGGACAATCGCTCTTCATCGACCGATTTGGACGCCGCTACCAAATGAGTGAAATCTTCACCGAGGCCGCACTTGTTGGTAACGTATCTGTGGCACAGAGTGGATCTTTTTACAGTCGTAACGGAGATTTGTTCGCATACTGCTGTCTTCTGTTCTCCGCTTTTTTTCTTATTGTATTGCGTATGAGAAATCGTGCCAACCTATGAACGATAAAAGCTCTTATCCTGTCGAAATGGACGCAGAAGATCGCTCCCTACAGCCTTCAGGATCGGGCGAAATGGCGTTCCTGGATCACCTTGAAGAACTGCGCTGGCGTATTCTTCGCTCGCTGATCGCCATTCTACTGGGTGCCATTGTGTGCTTCGCCCTATCTGATAGCGTAATGAAGCTGTTGATAAAACCCTATGAAGAAGCCGTGCTAAGCTTGGAGAATCAGCGATCACCGGGCGTTGTATCTGCTATCCAATCTCTGGTCGGCAGTTGGCTTGGCACGCAGCAGGAAGTATTAGGTCCTACGTCTGACGTCGACGAAATACCCCCTGCGCGGCGCCTGCAGGCCCTGCGCCCAATGACTTATTTTTTCATCAACTTGCAGATCGCTTTTATGAGCGGATTCGTATTGGCTTTACCCTATTTGCTCCTTCAGGCCTGGCAATTTATAGCGCCCGGCTTGCTGCGTACGGAAAAACGCTTAGCGTTGCCTATCTTATCTCTAAGCGTGTTATGTTTCGCGATTGGAGCACTGATCGCCTACCTACTAGTACTCCCAATGGGCCTGCGTTTCTTTCTTGCCCTCGAACCGCCAGATATGACGTCTCAGTGGTCTGCCGACGAGTATATCAGCTTTGTTCTCCGTCTTATTTTTGGCTTTGGCCTAGTATTTGAAATGCCCGTAATGGCCCTTTTCCTGTCCAAGGTTGGCGTCCTCACAGCCGAAACGATGCGTCGCATTAGGCGATATGCAATCGTCGTCATATTCGTCCTAGCCGCAATTATTACGCCCCCAGATCCCGTATCACAACTCATGATGGCTCTTCCACTACTCTTGCTTTACGAACTCAGCATATGGATCTGCAAGGTCACTGCTAAAGAGGGCAAAGCGCTAGAAAACAATCTGGAAAAACGCGATCCGTAAGAACGCAAAAGAAGCGATGGGCAGCTAGAACGCCCGTCCCAGCCCGATGTAAGTCCGCACGTGACTCATATCAACGGAAGGTCCCCATTTGACAATGCGCTGCAACCCCGTCTCTGCAACAAACGTCCAGCGACCCGGGATCTGTAAACCTGCTGTCAGGTTAAAACCCAGTTTATTAGCCGAATCATCGCTCGTGCCGGGCGCATCTATGCTCAGTTGATGTAGACCCATTCCGACTCCTATATACAGTCCAGACCGATTGTGTTCACTCAGCAAGCGATGCATGTCGAATTCGATAGCCAAATCATCCACCTCTCCAACCGCACTGGTTCGATACGTGAAGTTAAGGCGCCATCGATTCTGCAACACTTGACCCAGACGAACACCGAAACCCAAACCGTTTCCTGAACGAGCTTCCATAAGCAGACTATTCTGCGCGTTCCAACGCAAATCTGTGCTACGCCCCCATTCGCCTCCTATCATAAACAGGATAGATCGCTTTCCAAAGACACCCTTTTCCTGTTCCGACTCGCTTTGATATTCGCGTTCGGAGAGCTCCGCATGCGCCTGTTCTGCCATTATTTGCCAATCTCGCTCTGAGAACGCGCGCTGCAGAACTTGTATAGTTTCCCCAAGTTTTACATACGTGATCTCTCCGATGCTGAACGCACTATCTACGCGCACAATCTCCACCTCGGCTACCTGCGCAAAATGCTCACCGTGCTCACGCAGCAGCAGGTAGACATCGCCTTTTTGAGCACCTGCCTGTTGACCAGCATCAATATAAACCAACGTTGGAGTCACTTTTATCACGTAGTGCACTTCTTCAGCTTGCACCATCATGGCCAGACCGAACAGGCTGATAGCCAGTACTATTCTTCTCATCGCGCCCTGTATTCCCTGTCTGATTCGTCATCATCGAAATCAACGTCATACTCTTCGATGAAATCGTCGTCGTCTTCTGCAAAATCCTGATCTATATCCTCTAAACCATCCATCACATCATCGTAGCGGCGCTTTATAAAAAATATAACGATACCCGTCAGCGCTATGATACCAACTGCAATGACACTGATGCCCAACGTATAATCCAAGGCGTCGGATAGGTAACCGATATACCAATCTGTCTCCCCGTTTTCGCTTTCTACGTCGACGAGATTATCCTCAAGTAAGGTAGGTTCTTCGAGCTGCTCCAGATGCAGTGAGTCGCGCTCCACGCTGATCAAGACCGTTTTGCCCACAACTTGTAAGCGCACATCCGTATCTTCGCTGTAGCGAATAGTCAACTCACGCGTATCTTCAGCTCTGTAACTTCCACTAATGACCTGCCCCAGCCGATCGCGATCTTCTCCCTGCTGAGCTTCGAGTTCAATAAGGCGCTCATCAAGAGTAACGAGATAGGACTTAATTGCCCTCATCTCATCCCACACCTGCTGGGCAAACACCGGATAGGCGGACAGCGTTTTTTGCGACTTCTGATAGCTCTTTATATCGTTTTCCAAGCCGCGAACGCGCTCGATAAACTGCGCAACAGCTTCTGGTTCGGCACTGGCATCTCGTCGAACAGACTCAGCCTGCTCGTATTCGACTAAATCTCCTATTCGAGGCATAGAATAGGTCTTTACCAATATAGCAGTTGCCCTGTCTGCCTCTACGCTGCGCACTTCCGCCAAGCCAACCGGCTCTTGTGGAATACCTAATACTTGGCCACTGATGGGATGAATAATTTCTTCTCCCGCTCGTAGCAGAGTAACGGATGCACCCGTCTGCAACCCTCGATCCGAACCGGCTTCTATCGTCACGGAGGTCGCACCGTCATGGCGCACTGCGCTAACATGAGTTGTCGACGGATCTGCAAAAATTGGCACTGCGCAAAAAACGATGCACAGCACTGCATAGTGTATATGGAGCATGGGGATCTACTCTCGTTTTATTTTTTCTAGAACGGGCGCCTCGTGCCCGCTATATTATTCTACCTACTACAGCTTCCGCATACCGAAAGCCAAGAGAATTTCCGTTGGCGCATCGCCACTAGGCGGCCACATCTCCCGCCCAACAAGCCCTATGCCCGGAGAGTAATACGAAGCGTAGGACATCACTTGAGCACCTTGTTCTTTGCGAAAATGCGTTACGATCTGTATGCAGTCCTTGTAGCGTGAAGATCCAGTCTCCAAGACGGTATCTCTGTTGCTGATCTGCTTCTTTATGTGCAAGCCCTGACTACGATAGACATAAGGAGTGGCCTGATTACCGTCGGCCAAAACGACGTTCACTCCGCCTTCAGGGCCCATCTCGAAGACCTTCTCACCTTCGCGATACGCAACCGTTTCGTCGTCAAAAAAGTAGACGTCACGTCCCTCGCGGCTTTCTCTGCGCACGATCCTCCGCTCAAGTTCAGTAGTTGTCCCACTGAGTGGGTCAAGACGTTGGTAAATCCAGTAACGACCTACCTCTAGCGGATAATACTCATGTTCTCCTTCTTCCGTCCTTGTCTGTTCGACCTCGGTAGCTGTTAGTCCTGCAAACTCAACTGTAGGCCGCGTTAAAGATCGCTGCTCTCCACTCTTATACCACAACCCTGCTCCTGCTAGAACGAGGCATATGCACCCCAGTATACCCATCAAATGGGTGCCCCAATTCCCGCGCAGCTTCTTACCTTTTCTACTCAATGTCAATATGACCTCCGTTCCCTTACTATCGGAGTGACAGAGAAAACCTTTATCATAATATTGCATCTTGGCCAAGACGCTACTCGCATTAGGCAGTTCACAGACGGCATACTCACTCCAATCAAGTGCCTCCTCGCCATAAACAATACCTTTCTATATATTCTGCCTGTTTTTTGGCATGACCCATATCACAGGAGAACTACTATGAGCACAAAGACGACGCGAATTGGCCTAGTGGGCTATGGCCAGATTGGCCGCGCCGTTCATCAGATGATTGATGCCAGCCCAGAAACCGGTATGCAAGTCGTATTTGTCCACGACCAGTTTGCCGGTACACTTGAAGACATACCTGAGGAGTTGGCTCTAGCCGATTTGGGAGCTTTTGAGAGCAAGGAACCGGATCTCGTAGTAGAAATGGCTCATCCCGATATAACGCGAGCTTGGGGCAAGACAATTCTAGAAAAGACGGACTACATGTTTATTTCCGTCACGGCTCTGGCCGATCGCCAGGTCGAACAAGAGATTGAAGAGACGACCCAGCGCTACGGCACGCGTGCCTTTGTCCCGCACGGGGGCGTCGTCGGCATGGACGCCCTGTTGGAAAACCGCGACGTGTGGGAATCCGTTGACGTGATCATGAAGAAGCCTCCACACAACGTAGACTGCGCGGCCGCCGGTTTGGACCCCGACAAGATCAGCGAAGAGACAACCCTTTACGACGGGCCTACGCGCGGCATTTGTCCTCTTTTTCCTCGCAACGTCAACACTCATGCAGCAATTGCCTATGCCGGCATTGGATTTGACCAGACGCACTCCGTGCTACAGGTAGATCCAGCATGGAAAGAAGCCACGGTTGCTATCCACGCCAAAGGATCGGGAGTCGACCTACGCGTGGAGCGCATCGAAAGCATCACCGGCGTGACGGGCGCATCTACGCCAGCTTCCATCTACAATACGGTGCAAATGATCGGTTCAACCGGTCCGGGTATCCATCTGCGATGAAACCATTTGCCGATATTCCGTCGCAGATACCTCGCTCAGGCATACGCGAGATCATGGACATGGCCTGGGCCGTTGAAAAAGAAAAGCCCGTCATTCATTTAGAAGTGGG
The DNA here is from genome assembly GCA_964011675.1 of uncultured bacterium. Taxonomy (GTDB): domain Bacteria; phylum Latescibacterota; class UBA2968; order UBA8231; family UBA8231. The sequence goes on from CAXGPR010000004.1 coordinate 25,644, forward strand.
CCAACCTGACTTTGCCACGCCCGAACACATTGTCGATGCAACCTGTCGCTACGTGCGCGAAGGACACACTAAATACGTGCCCAATGCAGGCGTAAATACGCTGCGTGAAGCGGCGGCGCGCTATTTTCATCAACGCAGCGGGATTGAGACCTCTTCGGATAATATTCTGGTGACTCCCGGTGCCGTGATGGGCATCGCTTCTGCATTTTTCTCTTTGCTAGAGCCCAGAGATGAGGTGCTATTACCCGACCCTGGATGGCCCAACTACAACATGGCAGCTTCGCTTATCCACGCTAAGCCAGTCTTTTACGACCTGCGGGCAGACCACCAGTTTTTGCCCGATATAGACCAGATTGACCACCTCGTCACGCCACGTACAAAGCTGCTTCTGCTGTGCACTCCCTCCAATCCAACGGGGCAGGTGTATGACGCAGAAGTGATGGGCGCGCTGATGCAGCTAGCCAATCGCCACGACCTCTGGGTGCTATCGGATGAAATCTACGCAGATATAACCTTCGGAGACGGACATATCTCCGCGCTCCAACACGATACCGACGGCCGCACGCTCATAGTGAGCGGCATGTCCAAAAGCTACGCCATGACGGGATACCGCGTAGGCTTTACGCGAGGCCCACTCGACTATATTGAACTCGCATCCAAGCTACAGGAACCGTTCGTCTCTTGCGGCACAGGCTTTTCCCAGCTGGCCTCAGCAGAGGCGCTAGACGGAGCACAAAACTGCGTTGTAGAGATGCGGGACGCCTATGCCAAACGCATGCAGATCGCCTTGGACATTCTCCGCGAATACGGCCTATACCGGTACAGTCCAGGGGGCGCAATCTATCTACTTATCGACATTGCACCCTCCGGGTTAAATTCGCACGACTTTGCTACGCGTCTGCTGCAGGAAAAAGGTGTGGCAGTCGCTCCAGGCAGTACCTTTGGCGCCATGTGTGCGGACCACGTACGGATTTCTATCGCCGCATCAGAGGATCATATACGCCGAGGTGTCACGGGCATCTGTGAGATGATACGTGCGCTAGAAGTCGCGTAAGGACAGTTCGGTTCGCGGTTTCCTGTCAAGAAAAGCAGTACGTATAAATATACGGGGGCGGCGCACAAGCGCCGCCCCCGTATACATTTTCATCCGATCCAGCCCAAAACTTAAGAATAGCGATCCTCACCGCTGTTTTCCAATGCCTCAAGCACGTCGCGCACTCGCTGCGCTTCGTCTTTCTTACATATGAGTAAGGCGTCTTCTGTATCAACTACAACAACATCTTCCATACCTATTAGTGCAACCACCTTATCGGACGGCGCATAGACGGTGGCATCTCGCGAGTCGAGCGCTACGACCTGTGCAGAAAATAAGTTACCTTCTTTATCAGTTGGCAGCACGTCTGTCAAAGCTGCCCACGTGCCGATATCTCCCCATTCGATATCAGCCTCGATCGTCGCCACTTTTTCAGCTCGTTCTATGATCGCATTATCAATGGCAACAGATTTCAACTCGGGATACGCTTCGGCAATCACTTCTCTCTCTCGTCCGCTCCCTACAGAACGCCCAATACGCTCCAAAATCTGATACATTTCGGGTTCGTAGCGAGCGAATAGATCGAGAACCGTCGCAGCTTTCCAGACAAACATATTGCTGTTCCACAAATACTGACCGCTCTTCACGTATTCTTGTGCACGAGTAATATCCGGCTTCTCTGTAAAAGCGTTAACGGTATAGATATCAACCTGGCGAACCGGCTCTAAAAGCGATCCGCGACGAATATACCCATACCCGGTTTCTGCGCGCGTGGGCGTCACTCCGAGCGTAAATAAATAGTCGGGATACGACTTGAGAGCCGCTTCTGCCGCCTGCAAGAGACGGCAAAACTCCTCGCTCTTACCGATGTAATGGTCGGACCCTAAACTAGCCACGACGCAACCGGGAAAGCGCGCCTCAAGCAGAGCACATTCTAGGCCCACCGCAGGTCCCGTATTACGAAGAGCGGGCTCAATCAGTAAGTGCTCGGCCGACAAATCTGGCAACTGCGTCCGCACGAGATCGGCCATAGCCACACCGGTAGAAACAAATACGTCTTCGCAGTGACCGATCGGAGCAATGCGCGCTACCGCATCCTGCAGCATGGTTGTCGAGCCTGCCATCGCGTGAAATTGTTTGGGACGATTTTTGCGACTAAAGGGCCACAGGCGCGTTCCGAAACCTCCTGCTCGAATAACAAATTTCAAATGTATGCCCCTTATTGTGGTATGATCGAAGAAAGGACGTACTCCAGCGGCACGTCGCCAACCTGTTCGACTTCTATGGCACGACCAGCTGCCAGCAAAGCCGTAGACCCTGCAGCCACGAGAAACGCATCGTATCCACCGCGCAGCCGGGCTTGACCACTGACCACCGTTAGTGCAGCGAAGCTTTCAACCGTCTCGCAAAGAGTTTCGGGAGACCGCACATAGCGCGTATGAAAATGCTCGCAGTCTACCAGCACGCAGCCGTCTTCACTGGCGCCAGGCAGCGTCGACCAGGCCTGGGGAGTAGGCAACGTCTCAGAGAAATTGATTACATCTAGCGCTTGCCGTAGGTGGAGTTCCCGCGGCTTCCCATCTAGGCCGGGTCGATCGTAGTCGTAAATTCTAAAAGTAAGATCGCTCGACTGCTGCACCTCGTAGATCACCACGCCCGAGCACAGCGCATGCACTGTGCCAGGTGGCGAGAAAACCAAATCACCGCGCTGCACCGGAAAAAAGCGAATCACCTCTTCTACTTGACCTGCAGACAACGCCTCGGAAAAAGTGCGTTGGTCAACCCCGTCTGCGAGCCCGAAGGCCACGCGTCCCCCGTCGGAGTGAAGCACCAACCACGCTTCCATCTTACCATTATCTTGGAGGTTATTCGCCTGCGCATAGGCGTCATCTGGGTGCACCTGAATAGAGAGATCCTGTCGCGCATCGAGCAGCTTTACCAACAGCGGCATGCACTGCCCATAACGCTCAACGACCGCTGAGCCAAGCAGGTCGGCTCCGTAGCGACGGACCAAATCACTCAGTCCAAGGCCCTCTAAGGAACCGGCACACACTCGGCTTTCCCGTCCCTGATAAGCCGACAATTCAAACGACTCACCGATCGGCACTTTTTCGGGGAGCGCTTTTCCGAACAGCGTTTGCAGGCGTCTGCCTCCCCAAACCATTTCACGAAAATAGGGGCTCAAAGGCAGTATATCAGGCACTCTCTCAGACATAGTTTCGCCTCTTTTTCTTCAATTGGTTTTAACTTAGCGCACTCTAAAATATCCGGCAAGGTAAAGCCTGTTTGAGTGAACCCGCCATGCGGCTCCAATAAAGCGATTAACCTGCCGCCGGAATGCACAGTTAGCGAAATTTGAAAACCGGCGTAAAGAGCACTCTACCTCAGTAGCACCTGACATGCTCACCCAAAATAATCGGGCTCAAGCACGAGACGCCGCGAAAGGGTGAGTAGCGTTTTCTTGGCTTCTAGGTCGGCGCGAAGCGGCAATTGAGCGACCCCTAAAAGACGGCGCATAATTTCTACACCGGCAAAGCCCAATGCAAGATGCCGAGAGAAACCGATGGGGCCATCATAGCACGCAAAGACCTCGAAGGCGTATTCCAGTGGTTTGCCTGCCAACAGGAGATGCGCCACAAAAACGCCCACGTCGAACTCTGCTGGACCCAAAAAGCAAAATTCTGGATCAATGATCCACACGTCGTTCCCTGATTCGACCCAACTCCCCGGATAAAAATCGCCGTGTAAAAGCGACGTGCCCTCACCAAGGTAGCGCTGCCCAAGGTCTTTTACGGCCTGCGCGTATTGGGCATGCTCCTTCAGTGCGCGAGCAGAAGCGGAGAGCCCTGCGGTCAACTCATCGAGATCAAGACCGTTATCTGATTGCAGAGGTAGATCGAATATATGTTCGTGATTAAGCACACGCATGCCCCGGTTTTCTAACGCACGTTGCGTTTGTCTATCAAACCGTGACTCGTGCAGAGCCGAAAGCCATCCGCACAAAGACTGAAGTGGCACATCCCTACCCGCGCCGATTCCATATATGTGCATAAAATCGGCCGTCTCTCCCAAATCTTCCAATAGCATTACGCGCTGTCCCTCGTCAAAGTCCAGCAGACGGGGCATGCGCGTAGCGACCGCTTCAGTAGAGGCTACCAATGAATAAAACAATGCCTCAATTGCAATCCGGCTATCGGGCGCAGGAATGGAAGGATATTTCTCTACCCAAGGCCGAGACTGCTTTGCTATACATGAACGCCGTTCCGTGCATACGCGCAGCGTGCAGTTCATATTGCCCTCGCCCGCTCGCGAAACGTCTACTACGCGTTCTCCCTCCCTTAACCATCCACGCTGCCTCAAGTATTCTTCTAGGTCTTCGCGATCCTCATCGTTCAATAGTCGGTAGTCGACCAAGTCGTGTACCATATTGCTCAACCGTGCCTCAATAGTAGGTTCACCTGTTTGAGAAGCACGCAAATACTCGCCGCATTTACCCAACCGAATTGAAGAAGAGCGGCCTTTTCTCTACGCACTAACTTCACGATAATTAAACGATAACAGATTATTTTTCGCCACCAAATTAATCAAAAACGGAAGCCGATACATGCTTATACAGCAAGATCTTTTCATGAGCGGCCACGAATCATACCACACCTTTCGTATCCCCTCTATCATATGGACACAGGCCGGCTGCCTGCTAGCCTTTTGCGAAGGTCGAAGACGCAGTCAAGGAGATAGCGGCGATATAGACATTCTGCTCAGACGCAGCGATGATGGAGGACAGACGTGGTCATCTATTCAAACGGTGTGGGATGATCCGGACAACACGTGTGGGAATCCATGCCCTGTTGTCGATCGTCAAAACGGTGCCATATCGCTTCTTCTGACACACAATATGGGCACCGACGTGGAACATCAAATCATAGATGGGACAAGCAAAGGTACGCGCACAGTATGGTTGACGCGCAGCGAAGATGATGGACACACCTGGAGCCCTCCACGCAACATCACTGGCACGACTAAAAAAGCACATTGGACATGGTATGCCACGGGTCCAGGGGCGGGCATACAGCTGCGCAGTGGACGCCTCGTTATTCCCTGTGACCACATAGAAGCCACGAGTAAAAAATATTTTTCTCACGTCATATTCAGCGACGATGGGGGCATCAACTGGTCTCTCGGCGGCACGACACCACAAGACCAAGTTAACGAATGCGAGGTGGTCGAATTAGACGATAGACGCCTGCTGTTAAATATGCGAAACTACGATCCCAACCAGCGCACGCGCGCCATTTCTTACAGCGATGACGAGGGTATTAGCTGGTCTGACCTAGTGCGAAAAGACGAGCTGATCGAACCCATTTGCCAGGCGAGTCTGCGTCGATTAGAAACGGCCGAGGGAACAAAGCTGCTATTTACCAATCCCGCAAGCGAAGAAAAGCGCGAGAATATGACCGTGCGCCTGAGTGATGACAGCGGCCAAACCTGGCCACACCAAGGCACGCTACATGCAGGACCGGCCGCTTATTCGTGTCTGGTCGCTCTCCCAGACGGGCAAGCTGGATGCCTGTATGAATGCGGCTCGAATAGCCCGTACGAAGTAATTAGGTTTGCCCAATTTGACCTTTCATGGCTCGGCGCCTAATAGGCAAACCGCACGCACCCATTGACCAGGAAAAACGCGATGAAAATAACGGATATAAAGACGTTTGCCGTAGCACAATTTGTCTATGTCAAGATCGAAACTGACTCGGGTTTGCACGGTCTGGGCGAAGCTTCTCTGAGCGGGCGCAGTCTGGCAGTGGTAGAGGCACTGCATGCCATCAAACCCTCTCTAATTGGGCAGGACGCCACGCGTATAGAGTTTATATGGCAAGACATATTCCGCGGAACATTTTGGCGTGGCGGTCCCGTTTTACAGTCGGCGCTATCGGGAATTGACATTGCCCTGTGGGATTTGGCGGGCAAATCATTAAACGTGCCAACCTATCGACTATTGGGTGGTGCCTCACGCGAACGAGTCCTGCTCTATCGCCACGTGCGCTGTGACAGCATACCAAACATGATAGAGCACGCACACGCGTTGGTCAGTGAAGGCTATCGCGTGCTGCGCATATCACCTTTCGACGCCTTCGCCTCCGACGGCGTATTTGATGCGGTGCGCGGCCTGTGCGGTGCCGTCGACTACATGGCAGCACTGCGCGAAGCAGTAGGACACGATCCCCAGATCATATTTGAGGCCCACACGCGCCTCAATCCTCCCCAAGCCATCGAACTCTGTAATAGCCTGATACCCTATCGTCCCTTTTATGTGGAAGATCCCATCCGCTCGGAAAATCCAGCGTCTTTTGCCCATCTGCGTTCACACACCAACGCGGCCCTCGGCACGGGTGAACAGCTACACGACAAGTGGATATTTCGCACGCTTATTGAAGAAGAGCTAGTTGACTATTTACGCGTCGATATATGCCATGCCGGCGGCATAACCGAAGGTAAGAAAATCGCTTCTATGGCGGAGGTCCACTATCAGGAACTAGCCTGTCACTATACGGCAAGTCCCGTCAGCACAGCGGCTATGCTCCATCTCAATCTGTCGATATCAAACTGTGCGGTTCAAGAATTCGCGCCCAGCGGCGGATGGATACATGACGTTATACAGACCACGCAAGTGCTGGAGGAAGGATATTTATATGCTTCGGACGCACCGGGCCTAGGCATTGAAATAAACGAGCAGGCCGCTGCCGCACATCCGCCGACCCTCCCAGACGAACCACCGCACTGGCGACGTCCGGATGGATCGGTAAGCGATTGGTAAAACGGTAGGGAAAGAACGTAAAGGCGTCTTCCACTTTATTGGATGAATCGGAAGGCGGCTTATTAGATAGAAAAAGCTTAGTCTTGCAAACCTGCAAAGGCGCGAACGAATATCAAAGAGCGGCTCTCGCTGTCCTCTTCAAAGCTGCGATGCTCCCAGCGAAAGCCCGCGTTCATAGTCAGCGAATAGCCCAAATACGAAGACTGATTTGACAGCTGAGCGGCTAAGACTGTGGCATTAAAGTCATCTTTGAAGCCGGCTGGAACTACTTCCGGTTTGTCTTCCATATTCCTAAATACGTCGAACTCAATGCCGTATTCCACATAGGTTGTCGGCATGACAAAGTATTTAGAAGTCAGCATAAAGAAATGCGACCACTCAGTCGTAGCGAGGTCGGTTGCATTGGTCGGATTGATTTTGCGAAAGATACTCTTCCATCTGGGCCAAAGCTGCACGTTTTCAGATAGCACAATAGGGTAATCCGCCCGGTTGATCATCCCGAGAAAGAGGCGATCATCTCTGGTGTCTGCGGCAGCACCGCGCTGCTTCGTGAAATCGTACTTTACTTTGTTGTAAATCTTCAATTTGCCCAAGCGCTTATAATCGAGGGTGAAGTAGCCCGTGCTTATCAGCGCATCCGTCGCTTCTAACGGATCAACAACTTCGCGAAACCCCTCCGGATCTGTCCAGAACAACACGGTATCTTCAATGTTGTCTTCGACAGAGCGAACGTATTCATACGCCCGAAGTTCTATGCCGGGCCAGTTCCAACGCCCCTGCACAATGGCGTAAAGTTGATCCGAGTTCCGCTTGCTGCTTATCTCATCTGTAACGGCCATCCCCACGACCATTTTGACGTTGTCGTTAAGGTGAACGCCTCCGTATGAATTCCACCCGCGCCGGTCTTGTCGATAGGGCAAATCCGCCAGGTTGTCGTTCTCAAAACGATCTATGATCCCGTTGTTGTTCATGTCGACGCCAAAAAGAAACTCTGGCGCATCTACACCGTACCGCACAAAGGGCTCGTCGTAGTCGGGCAGCGTGTTATCATTTTGGTTGAAATCAGAAATAAAGTCCGAGTTTTCATCGTAGCCGGGAAAAACCTGCGGATCGGGTAATCCTCCCGTGCCAAACGGCGTAGTGCCAAAGACAAAATCACCGCCCTGCCAGAGGCGCTGCCAGTCAGGAAAGCGGTCCTGATCGTCATTGTCATCGACGGCTTCAAAGGAGTAGCGCTGTAAGTTTTCATAGTCGATAAAACCGCGCGTATCGCTCATGAAAGAGCGCGTCGAGTATTCGGGATCGATGCGATAGACCTCGCCATAGGCAAAATAGGGATAAGCATCCTGCGAAGCCGTAAGATAGTAAGCGATCCCTTCACCTTGGGCTACTTTATGCTGCTGGAAATTCTGGTTGGGAAAGCGGCGAAAGGCACGGCTCATCACCCACTCTGAGCGCAGATTAAACCCGTTGGCGTCTTCAATATCGAAGTTGACACCGATAATATCACGTCCCGTAGGAAGCCCGTAATCAAAGCGCACAAAACGCAGGTTTGATCCATCGCTCACGTTGCCGTGTGCCCGCTCGACAAGTAGGAAGACCGGTTCGTCTTGCCCGTTAACCTGTAGGTTTGAGGTGACTTCGATACGGTAATCGTTGGCGACGGCCAGTTCGAACTCAATTTCCCGAATGTCCTGAAACTTCTCGACTTTATCATTTTCGTTGATCTGGAAGTCAGACAACACATTGTACGTCAGCTCTATCGACTCTACGCCATTTGCTTCAATCACTCCTCCGCGACGCACGCCGCCGCGCAGAACGGGTACAATTTCCGGATGTTCAACCCCGTCGATAAGAATCCGCTCTGAAAAGAGTCTAGTACCGCCTACGCCATCTTCGGGTGAATCATCGCTGAGACGCAGGACAATCGTCTCAACTTGTCCCTCGTTTTGCGCACTCGTCAATACACCTTTTAGCGAGTTACGGCTCAGCTTACGCTTGCTGGAGAAGTTGGCTACGTTGAGATAGGTAAAACCGAGCCGGGAAAAGTCGTTGAGATGAACCTTGGCATGCCCACCGAAGAGGTTCGTCACATCCCCGAGTGTCTGACCGCCTGCATTCTCACCCAAAACTACGGTTCCAGGCGAAGCGAGACGAGACGAAAGGATGGTTCCTTCGAAGTAGTCAGAGGCAAAATCCCACTGAATGCCGTTAAAAGCGGGCTTATTAAACGTAAGCGGGGTCAGGCGCGTGTTGATAGCGTCGCCTATCATTAACGCCGAATAGAATCCACCCTTGGACATTGAAGATACGACGAGGTTGCGGAACCAGGAGCCGTATTTGGGCGCCTTCCGAACGCTCGTTCCCGAGTTAGTGGGGCTATCAATAGACCAATTGTAGATAGAGAAACCGCGCGTCATGTAATTGCCATACATGTCGTAGGTGCGAAAACCTTCTAACTCCGTCGAGACGTACCGCTCGTAGTTTTCAGTAGCGTAGTTGGTATACCCATCGCCTGTCCACCTGTAGAAGTGGTAGAAGCTTTGAGACTGTTCCCACTTACGCATAGAAGGCGTCATCGCCATCTCATACACTTCTACGCCATGGGGCTCACGCCCGCTCAGAAAGGAAACTTTCTGAGCTTCGACCGGGGCCGTCATTAAGAGGGCCAAGGCGGATACGCTCAACACTAAATTTCTCATTTTTGGCATACGCACCTAATAGAGAACGGATTCTATGGAAGTGTCAAACATTATAAGTAGGAGATGAAAATCGAACAAGACCTAATATATCTACGTGCAGTCAAGTCGTCACCCACTCAACCGGGTCAAAATCTCCCTCTCGCTGCACCACTACAAGCAAATCACCGCACTCAACCCGGATTTCCACCGCACTGTCGGTCACTTCGTTAGAAATGCCATCGCGCACGCCCAATGCTAACGATTCCCCATTAAGAGCGAACTGGAGACCGCGCGTCGTGATGCCTGTAGCTTCTCCCCCTAGGGGGGTTAGGGAGATTTTCTGTCCAACCTGCGCACGCATTTTCACCGTTCCGCGCACTAGACGAACCTCGCAATAATCGTCTATGATGGACAGAAGCATCGCATCGCCGAACAATTTTAACATGCTCAGGTTCCACAGCCAGTGATCGGTCCGCCCGCCGGTAAAACCAACCAGCGTAGCTTCCCGAACGCCCAAATTCACCGCATAGCGCAGCACCTTCTGCACGTCCGTGCCCGTGTTGTCGGCATCAACACCTATGACGCGCTCTGGCGGTGCCTCCGCACGTGCATTGGGCGAGAGAGAATCGAGATCTCCAATCACCGCGTAGGGCATCACACCATATGCATGGGCGGTATCCGCGCCACCATCGGCGCAGAGAACCACGGGATTCTCTTCCATCAGTCTGTTCCACAGTCCCAGCGACGGCCTTTCACCGTTACCAACGACAACTGCGCGCACGAATACTCTCCTATTTTAGTTCGTCTCAGCGATTTCGACCTGTTTGCGTATATTCTAAAATAAAACTATAAACCCAAGGTGTTCAATATGCGCCACGCGCTCCTACTCTTGATGGCACTCGCGCTCCATCCGCTCGCGCTTGACGCACAGGAACCCGGATTTTCCCCCGATCCCCAGTCGGCCTATCCCACATCGTTAACCGGGCGCTGGATCAACGAATTCTACTTCGCGCAACCAGGTCAAACACCGCGTCAGTACTGGCAAATCATTGAACTCTTATCGGATGGAAGCACGCGGCACAGCTACTTTTCTCGCAATCCAACCGCACAGCCAGCCACCCCATACACCAGCATTATTTCCAACTGGCAAGCGGGTTCTTTTATCGATCCACAAGTCGGCAAAAGCACGCTGTCTGTTATCCGTCTTAAGCCAAACCAACAGATCAACTACGATGTAAACCGCAACCAGTTTCAGCATATACGAGGCAATTTTGGCGCCCAGTTTCGTCGCTATGCTCTATCACCAGACGGTGCGACATTAACGCTTTCAGAGCTGGTCGTGCTCGAAGTGCCGGGCAACATCGTCATATCTTTTCCCCCCACCGCACGCGACATGATATTTTCTCGCATGTTCACGCAACCGAGCGCCGTCGCCCCGACGAGTTGGGGACGAATAAAACAAATACGTTAAGGATCATACTGCACTGAGTGCTCGGACAACCGCTTTCGCACTTCGGCGTCGCTCGGATCGTGCACGCGAACAAACAGTTCTTGTATCCCCTTTGAAGTCTGTATAACGCCTTTAAAGCCGCCCGGCATTTCGCTCTGTAGCTTGAAATCGCCTGCCGCACAGTGCCGACCAATTGATTTGCCGCCAATTGAGCGACTTATAATAACGGCCTCAACTCCGGGTATCCGCTCTATCGCGTCTATGGTCCGCCGTCCTTCTTTGTCAGTTGAACGATGCCGACCTCGACCTTTTCCCACGCTTCACCTCATCTATAACACATTCGTCGTGTCTAATTCATTCCTATAGCAGACAAAACTCTTCTGGGCCTATCGCATCTGCAGTCAGATGCACCTCGGATATAGCGCCGAGAAACCAACAAACGCGGTTCAGACGAACGCCTATAGAAAGCGCTCCCGTGTCTTCCATAGGTGCGAAATCAATGGGACCGCGATTTTCTTGAATACCGTTCACATAGTTGATCTGCTGCTGACCGTCACAGCTCATGGCAAGGTGATACCAAGCGCCCAACGGATGGAAAAAATCTCTGTTGAACAGCGTGCAATCAGAATCCTTTGAGCGAATAAATGTGTCCAAATACCATTGATCGTCGGCTGTAAGGCGAGTTTCAAACAGCACGCGATCGTCGTGCGCTTGGCCCACGTGAAAAAAGCGCTGCTCTTTCAGTCCTCCTGGATCCGGCCGAAAAACAATCTCAATTGTAAACGCCGTCATACCGGCGAGCGGATTTGCCTGGGCAAAGAGTCCATCGTGGACTCCGTCGAATGCCACGGCTTGCCCGCGCGGCGCCTCTACGACCTGAGGTTGTCCTTCTGCGCGTAGACTGATATCGCCCAATAAGGCAATCGAATTGAGCTCCCAACTCGTTTTTCTCATACGATCATTCACCCACCTATTCGACCCGTAGAGACGCGATCATTTAACGCCCTCCAGGAGGGGGGCCATCGCCCAACATGGCGCTTATAAAGAGAAATTTTAGCGGCTTATCACCCGTATTGCGGTGCTTGTGAAACACGTCGCGCGGGAGCATAACGCAGTCACCCGAACTCAATTGATACGTTTCATCACCGACTTCAACTTCCATCTCCCCTTCCAATATGTAAAATGCCTGTTCCTGATCTGGATGGGCATGTCCTTCGCCCGACAATCCCCCGGCTTCATACTCGTTTGTGTGGATTACTAATCGCTCGCTGTTAAGCGCCAAAGGACGATCTGCACGACGGGCATCGGGGCCAATAATTACTCTGGATATGCTACCGGGATGGCCGTGATTCTCCGGCGGTTGGGTAAAACAATCTTTCACGCTGTATTGTTTGCTCATCGCTGTTACCTCCTGTTTGATTTTTTTAAAGAATAAGCACCGCCGAGCACGACGAGGTTACCACTGCTCAATAGGCCTTGAGCTTCTCTAGCAAGAGCGCAAGGCCGACGATGCACGCTGTCTCTGTCTTGAGCACGCGCGACCCGAGACTAACCAGCGTGAAGTCTCTGTCGCGCAGTGCGTTCCGTTCACTCCCCGACCAACCACGCTCAGCGCCCACAGCCAAAATGTATGATGACGCGATGCAATGCAAGGACCCCAACGAACCGTCTGCCTCATAGTTGTCTAAGGCAAGCCGTTCACCGCAAGGCAGATTTGTAATACAGTCTGTAAGCGACGGATGTAGATTGACTTCCGGCAAACGCGTGCAAAAAGCCTGTTCAGCTCCCTCCCGCAGCAAACGACGATATTCCCCGCCAGCCCACAAACGGCTGTTGAGATAAGATTTCTCTCCCTTATCAGTAGCGACAAAGTGCATCTTCTTCACGCCCTGAGTCGTCAGGTCTTTTAGTATTCTTCGCGCACTGGGCGGACGCGGCAATCCAACTATAAGCTCCACCGGATAGAGATCTAGCACTTCTACAGCGAAGTTAAAATCGAGCTGAAGACCGCGTTGCAGGATGCGCGCAATCCGCGCCTTCCCGCGGGGGCCATCAACCAGACCAACGTCAAAACTATCGCCCTCCTTACATCCGATTACATCTAAGACGTGTCGCGCCCGCGCGTCTTCCAGAGGCAGCAACCGATCCAATTCACCGTCCTGAAAGAGAATAATATTCAAACGTTTATCCCATCTTCACCTACGACGATTTCTTCGCGCGCGCACTCCAACCCATCACAAAGGCGCACGACGATATCCTCTTCAACCTCACACTCACCTTGAACTATGATCTCGGTTAGTCGTTCGTAACTGATGCCAACGAGGTTTGCGATCTGGTGTTTGAAGAGGAATTTGTGGCGCAGCATTACCTTTTGCAGCGCTTCAACGTCAATTCGCGGCATAGCTTGCGTCTCTTTTCATGCAGAACTTATATACGTGAGAGCGCATCTCTACAGCGACGTGCACATGCGATAAAGACCGCGCCAAGATAGAATTATCCAATAGTTCGTAAATATTTAATAAATTTAGATATAGGTCAACACAGCATCCGGCTCTGTAGAGAACAGATAGCACCATTGGATTTTCGCACTGCGTATTTTGCACGGCACGCCGATAAAAAACTGTATATGCGGACTACGCGAGCAAAGAGTATTCTTGATCTGCAAATTATTTACTACTCTTACTCAAAGCCCGTTCCATTCTTTACATATGGATTTCAGAGTGGATTCAATAGATCTCGACACAAAGTTATTTTACATATTCATCTGCGTGGGTTCACTGGGCATGGCGATACGTATAATGGCTCACTTCTCCGCTGAAGCAGCCCGAATACGGCCCAAGCTAGGTAAGCTGAACCATGCCCTCACCGTCTTGCGTGAGCGTGCTCAGACGTGTAAACCCAATATCGAAGTCTTACAAGGAATCACCGCTCCGCTGCGCGATAGAGAAAAGATGCTGCGCACATATCATGAGCAGCTGCTACAAATAGATTTAGAACAGATGCATAAAGAAAATGAAGAGATCCAAGAAAAAAAGGAAAACAGAGCCGCCACATAAAGTAACATTCCACAATTAATAGCCCATTTTCTGCCGCCCGTATAACCTTGAAAAATAGAGATAGATGGACGACAAATCCGGGTTTTTCAATGCCTCTACTAGAAGGTCTGCCACGTATGACGACGGTGCACACGTGGAAAAAGCGCATAGTCAAACCCAACTAGATGCGGAGCTGGCAGCACGTACCGCTCGCCAAATAGGGCCGTGTCATAGCCAGCCGAACGCAAGACCTCTATCAGCGTAGTCTCACGCAATCACGTGCGCGCCATTGACGGATACTCTGGCAATACGCCCTCTTCGGCATAATTGCCCAAGTAGTCCATTCAGCTCCGACTATACTGACCCGTTAGGAGAGTCGAACGCGAAGGCATACAGACAGGATTGTTGCTAACAGCAATGCCCTGACTCGCCAGGCGATCGATATGGGGCGTGAACTCATAGTTTCTCTTCCTGCAATCAAACCGCTTGTGGCAGCCATTTATAGATGTCGGCCAATCAGCCCAACGATGCTGCAACTACGCACTTTTTGCACCTAGGGTCACTGCGCTGTATCAGGCGAGCCCTCGACCTCAAGCGGGCAGAACGGCGCGCAAAATGCGCAGGTAATTTCCGCCAAATATTTTGGCCGCATCAGCTTCTGTGTATCCGGCTTGCAGCACAGCCTCAATCAGCCACGGCAGGCAGGCCGAATTGAAATGCGTTCCTATTCCGACCCCTTCGATTCCCATGACGTCTACTGCGTAGTCGATGTGCCGTACAACAACAGCGAGCTGATCGGAGTCGACCTCAGTATAAGGCTGCTCTCTTTCTGGTCGTGTGATACCCGGAATAATTCCCAACAGCCCACCCCGATCAGCCAGCGCTCTCATAACAACATCGGATGTATTGCGCGTCGATTCTTCAAGTACGCGCGGATTCGAGTGGCTGTCTATAACAGGACGCTGCGAGTAAGATATAATATCGAGTGAGCTGGATTCGTTAGTGTGGGCCAAATCAATCAAAATACCCGAGCGATTCATCTGATCAATCATCTTTGCGCCCACATCGCTCAGACCACCGCTACCACGCTCGATATCGTGTCCATCCCATCCCAACTCGCGACCCGAACTATTAAGCGTAATCATGCGCAAACCCAGTCTAGCAGCCATGCGCAACACGCCCGGCACGTCGCCAAACCAGTCGGATCGGTTTGACCCCATAAGCAACGCGACGATTCTATCACGCAGAGCCTCATCCAAATCCGCTACCGTGTGGATCAAACGTACCTTATCAGTATGGGCTTCGACATCGCATAAAAATCGATCGAGCAGGGCGAGCACAACCTGCGTGGGATTCTTGGAATTGGATGAGAGGTATAGCGGTTCAGACTCAGCGCGCCCTCGGCGGTGTTCTGGTTGACGCGGCCATAGGGCCGCAAAATTATCGTCGTAAAGCACAGGCCCTCCTTTACACATGACCACCCGCAGTCCCCACTCAGCAAATTTGACAAAGTCGCCGCGACAGGTGCTATCATCGCGCTGGCCAAGATCAATATGGTCAATCACAAAGCGCGGATGGGTCAGATTGAGCCCCAGCATATCACACAGTGGATAGGCGCGCACAAAATCGGCGAAGCGCTCGTCCGTTCCATCGTTCATATCTGTATCATCACTTTGTTGCGTTCCGGCTGTCCCATGACCTCAATAGCCCGATGTATTTCGCTCAGTTTAAATCGGTGGCTAATAATGTCTTCCGTGTTAACGAGTCCCGATTCCATTAGGCGAACAGCCCTCTGCATTGCAGCCGGGTTAGTGCCAAAACTGGCATCCATACGCCCTTCGAGAAAGTGTGTCAGTCCTCCATCTAATTCAAAGTTCTCGTGCGTAGTTATACCAAAGACATTCCAACGCGTACCGCGCCGACGGAGCTGCGCCATGAGCTCGACGGCGACAATTGGTCCAGCCGCTTCAATAACGAGGTCTGGACCATCAGGAATAATATCGTAGACCTGCTTGCGTGCATCTTCCTCCTGTGGATCAATCACATGCGTCGCACCCATCTTTTGCGCATTGGTTCGCGCATATAGACTGGGATCGATAGCGATGAGTCGCCCGGCCCCGGCAGCACGTGCCACCATAAGACATAGCAAGCCAATACCCCCTACGCCAATAATGACAACGTCGTCTCCCACCTGCATCTCGCTGTGCTTTATCAGCCCTTTCCACGCCCCGGACAATGGTTCGGTCAGCGCCGCAGCATCAAAGCTGAGCGATTCCGGCTTGTGTAACAAACAGCTCTCGGTCGTCTTCATGTATTCAGCAAAGGCTCCGGGCCACACGTCTTCAGGCCCGTCTCCACCTGTGGTAAAAGCGTGATCACAGTAGTGCGTATTCCCCGCCTTGCAGTGGGCGCAGGCACCGCAAAAACCCGAAGGTTGACAGATCACTGCATCTCCTTCGACCACGTGGCGTACACCCGGTCCCACCGCAGAAACAATGCCCGACGGCTCGTGGCCAGGAACGAGCGGAAATGCCACGTTGCGACGAATCCCCTTAATCGCCTTGTAGTCCGTGGCACAAAAACCGCAGCTTTTTATGCGCACGACCACCTCGCCCAAGCTGGGTTCGGGTATCGGCACATCTTCCAGCACGAGTTTATCCACTTCTTTTAGGACTGCAGCTAACATCAAACACACTCCCAGTCAGATTGGTTTGCGGCAAAAAACCTCATTCGACGGCGCCTAAAAGTGCGCGCACGGCCTCTATACCCTCAAGCGTTTCTTCCTCATCACCCCAGTGCTCTATCGTCAGCGGCCCGTTGTAGCCATCGCGCTGAAGCAGCGTTAATGCACTCAGGTACTGCGCCTGCGTTGCGCCGGCACCGAAACGCTTGATGTGCACATCACGAATCAGCTCACGGATAGGTTCGTACCCCTCTGCGGGATCTTCTCCCGCCTGAGCCGATACGTCAATTTCCCAGATCGCGCCTACGTGATCGGGTGCACCCAGCCCATCTATTACGCGACGAATCTCCGCTGCAGTAAGCACAATCGTCCTGGTAACCCACTCAAAACACAGTGTGACACCGCTGTCGGCGGCCCATTCAACCCAGGGACCCCAACGGTCGATTACCTGAGGTCCATACTCGTCAAACTGGCTAGGACCTAGCGGCGCAGAGTCCGGTGATTTAAAGGGAAATACGCGCACCGAATCGCTGCCTAATTGCCGAGCCAGTTCTACCGTCTTTTTGAGCTTGTCCCCGCTACGAGCGACCTTCGATTCATCGGTAATTGAGCACTTGCCCACCGGCGATAGTAGCATCCCGGGGCGCATACTGTGCACACTTAGCACATCGAGTACGCGCTGTATATCATCTCCTTCTAGCGCTTCTAAATCACGACCCCACACCGGCGAACGCAGGGATACCAGACCAATGTCCGCGCGAGCTCCCACTTCAACCGCACGCGTAAAATCCTTGTTCATCTCCGCCGTTATGTAGCTAATTTGCACTAGCACCCTCTATTTTCGATGCGTTATAGCAATGCACGGCGCTCAATGTCTAATATCCTACGCACACTGTCAACAATTCCAATCATCTCGCGTCCTCACCAAACCAATGTCAGTATCGCCAAGGTCAGACTTGTATTACGGCCGCGCTAGGCATAGACTCAAAGGGTGCGATTTATCGCGCAGATATTTTTTCACGCAACAGACAGGCACACTGGCTAACGGCTTAGCATGCACACACCTCAACCTACGCCCTCTGAGAACGCAACCCGCCAGTTCACAGCATTAGTCATCGCCGGACTCACCGTGGGAGGCCCCCTTGTCGGCATGGCCCTCGTGGGATTTAACGGGGCTTCTTATATGCAACTTCTCACGGATCGCACACCCCTCTTGCTGAGCGCGGCTCTAATCGGCGCTGGCGGTACGGCCGTAGGCCTGGCTCTGCTACCGTCGTTTTTCTTTGGCGGCATATGCGGCTACCTGTTACCGAACGTTTGGCCCTACATAGCTGCAAGCAGTGGACTCGCTTGGGCTACTGCACTTGGATTGGGCTTGGGCCGGCTTTTCAGCACCAGCTTTCTCGAAGTACTGCTCCAGCGTAAGCCAGACTGGTGGGACACCTACCAACGTCTTATTCACACTACCGGCGCGTTTTTACCAACGACCATCGCCCTGCTGCGTTTAGCGCCCCACATGCCTTTTGCACTGACCAACTTGGTTTGTGCACGCTTGCCGCTCGCACCGACCACTATCTGGCGGTCCTCTTTTATCGGTCTCCTGCCACGTACTCTCTTTGCAACTTATATAGGCAGCCACTTACAGGACTGGCGCGCACTGCTCGATCGCCAAGGACCGCCG
The DNA here is from genome assembly GCA_964011675.1 of uncultured bacterium. Taxonomy (GTDB): domain Bacteria; phylum Latescibacterota; class UBA2968; order UBA8231; family UBA8231. The sequence continues at coordinate 44,022 of CAXGPR010000004.1, forward strand.
TGGGAACTGCTGCTGTCTCTCGTACTATTTATTGCCCTGGCCTATACGTGTCGGCGTGCCGCACGACGAATTGAAACGTAGAAATACACTGAGACGGGAGTGTGTTCACTGAAAGAAGAGATAAAACACCTCTGGATAGCGGAATTTCAAACCGCATCCGCCAAGTACGTGCACGCCTGGCTTCAACAGGAACCGAGCCTAGTTTCGCTACCCGTCGACTGCGTGCTGAAGAGCGACTCCGTGTGCCGATGAAGCCCCCTCTTTGTTGCCAGCAACCACCTGCGTGACTCAAGAAAGGTAAAAGAACTCGTCAAGGCTGGAGCAGATCTGACCAATGGTTACTGGGGCACGCACTGGCCAAGCGAAGACTACGCGATTAACGCCTACTTCATAGAGCAAGGTATCGACGTCAATCAGCCCAGCTATCTCGGCTTTCACGGCGTCGGCGTGACGGGAATGGACAGTTTCTTCTTGATGCTGGACAACGGCTTGGATCCCAACAGCGCCTGGCCATATAACGGCGAATGTCTGCTACACGTTCAGGCCCTGTCGGGCTTGTAGGACGGGCCGATCATGGACTATGTAGCCACATTAAGTCCAAATAGGATGATGCCTTTCCAAATGTCTTTGTCATAAAAATCAGAAATATCTATTATCATTCTCAAATAGTTTATAAAAATTAAAAGCCGTCTCGGAGCAGCTTCCGCTCCGCCTCAACCGCAGCGGCCCACTGCACTTCTTCTCTACCCAGCGGTCCACCTTCGTCGGTATCAGCTGCGAAAAACCGAAGTACGCGCCGATCGCCGCGCGCCTCAGCCTCAGCAACCAGCGCCTGCACAAGCGGGCACTGGGTAAAATCGTCGCGGTATGGCAGCCCCGCACGAACGACAAAAGAGGTGATCATATAACGCCAATCTGTTTCTGCTCGATTCGCAGATCCTGAGTGCAGCATATCGCAGTGAAAAAAGATGACATCATCCGCCTTGGCATTTACCGCAACGACCTGGCCTTTTTCCGCCCCAACGGGCCGATCACCAGCAGCAGACCGGTGAGACCCCGGCAGGGCTATCAGCGGTCCACCCAAGCCGTCCATATCCTGTAAATAGCATAGCATGTGCGCGGCCAGTGGCGACGTAAAGGGCTGATGGCCGCTTCCATATACTAGCGACGTGTCAGCGAGACACGCTTCAATCAGTTTGGATGCTGCGCGGCAGAGCGCTGTGACTGAGTATCCTTGCAAGCAAGGTCTTTTTGGTAAAAAACCGTGCACTGCGGGAAGCCGCAGCGATCACCAAAAATTGTAGCCTCGGCTCAGCTTCACGCAAAGCTGTTCCTTTACTATGCAAGACCCACTAGATGGATGAGAGATATACACACCTTATAGATAGGACATATAGCAAAACCGGAGGGAGAAAACCCCTCCGGTTTTGCTATTTAGGTTGGTGCCGAGGGCGGGACTTGAACCCGCACGACCGATACGGCCAACGGATTTTAAGTCCGTCGCGTCTACCAATTCCGCCACCCCGGCAGCCAGATATAAAAATGGAGGCGGCGCCCGGAATCGAACCGGGGAATAAGGGCTTTGCAGGCCCCTGCCTTACCACTTGGCCACGCCGCCTCGCGATACCACACAAGAAGGAATTAGTGAAAGTAGGGAGCCAATATATTCCTGTCAACCCGTCTAATATAGGATTAAATGCCAATTTCTCATACGCACTTCATGCCTTATATTTAGCCCAAACCGATCAGGAGGATTACGCGTTATGCAGCAGTATTTAGACCTGGTGCGCCACGTACTAGACAACGGTCACGACAAGAGCGACCGAACGGGCGTTGGCACCAGAGCGACTTTTGGCTACCAGATGCGTTTTAATCTGGCCGAAGGCTTTCCATGTCTCACGACTAAAGAAGTGCGTATTGGCTCCGTCATACGAGAGCTGCAGTGGTTTCTCAAAGGCGATACGAACATCCGTTGGTTACAAGAAAAAAATGTTACGATCTGGGATGAATGGGCGGACAAACAAGGAGAATTAGGGCCGGTTTATGGCAAGCAATGGCGTGCCTGGACCAAACCCGATGGCCAAGTAGTCGACCAGATCCAGCGCGCCATCGACCTGATTAAGAACGATCCGGACTCACGCCGGATTATCGTCAATGCGTGGAACGTTGGCGAACTCGATCAAATGGCGCTGACTCCCTGTCATTGTCTGTTCCAATTCTTTGTAGCAGAAGGGCGGCTGTCCTGCCAGCTATATCAGCGCTCCTGTGACGTCGGTTTAGGCGTGCCATTTAATATCGCCAGCTACGCTTTGCTGACCATGATGATGGCGCAGGTCTGTGACTTACGTCCCGGCGAATTCATCTGGACCGGCGGCGATGTGCATATTTACGCCAATCACATAGAGGCACTGCGCGAACAACTAACGCGTGCGCCCCGTCCCCTACCCATCATGAAAATAAAAAAGAGAGGACAGGACATCTTCCATTTTCGCTACGACGACTTTACGCTACTCGATTACGACCCTCACCCGGCACTTAAAATGGAGATTGCTGTCTGAGCCCGCACGTGACGGTTGCCATTCAGGGAGAGCTCGGCTCTAATAGTGCGCAGGCCGCCATGCTGCATTTTGGCGAAGATGTAGATCTGTGCACCTGCACTAATTTCACCCAGCTTTTCCAAGCAGTCAGCCAAGGCCGTGCAGACTACGCCATGGCTCCAGTAGAAAACTCACTGGCGGGTAGTATTCACGAGGTATGGGATCTGCTATTTGAACAAGAGCCGCATGTTCTGGGTGAATACTACTTTCACGTCAAGCACTTTCTTATTGGCCACTCCGGCAGTCGTGCTACTGAAATCAAACAGGCAGCATCGCATGCTCAAGCGCTGGCTCAGTGCGCCGTATATTTGCAAAAAATGAATATCCGTGCAATTGAAGAATACGACACAGCCGGCGCCGTTGCGCTGGTGAAAAAACGAGAAAATTGGCACGAAGCGGCCATTGCTCCCGCCGCTGCTGCGCAGTTATACGATATGGAAATACTGGCTGAAAATATCCAGACAGATGAGCGTAACTTCACGCGCTTCTTCATCCTCTCCCAAGAACCTGCTCCGACTCAACGAAATCGGCATACGTTGAAGAATACGCTTATTTTTGATATGGAAAACTGCGCCAGTCAACTTGACTCTTTGCTTAGAACGCTGAGCGAATACCCGCTCATCAAAGTCGAAACGAGCAAGCGACAGGATCTTCCCTGGGTCTATCGCTGTTACCTAGAGTGCGTGGGAGATATAGGACGAGACACGTTAAAAACTGTGCGCGCTCAGGTAGGAAACCTCTGTCACCTAACACCCTATTCAATCGGCGAGCATCCCACATAAGAATCAATCGTCCATCAAGTTGCGCATCTCCGGCCCCTGTTTATCTATAACCCAAGCGCCCATTCGACCATCTCCGTTTAGGTCAGCACGCACGACGAACCAAAATTTCTCCTCGTCAATACGCACCTCCCAATCGTACTGATCTATCCAAGGCCAATCTAGCCCCTCGCGCGGATCGGTCGGATCAAAGTAGCGACCGTGTGCTCCGTAATGGGCAATTTCCAACCAGTAAAGCTGTTCGAGACCTCCCTCTAAGGCAATATAGCGTTCCTGTTCTAGCGAAAGCTGAGAAAAATGCCATATTCCCAATACGCTCAGTGCCGCAACGATAAGCACAATCTCAGTCCACAGACCGACGCGTTTTGACACCATTTACCTGAACTCCAACCTGAGGTCTACTACTGCATCATCAGCAGCAAGTTCAATCGACGCGCCGTAGTGTGTAATAGCCTCCGGACGAATAAAGGGGAAAAGCGTTCCAGCATCCCATTTTCCATCTCCATTCAAATCGTCGAAACTCCACAATTGATATGTATCTGCGGGCAATCCATCCACTACAAAATCGCCTTCAGGCGAACAACGCACCGCATAATCACGCCCCATCTGCTCTGCGCGTAGTCGAACTTCGGCGACTCCTTGCACGCCCAAAACCCGACCCGCAACAGAAGCCCGAGCCTCTACAACAGAGAACACAACCGCCAATGTGCTATCTGCAAGAGCCAAACCCGCTCGATCAGTCCAATCACTTCCTTTTAGAATGCAACTCCACGAGCCAACTTCCCACAGACTGTCTGGCATAAATTCAACGTGCGTGGGCGACAGCCAGCGCCAAGCACCCTGCGGCGCTAGCGTCGAATCGCCACCGACCCATTGCATCCCTTGAACGTCCGCGCGCATAGCTTCACTAAAGCGCATCTTTAGTGGGTCATTGGCCGTAAGTATCGCGGACTCCAGACCAATCCATTCAGGAGGCTTTGTATCGCGTCGTCCGCTTCCACGCAGCGATTCTGACCAAGCGAGAACGCGCCCTCCTAAAACAACACGATCGACGTCATAGGTCTTCCCTGCCTCTTGTTGCGCCGTCACAGCATACACTTTACGCGCGTCGTCGGTCGCATACAGGAGCTCAACAGATAAATCGTGTATGCGCAATTCAAGCGCATCAATATTGACGGGTTCGGAAAAGAGCAATAGCAACGCGCCTGAGTGGAGTGATTGTATACGCTCCAAGGTTGCTCCACCTGTCTGCCTGCGCACTAATTCCAAGTTACCCGCCAAACCCAGTGTATCTCTAACAACCACATCGCGCGCCGGCAATCCGACCCACTCGTCGGAATTGGGAAGACTGTCCTTATTATCATCGACAAAAGCCAAGAGTTGATATCGCCCAGAGGCCAGTCGCAAAAATCCGTATTGGCCGTCCACGCCGCTTTGCGTCTGGTACGCTGGTTTTTCGCGGCCAACCTGCCCACTAAAGTTACTCAGATCATAGGCCCATATATGCGCACCGCGCAGCGGGGCCTGTCTCTGATAGACGCGTCCCCGTAGCGCTCCTTGATCTAGGCGCGCACCGGTGGCAAACGCGAGCGAGAAAGACTGCTCTAATGCGTTGTTACGCAGGTCGCGCGCACCCGTGCCAACCGTTACGACATAAGTGCGGTCGGGACGCAGACCGAGGTCTATGCGCAACGTGCGACCACGCCACCGAAATCCGAGCGAATCACTTGGCGAAATAAAGATAGCTTCCTCGGTACGTCTGCGATCCATCGGCTCACTAAATACGATTTCTACGTAACGCTCCAACGACACGTTGAGTTGATCAACATCAGGACTGTGCGAAAGAATCTGAGGAGGCGTATCGTCTACTGCCCCCCCCTGCGGAGGCCCCACTTTGGCGCAGGCACAGCACAGACAGAGGATCGAAAAACATAGGAAACGCATCAGAGCACGTAGCGGCTCAGGTCCTCTCCTTCGAGGTATTTCCCGAGCTTTTCGGATACGTAACAGTTGGTAACGTGGATTCTTTTTTTTGGCACTGCAGGCGCGTTAAAGAGCACGTCTTCAAGCAGCGTGGACAACACGGAGCGAAGACGCCTAGCGCCAATATTCTCGCTCGCCATATTGGCTTCATACGCACAGCGAGCTACAGCGCGTATGGCATCAGGCGAAAACCGCAGTCCCACCCCATCGGCAGCCAGTAACGCTACATACTGACTGATTAGCGCGCCACGCGGCTCCGTCAAAATACGGCATAGTTCTTCTTCACCGAGCGCACTCAACTCAACGCGGATCGGAAAACGTCCCTGTAACTCGGGTGCCAGTTCAGAAAAACGGACCGCGTGAAATGCACCAGCAGCCACAAAAAGAATATGATCAGTATGCACAGTGCCATAGCGCGTAGAAACGGCGGCTCCCTCCACGATTGGCAAGAGATCGCGCTGAACGCCTTCACGCGAGACTTCTGCGCCGCCGCGATTCACGTCTGCACTCGCAATCTTATCAATCTCGTCAATAAAAACAATACCCGTTGTTTCAACTCGCTTTAGCGCTTCAGATACCACTTCAGCCATGTCTATAAGCTGTTCGGTTTCTTCCGCCATAAACTGGCGACGCGCTTCGCTCACAGAAATACTACGACGGCGGCTCTCTTGCCCAACGAGTCCCGTGAGCGCCTCCTGTATACTGCGCCCCATCTCTTCGCTGGCCATGGGACCCAAAACTTCTACGACAGGCGGACGATCGCGCTGCTCTACTTCTACGACAAGATCGTCTAATTCTCCACGACGCAGCTTCTGCATGGTCTCCCTGCGCGTCCCGCTAGGAGACAGCACTAAATCTAACAGGCGTTTGTCGACGCGACGCTTGGCTTCTTTCTCCACCACGACAGCTCGCTCCTCGCGCACCATCTGAACGCTTTGCTCCGCTAGGTCGCGCACTATACTCTCTACGTCGCGTCCAACGTAGCCCACCTCTGTAAACTTAGAGGCCTCAACCTTGACAAAGGGAGCTGCACAGAGTTCCGCCAAACGACGGGCAATTTCCGTCTTGCCGACGCCCGTAGGACCGATCATCAGAATGTTGTTGGGAACGATCTCTTGCCGCATCGGCTCTTCCACCTGTATCCGACGCCAGCGGTTGCGCAGGGCAATGGCAACCGCCCGCTTAGCCTCTTTCTGCCCGACGATATAACGGTCCAATCGGGTGACGATCTGACGAGGCGTTAAATCACGCATTACAGTTCCACCAGACTAATCTGTGCATTGGTGTAAATACAAATTTCGGCGGCAATTTCCAACGAGCGCTTTACGATTTGCCGCGCGCCTATCCTAGATCCGTCCACATAGGCCCGTGCAGCAGCCAGCGCGAAAGGAGCGCCCGAGCCCACCGCCAAAATCTCATCATCCGGTGCCAACAAGTCACCCTCGCCCGAAATAAAGAGCGAACGAGACGCATCCATAGCGACAATCATAGCCTCCAATCGACGCAGATAGCGATCGGTGCGCCAGTCACGAGAAAGTTCGTGGGCCGCGCGCTCTAAGTTCCCATTAAACTGCTCCAAATGACCCTCTAACTGATCAAGCAGCGCCAGCGCATCGGCCGTAGCACCAGAAAATCCCACCAGCACGGAATCACCGTACAGTTTGCGTACTTTACAGGTTCGATGTTTGAGTACAATATCTCCTATCGTGACCTGCCCATCGCTGCCCATGACAACCCGATTCCCCATGCGCAAACCCAACACCGTCGTCGCATGCCGTTCCATAGCAAACCCCTCTATTCGTTGCGCGGATGCGCCTTCGCATAAACGTGCCGTAGGCGCTCCAATGTTGGCTCAGCATAAGCCTGCGTAGAGACTACAGTCGCATGGCCAAGCATTTCTTTTACAGAAGCGAGATCGGCGCCAGCGTGCAGGAGATGTGCGGCAAAGCTGTGCCTGAGTAAGTGCGGGCTAAGAGACTCACCGTCGACAACGCGGTGCAAATAGCTATGCACTATGCGCTGTATGGAACGACGACTAAAGCGTCGACCGCGCCCGTTGAGAAAAAGGGCGCCGGCATCTACCAAGGTAATGTCGAGCTCTATCAGAACTTCCGCTCGGCGCTGGATATACGTTTTGAGCGCGTCAAGCGCTAGGCTGCCAATAGGAACGGTCCGCTCTTTTCTTCCCTTATGCCCCAAGCGCAACAGCCCCTCATCCAAGTCGATCGCACCTAGATTCAACTGGACGAGCTCTCCCAGACGCACACCTCCTCCGTAAAAAACTTCGAGAATGGCACGGTCTCGCGCACCACTAAACGTGTCCGTCGCCGGTAACTCAATTGCTTCTTCTATCTTTTCCAAGGGAAGCTGTGGCCTGGGGCGCTGCTCTACTTCGGGTGTAGCCACGCCGTGAGCTGGACTGGCCACCAGAACACCTTCACGACATAGGAAGCGGAAAAACGTGCGTAAAGTGGTCAACTTGCGTGCCACGGTGCTATTTTTCATGCCGCGCATGTGCAAATCTTCTGCAAAATCGCCAACGGTAGATCGCTCGACTAGTTTTGCGGGTAGCGATGCATCAGCCATGCGCGGATAGAGAAAACGAGCAAACTGCTGCAGGTCACAGCGATAGGATTCCAACGTATACGCAGCGTAGTTGCGCTCAACACGCAAATACTCGAGGAAGTGGCGAATGCCCTCTTCAACGCCAGAATCTCTGTGTAGAGAAGCAGGCATAGTCAACGGACTCAGCGATGCTCAGACAAAGTAATCAAGCCGCCTGAGCACTCTCGCCCTCTTCGCGCTGTGTTCCGCAGACCTTGCAGTGCAGAGAAGAAGCGCCGCCTCGGCTTGTCTTTTCGTAGAGCAAACCCGCGCCACAGTGCTCGCACGCCTGCTCGACTGGCTTTTCCCAGCTCGCAAACTTGCAGGAGGGATACTGATCGCAGCCGTAAAACACCTTCCCCTTGCGCGACTGTTTTTCGACTACTTTGCCTCCGCAATCGTCTTCCGGGCAGGACATACCCAAGTAAAAAGGTTTGACGTTGCGGCATTCGGGATAGGAACTGCAGGCAAGAAAGCGCCCGTATTTACCCGTTTTGACGACCATAGGCGACTGACATTGGTCACATACTTCGTCTGTTTCAACTTGTTCCTGCTCTTCGAGCGGCTTGGTATTCTTGCATTCGGGATACCCAGGACAGGCAAGAAAACGGCCATTCCGACCCCATTTCACAACCATCATGCGGCCACATTCTTCGCACTCAATATCTGATTCTTCCTGCAGTGCCTGCTTCAGTTCCTTACGACGCTCGTTGGCCTCTTTCAAATGGTCTTTCCACGAGGCATAAAACTGACCTACCGTGTCGACCCAATTGTCTTGTCCTTCTTCAATTCGGTCGAGTTTATCCTCCATATCGGCGGTGAAGCTCACGTTAAAAATGTGCGGAAACGTCTCCACCAATAGCTTATTGACCGTATGTCCACGCTCGGTTGCAAGAAAATAGCGATTGTCGACCTTCTCTACGTATTCGCGGTCTTGAATCGTCGTTATGATCTGCGCATAGGTGGAAGGGCGCCCTATGCCCTGCGCCTCCAACTCTTTGACTAACGAAGCTTCCGTATAACGCGGTGGGTGCTTGGTGAAATGCTGTTCGGGCATTAGCTCGTTCAGCGCGAGTACTTGTTCTGCCGCGATGTCGTCTGGAACTGACCCCACCGTACCATCGCCATCGCCGTCACCGTCACCGTCTTTAATTGGGCTGTATAGCACGGTAAACCCATCAAACTTGACGATATTACCCGTGGCTCGCAGCACGTAGGGACCAGCATTGACATTCACCGTAGTGATACTGAGGACCTGTGGCTTCATCTGCGAAGCGACAAAGCGCTTCCAGATCAGCTCATACACTCGAGATTGATCCTGCGATAAAAGGTGTTTTATCCTGTCTGGATGAAGCGCCACGGACGTCGGTCGTATCGCTTCATGCGCGTCCTGTGCACTGTTCTTTGTCTTGTATGCATTTGGAGAATCAGGCACGTAATTGGGACCGTGAAGCTGCCCGATCTGTTCGCGCACTTCATTGATCGCATCGTCGGACACGCGCACGGAGTCGGTGCGCATATAGGTGATCAACCCACGCGTTTCCCCTTCAACCTCTATCCCTTCATATAGCTGTTGGGCAACGGCCATTGTGCGCTTAACGGAAAAGCGCAGGCGGCGAGCGCATTCCTGCTGCAGCGTGCTCGTCGTAAAGGGGGGCGAAGGGCGCCGGGACTGATCTCTCTTTTTTACCTCTCCAACTACAAAGCGCTGCGCCCGCAATTCAGCAACAATTTTCTCTGCCTCTTCACCGCTTACAATTTCGGGCTTCTCGCCGTCTCTCAGATGCAATTTTGCCTTAAAGGGAACGGTGCCTTCGCGCCCAATAAAGGCCTCGATAGACCAGTATTCTTGAGGCTCAAACGCGAGAATCTCATTATCCCGCTCGCATATGATGCGCAGTGCAACGGACTGCACACGACCGGCTGATAGACCCGAGTGAATTACCTTCCACAGCAGCGGGCTTATTTCGTATCCCACGAGACGATCTAACACGCGACGGGCCTGCTGTGCGTCAATTTTTTCCAGATCTAACGCACTTGACATCTCCAGCGATTCACGCACCGCTTTGGGGGTTATCTCGTTAAATAAAATGCGTTTGATCTCTGCATCTTTGCGTGCGATAGAGTGAGCCACATGCCAGGCAATCGCCTCCCCTTCACGATCGGGGTCTGTCGCCAAATAGATCGCATCGGCATTCTGAGCAGCCTTGCGCAACTCGGTGAGGACTTTGCCCTTCCCACGAATCGTTACATATCGCGGCTTGAAATTGTCCTCCACGTCAATACCCAACTCTTTGGGCGGCAGGTCGCGCACGTGTCCCATGCAAGATTTCACTACGAAATCGCTGCCCAGTATCTTGTTGATCGTTTTAGCCTTGGCCGGTGATTCGACCACCACCAGTGACTTACCCATGCAATCTCCCGGAGACTCCTTGATGTAGGTCTAATATATTATAGTGTTTATGTAATTAATTTTTATCAATATATAAACGATACCAAACAATAGCAACCACACTTGACAAAGCACCCGAGGCTTATTTTCGTAGTCTGTCCGACCAATTGACAAAGGGCATACTGTGATCCACAGAAAAAGTATGGAGCAAATCGAACACATTCGCACCTGTGGTCAGATCGTTTTTGCCGTTCAACAAAAGCTTGAAGCCCTTATCAAACCCGGTATCACGACAAATCATTTAGACTCCGTTGCAGAGGCCGCCATTATAGCAACCGGCGCCCGACCAGCTTTTAAGGGCTACCACGGATTTCCCGCCAGTATTTGTGCATCGGTAAACGCCTCAATCGTTCACGGATTCCCTACCGAAGTCCCCTTAGCAGAGGGCGATATCGTCAGCATCGATGTCGGGGTAGAGCTCGGCGGATATTTCGCCGACGGCGCGTTCACCATCGGCGTTGGTTCCATCAGCAGCGATGCATCCGACCTAATCGCCGTCACCCATCGCTGCTTAGAGTTGGGAATCGAACACATGCGCGTAGACGGACGCATAGGAGATATCTCACACGCCATTCAGACCCACGCCGAAGCGGCAGGCTACTCAATCGTCCGCGAGTATGGCGGCCACGGCATCGGACGAGAACTACACGAGTCGCCACACATAAACAATTATGGCCAAGCCGGCAAGGGCCCGCGACTCAAAGTCGGTCACGTGTTTTGTATAGAACCGATTATAAGCATGAAAAACCCCGAAATTGAACATGCCGACGACGGCTGGACGGTTTATACGCGCGACCGTTCGCTGACGGCTCATTCTGAGCACACCGTCGCTCTGACCGAAGACGGACCGCAAATTCTCACTCTCCCGCCAGCCGTAACCACATGAAAGTCACATTCCTGGGCACGGGAACTTCCGTAGGCGTACCTCGCATTGGATGCACCTGTCCGGTATGCACTTCACAGGACAGTAAAAACAAGCGGCTCCGCTGTGCACTGCACATCGAGCACGGCGGACACTCTATCCTTGTCGACACAGGCCCAGACTTACGCACGCAAGCCCTAACTCATGCGGTCAACCGCGTAGACGCCGTGCTCTTTACGCACGGACACGCCGACCATCTGTATGGTTTGGATGACGTACGTAGCTTCTGTTTTGAACGCGAGGATCCTCTCCCGTGCTACGCGGACGCGCGGACCATAGAACGCATAGAGCGCGTCTTTGACTACGCGTTTGATACCAATGCGCCCAGCGCTACCCCGCAAATAGAGCTCAAGGAAATTAAGGGAGACTTCGAGCTATTCGACCTGTCTATTCAGCCGATTTACGTATATCACGGCAGGCTACCCGTACTAGCATTTCGGGTTGGCGATTTTGCCTATGTGACAGACACAAACCGCATCCCAGCCGAGGGTGTAGAACGCTTGCAACAGCTCGACGTTCTCGTGCTAGACGCACTGCGTCACAAGGCGCATCCGACGCACTTTAACCTTTCACAAGCGCTGGAAGTTATAGAGCAACTACAACCTCGACAAGCTTACTTGACGCATATAGCGCACGACCTCGAACACCATGCGACCAACGCAGATCTGCCCCCCGGTGTCGAATTGGCCTACGACGGTCTCACTTTAGATCTCAATACGTAACCGGTCAAAACGTAGGACGCAAATCAAACAAAAAGAGGCACTGCTTGTATTTGCGGCGCCTCTTTTTGTTTATCTACATTGGGTATTTTTATGTCAGCATTTCGACCATCCACAGTGTTTGCAGATTACACAACTGTTCTCATGCGCTACCGTTAAACCGCACTCGGGACAAGTTGTCGAAATGTTAACGCCATTACCAATATCCTGAGTCGGAGGCTGCAAGCTGGTCAATTGAGGCTTAGCCCGCTCTCTCTCTTCAACAATGCTTTCCGCATTGCTACCTTCATGAGTAGGAAGCTGAAAATCAACTACTTTTTTTTTTTCTGCAGGCACTTCAACGGCGCCTTCAGCTCCATCCACGCTCTGACGTTGCACATAGCGCTCAATCGCTTTACCTATGGCATCCGGCGTCGATAGGATAAGTTCACCATTTTCCCAAACGGGATTCGGTCCAGAAATCCCTTTCAGTTCGTTGATAACCTCTCGTGGATCAACTCCTGAGCGTAAGGCCAAGGAGATAAGACGGCTGATGGCTTCAGACTGGGCAGCTGCATTTCCACCCGCTTTACCAATAGTGCTAAACACTTCGCACATGCCGAATTCGTCCTCGTTAATCGTAACGTAAATCCTACCTTCACCTGTGTTTATGCGTTCTGTGATACCCTGAGTAACGGCGGGGCGACGACGCACACTATGAAACCCGTCTGAAGAATCAGCGTCGGTCCCACCAGCTTCTTCCTTGTTCTCTGGCCCCTCTGTTTGTAGAATTCCTTCGCGGCTACCTTCGCGATATACCGTGACACCTTTCAAACCTTCTTTGTATGCCGTAATGTAAATGTCGGCAACTGTTTCGACATCAATATCTTCCGACAGGTTGATGGTAGAAGAAATACTGCTGTCGGTGTATTTCTGAATCACACCTTGCATTCGTACACGGAAATAAGGGTCAATTTGATGCGCGGTGCGCACGTAATCAGGCAAATTCTCGTCACCACCAAAAACTTCTTTTACGACCGGATGATAAACTTTGTATTCACGGAACGTTTCGCCATCGTGCTGCTTTACACGTCGCTTGTAGCTAGTGCAGAAAATCGGTTCAATACCTGAAGAGGTTTGCGCCACAATAGACCCCGTGCCTACCGGAGGCATAGTAATGAGCGTGCAGTTACGCAAACCTTTTTCCTTAATGCGCTTCTGAAGCTCCTTCGGGAGACTCTGAATAAACTTGCTTTTGGAAATACCTTTCCAATCGAAGAGCGAAAAAGCGCCCTTCTCTTCGGCTAAATCAATCGACGTCTCGTAAGAGTTGTAGCAGATCGTCTGCATAATCTCTTCAATGGACTCCAAGGCTTCTTCGGAATCATACGCCTTCTTCATGAGAACCAACGCATCGGCCATACCTGTGATACCTAGTCCTACGCGGCGATCAGAGGATACAGCGTCTCTAATCTTTGTCATCGCGTGGTTTTCCATATTGTACTCAATAACATTGTCGAGAAAACGCGTAGCTACACGGGTCGCTTCAGCTAGGGCATCGTGATCAAAAACGCCGTCGTCACCAACAAACTTCATTAGGTTTAAGTTGCCCAGATTACACGCCGTGTAAGAGGCCAAGGGCTGTTCACCGCAGGGATTGGTGCTGGTGAGAGGGTTGGCATATTCTACGTTGTGATACTCGCGCATGGTATCCCAGAAAATGATGCCAGGTTCAGCAGAGGCATGCGCATTGGTGATGATCGTATTCCACAATTCACGCGCGCGTACCGTTCGATACACCGTGCCCTCGAAGCGCAAATCAAAATCAGAATCAGCGAGTACTGCTTGCATGAACTCGTGCGTGATCAACACGCTGATATTTGCGTACTGTACTTTGGTGCGATTCGCGTCATTTTTAATCGTGATGAAACTCTCGATATCAGGATGATCGACGCGTAGAGTCAGCATGAGCGCACCGCGTCGACCGGCCTGCGATACGGCATTGGTGCTCTCTGACAGTAGATTCATGAAGGCCGTACAACCGGGCGAAGCGTCCACAGTCGCGTTGACGGGGGCACCCTGTGGGCGGAGAATCGACAGGTCAGTCCCAACGCCGCCACCAGTTCGATATACCATGGCAGACTCACTCAAGCAACGATATATACCCTCTAAACTGTCTTCTTCGATCGGAATGACGTAACAATTGGACAAGGTAGGCTTACGCTGAGCTTCGTCACGACCAGCACCGTGCATAACGCGGCCACCAGGAATGAATTTAAAATCCATCAACAGCGAGAAGAAGCGGTCGTACCAATATTCTTTGTCCTCTTCAACCGAGGCCATCGCACGAGCAATGCGATCCCATATGTGAAGGGGGCCGACTTCCCCAGGCGCCAGATATTTGCTCCGCAACACGTCAACGGCGAGATCGTTTTCTCCGTAGTAGGTCTCTGCATCTGCAGCACGGGCCAGCAAATCGTCCTGACCGTTACGTTTAAGTCCATGTCCTTCAAGTTGGGACAACAAGTCCTCAATGCGATTGGTTACTACGGTCGCCTCGGAGTTTTCTTCTATTTTTTCTGACGCCATTCCGCCCTCCCTAAAGGCAAAGTAAGGCTCTCCCACACGGGGGATTATGAGTGTGGGAATCCGGTAATTTAGTATGTGGGGGAGTCGACAATAATACGAGCGAGCACACATTATATCTCGCAAAACGCACGTCCATTACACAAGATGTTGTGCGATGAGTAAAGATAGAGATAACGCGGAGGTTGTCAAGCGGTTTTTTGCATTTAGATCACAATATACTGTGGTGCGGATATTTCATAGATACTAGTTGTTGGTGAGTTGCTCTAATTCACGCATAAAGTCGCTCTTGTCTTTAAACTGGCGATATACGGAAGCAAAACGCACATAGGCAACATCGTTGACTGCCCGCAGATGTTTCATAACCAACTCGCCGATTTGAGTGCTCTGGATCTCCTTCTCATTAAGATTACCCAGGTCAGCCTCTACCGTATCGACTAATTGCTCGATCTCTTCAACAGACACTGTAGTTTTGTAACAAGCCAATTGGACCTTACTAAGCAGCTTTATGCGATCGAATGGCTCGCGACTACCGTCGGCCTTGATGATAGTAAGTGGAACGTTTTCGATATACTCGTACGTGGTAAACCGCTTGCTACAGTTAATACATTCACGGCGACGGCGTATAGCCATACCTTCGCGACAAGAGCGCGAATCTACGACTTTGTCTTCTTGATGATTACAATAAGGACAGCGCATAAAAAAACCTCCCGTGGACAACACATCGTATGTCAGATGCAGTTCATTAAGTGCTGGGGAGGATAGTGTAGAGAAGAGCATATAGGAATTCTTCTCTGCAGGGAATAATCCCTATATAATAATAAAAACAGTAAGATATGGCAAGAACTAGTTCAACTGAAAAGTAAAGGGCAGGCTGACCCAAACTTTCACTGGCTTGTCATTTTGGATTGCCGGCTCAAATTCCCATTTTTTCGCGGCAGCCCGAGCAGCCTCGTGAAAGACCTCGGGGCCAGTGATTTTACCGATCGATTCGACTTTACCTGTTTTGTTAACCAGAGCAGTCACAAAAACTTTACCCGTTATGTTCGCCTTTCGAGCAATATCTGGATACTGAGGCACAGCACGCTTAGTAGGTATGGGCTGCTTTTCCACTTTCCACAGTTCGACTATCTCTTCCTCCTCTTCCAATTCAACGTCGTCAAACAAATCTTCCATGGGAGGTGGAGGGGCAAAATCATCCAAGTCTAAATCTATATCAGTATCCTCAATCGTCACGTCATCGGCCACGTCAGGATTATCGGTAGCCACTGGCACTACCGGACGGGCAGGTGGCGGCGGACGTCGCTCTTGCTTGGTCTCGGGAATTTCTTCCAACTGAATGATAACCGGATCCTCCGATTTGGCATACGCATCAGCCTCAAAGGTGGGGAAAAGCGCAAATATAACGCCGTGAATCGCCACAGAAGCCCCCACACAACTCCATAGCATTTTGCGATAGGTCAGTCGCAAATTAGCTTCTGGCTGCTTACCACGGATCATGTTATTGCATCTCCCGTTTTGTCGAGAAATTCACCCGCAGCGCTTCTACTTTACGCAACTCTTGCATAACGTCGGAAATTACGCCAAACTGCGAGTCTTTATCTCCGCGCAGCGAAATGATAAGACGAGGATTAGCCATTAGGCGTGCATGCACTAACTGGCCCAAGGTATTGATCGGGACGTTGCGATCTTCCATACTAATCGCTCCCTCACTGTTGACCCATATCTGCAGGACATTACGCCGGCTTTCTAGCTTTTCAATTTTCTCTGCCTCAGGCAATTCTACCGGCACGCCACGATAGCGTACGAACACGGTGGACACCATGAAGAAAACTAACAAGAGAAACGATATGTCCGCCATAGAGGCCGTGGGGATCACGCTACCCACTTTGGACTTTCGGTTAAATTGCACGTATCACTCTTCCGGATTGGCGATCGAAATCTTTGTGGCACCAGCCATTTTTAGATCATCAAGCACGTCAACAAAAGTGCGATACGTTGCACCCCGCTCTGTTTTGACCGAAATGATGAGCTTATCATTTTCAGCCATACGTGCCTTAATCTGAGACTGCAATTGACCGGTTGGAATAGGCGTCAGTTGATCGTTTTCAAAAAAAGCCAACTGGTCACGCGCGTTAATCCATACGTTAAGAATATTTTTACTTTGCACTTCTTTGGTTTCCCCTACAGGAGGAAGGTGCAAAGATAGCCCCTTATCCTGGTTCATTGTCGTCGTCACTAGGAAGAAGACGATGAGGAGAAAGGCAATATCCGCCATAGAAGCGGTTGGAATTTCTGGCGAAACTCGGCTTTCGCGCTTTTTAATCACACTCAGGCCCTCTCGTGCTCACGCTCGGCTAATAAGTCAATGAAAGCCGCTGTTTGTTCAGTCATATCCGCTATAATTTTATCGATGCGGTTGGCAAAAAAATTGTAGCAAAACTGGATTATAATACCAACGATCAATCCAGCAGCCGTGGTAATGAGCGCTTCGGAAATGCCACCTGCCACCATGGATGGCTCGACGTCACCGGCAGTCTTAATCGCCTGAAACGCGTTTATCATGCCACTTACCGTTCCAAGGAAACCGATCATCGGCGCCAGATTGGCCACGGTCGACAACCAGACCATGCCTCGTTCCATGAATGCCATCTCTACAGCCCCTGAGTTGTCGACGGCTTTTTCCACGTGATCAACACCGCGATGTATGCGCAAGAGCCCCGCATGAATCACCGAGGCCACGGGACCGCGCGTTTCTGAACATAACCGAGCCGCCTGATCTGGCCCTCCGCTTTTGAACGCTTCTTCTAACTCTTTAAAAAAACCCTCGGCGTCAATGGAAGCGCGCGATAGAGTAATAAGGCGCTCGATTGCTACGGCGATGCCGATAATGAGTAAAACGAGCAGGGGCCACATGGCCCAACCGCCGTCTGCAAAAAGCTCAACCATTTTTTATCCCTCACCAGTTAGTTAGGCCCGCATACACAGGGCTAGCTGCTGTCATGTTTAATAGCCTTACGCTTGTAGACACCCCTAAAAAATGGAGTTTGTCCACGTTATGATTCGCCATTATGGCCGCTGAAGAACTCACGCTTCAACTTTTCCTCTTCGGTCTCTGGCGGATGAATTTTCCATATGCGCTGCTGAGCAACTCGTTCCCAAGCCGGATCGGCCATCGCCTTCTCATATGCCATAACAGCCTCGTTTTCAGCTCCTTCGCGCAACAGTAAATCGCCCTTCAAAACGAGCAAATGGGCATCTTCTCTGACTCTTAATCCGTGATCTACCCATCTACGCGCAGCCTTAAATCGATTCTGCCTCACATTCCATTCGACGAGTTCTGCTATAGTTTGCAAATCTTGCGGATCAGCACGAACCATACCTTCGCGAGCCCTAAGCAAGATCTTCTGGTCGTTACGGTCTCCCGCTATCTGAGCAACCCGATTGTAATACGCGTACGCGCTGGCTGTATCCACCATTGCGAGTTTAAAAAGCGATTTCAGCGCTGCGTTAACGTCTCCGGTTTCCAACTGCAATTCAACAACGCTCTCTAGTCGCCTCACATCAACTGCTTCATCATCGTTGCCCACCAATTTGCTGCGCCACTTTAAGGCCTCATCCACGTTGCCCAGATCTTGGTTGAGCAGAGCAAGCATTTCAATAATCTCTTCATCTTCTCCCACCCGCTCCAGAAGTCGGGCGTAGTGTGTAATAGCCTGTTGGGCTTGACCCTCTCGCCTGTATAAGTCAGCGAGCTTACGGCGATATCCGTCTGCGGCGGGTTTAACTAAGAGTACGCGCTCTAAACAGCGAGCAGACGAATCCACCCGACCATTTGCATTATGTATAGTGTAAAGTCGCAGATTGGAATTGACGTGCAAGGAGTCGAGAGTCAAGACCGAATTAAATGCCAAATGCGCTTCATCTAAATCGCGCAGTCGATAGTTCATATCTCCAAGAAAAAAGCGGGCTTGTAAATCAGTCGGACTGTATTTAAGAAGCTGACCGTAGTAGATCCGCGCCTGTGCATAATCTTTTTTAGATCGCGCCGTTTTCGCCAGAAATTTGTATTTCCGAACCGAGTCAGAGACAGCAACCCCTGTCTGTGCAGCGATTTCTCTTGCAAAGAGAGCTGCGAATATGACAAAAAGTGTTAATTTCATCGGGTATTCCCGTCGTTGTTAGACGATGACAAGATTGTGGCAATGACTAAGCGGGGCTGTAATAGCAAACTCTAAAATGTAAAAATATCGTGTGATGAGCAATACGTTGACCAGATCAGCCGAAAACAATGGGTCTTATGTCACAAACGCACAGCAAATTTGTTACGGTTTAGAAAATTTACAAGATGTGCCAAGAACTTCCTGACCTCTGACCATTGGCAACAAACCGACGCAAAAAAAAAAATCTTCTCAGAGTCAAAAAAGAAAATATTACACTATTCGAATCTGTTAGCGAAAGACTTGTATGTCTTTAGCATAGGCACGTGACCTCGCATTTATCGCCGCCCTACATAATAATAATATATCATTATCATATAGCCAAAGCCGACTTTATCAAGCTCCATAAAGCCCAGTGTATGGCATTGATTACCACTGACTACATATTTTTAGTTAGCATATCTATCTCTGAAAAACCACATATAAGTTGCTAGTAGGGACAATGGGCTAACGTATCGACGTTGCCAAAATGATTCATGCACGCGTTTTTTGTCAGTATTCCGAATAAGAGCCAGCAATTGGTGTCTAAACCGGATGCAGAAAAGTGTCGTGAGAGCATAACAATGCAAAATCGAAAATTTAGCATATTGGATAGCAGTGATTCTAAGCATGTAGCCCGTGTTGTAAAGGGCGATTTGCGCGCCTTTGACGAACTCGTCCACCAATACTATGGAGTGGCTTATTCGCTCGCCTACAAGGTGCTCAACAACGATGACGACGCCAGAGAAATTACGCAGGATGCCTTTGTCCGAATTCACAAAGCCATAGGTAGCTTCCGCGGTGATGCGTCACTAAAAACCTGGATAATGCGTATTGTCATGCGCCTGAGTCTCAACCGACGACGCGACCGGTCGAGGTCGGCTTGGCGACGCCTCGGCTTACACCATGATGAAGAAAGCGTTCACACAACGGTTCCCAATTATCAGACGCCAGAAGCGGAATATCTTTCCCAAGAAACGCGCATGCAGGTTCAGCGACTCATTGACCGTTTGCCTGACTCGCTGCGCCAAGTAGTCATCCTGAGTAGCTTTGAAGACCTATCTTATGACGAGATTGCACAAATTCTCAATCTGCCTATAGGAACAGTAAGTTCGCGTCTGCACGTTGCACGAAAAAAGCTGCTGCTGCAGTTCAGAGAACACGAACTCTTGTGAGGCCCATTATGTTTTTCGGCAAGAAAAAACAACGCCGTCTGTCCGCCTATTTAGATGGTGAGTTAACAGTAGAACAAAACGTGGATTTCAGTGAACAACTGGCTTTTGATGCCGAACTCAGGTCACAACTAGCCGATTTTGCTGCCACCGACAGCTTAGTGCGGCAAGCGCTGGCGCCTGCACGTATACCTGTCCCATCTACGTCTTCCATATCCGAAGACAAGGAAATACGTATAAATTCACCTTCATACCGGTATTTGAAACCCGCTGCTTTTGCAGCTGCGGGCCTGCTCGTCACAGCCGGTCTAACGTTCGCCAGCTTGCGCCGGCGAGGTATCGTCCGAGGTTAAACGTGAACTGGTTCGAAAAAATGAAGAGCGGGCTAAAAACCCGCATTAAGCGCGAAATTCCACAGGGTATCTGGCTTAAGTGTAAGCAATGCGGCCACTCTAACTACGAAAAAGCCTTAGAACGTAGCCACTGGATATGTCCCGAGTGTTCGTACCACTATGCCATAGGGCATCAGCAGTATGTTGATATGCTAGTGGATGCGGGAACATTCACTGAAACAGATGCGAACGTAAGCCCAACCGACCCGTTGCGATTTCGCGGCTATAAGAACAAGATAAAAGACGGACGGCGTCAGAGCGGAGCCGGCGAATCGGTCTATACAGGCACCGGACGCATAGGCGGCCACCCCGTCGCGCTGGGCATTATGGATACTCGTTTTCTTATGGGAACACTAGGCGGAGCAACCGGAGAAAAAATATGCCGACTCATCGAACGAGCCATCTGCGAACGACGAACTTTTATACTCATCTGCCAGTCGGGCGGAGCACGCATGCAAGAAAGCGCGTTTTCTCTAATGCAGATGGCCCGTGTAAGCGCTAAACTACACCAACTCTCTGATGCAGGGCTTCTATACGTTGCCATCCTAACAGATCCCACTTACGGAGGCGTAACCGCAAGCTTTGCCATGTTGGGAGACTTGATTATAGCCGAACCCGGTGCACGCATAGGTTTTGCAGGACAGACTGTCATTAAACAATTTCTCGGCAGCAATGCACAACTGCCAGAAGACTTTCAAATGGCGGAAACTGTTTTAGAACACGGTTTTATCGACCGCATTGTGCAGCGCGATCACCTATCCGCCGAGTTGGCTGGCCTTATTGGCCTGCTATCTCAGTCCGAGAGCGAGCCGTCTAATTCTCTGTCCGCATAAGTGAGTAACTCGCTGACCGCACGACAACTGGCCGCCATAGCACTCATGGCCGCACTAACCGCCGTCGGTGCTTGGCTGCGCTTACCTATACCATATATTCCCGTCACGCTGCAGATGAGCTTCGTTTACTTGTCTGGAGTATGGCTGGGATCACGCGGCGGAGCACTGGCCCAACTGGTCTACGTAGGAGCAGGCCTAATCGGCTTTCCTCTATTTGCCAAGGGTGGCGGACTACACTACGTATACGAGCCGAGCTTTGGATATCTCGCCGGATTTATACCCGCAGCCTATGTGTCAGGCCTCATAGCCCAACGCAACAACGCGTGTGCAGGATACATCGGGGCAGCTGTTGCCTCGTTAGCTATGGTCTATCTGCCCGGCCTGGTCTGGCTCCACGTCGTGCTGAACTACGTTTTGGGTCAAGAGACGACACTAGATGCAACGCTCGCTTTGGGACTGAGCTCCCTGCCTAAAGATCTGGCACTGATACCGATCAATGCCTATTTGGGAAAACAGATAAAAAGACGGATTTCGTCCCTGTAAAGTAGCCGATCAGAACGCATTCCCTAAATCGATGAATACGTCTCTCTGCTCTTCTGAATACCCCATCTCCATCCGAATCACAAAGTCATTATCCCAGGAGAGACGGATTCCTCCCCCTGCACTAACGTGCATTCCGCCCAAACCCACTTCGGTTAGGTCTGGCCAAACTCTTCCCATATCAACATATCCCGCCCCGTACCACTCTAAATACTGCCCCGCAAACCACATCGAATGCACCTTATAGCGCGCTTCCAGGTTGGAAAAAAAGCGTATGTCGTCCGTAAAACGCTGCGTATCAAATCCGCGCAACGAGTCGCTTCCTCCCAGCCCCTTAACACGTCTACTGCCACCGATCTCTCCGTATGCGTAGAGTGGTATTTCGCCGGCTAACACCTCAAAGACCGCTCGATGGGCAAACGTAAGTCTATCGGAAACAGGAAGGTATCGCATATCGGTAAACGTATAGCGCTGAAAGTTGATCTCCTTGAAAAACAGCCCAATAAGAGAGTTACGCGCACTCTCATACGACCACTCGTGAAAAACGCCCCTACTGGGTAACGTCTCATCGTCGCGGCTGTCCCATTCCAGCGTGCAACCCAGAAAGCCAGTGAAACCGTCTCGCACGCCGTCGGGCGTGCCTTGGTCAAGGTAAAAAGCCGCAACTCCACGCTGTTTGACCTCGGTATTTTCCAAGCCAAAACCGATCGATGCCGTGACGGGACCGTGTATATGCCGTAGAAAACTAGCCAAAAGACGAGGCGCTTCGCTCAGGACGTAGTAGTAATAATTCTCGTCTATGTATTTACTATTTCCTGCTTCGATCAGTTCCTTGTCAAACGGGCTGCTATTACCCAGTCCATAGTATCGAGTGCGTAAGTTCCGCTCCAGTCGCGCCTCGAGACGCACTCCAAAACCCGTGCCCGAAATGCGCGGCACCTTAAGTCGAATGCGGTTCTTGAGTTTTCCCTCTGTCGATCGCTGCACGTGCAACGTGAGTTTGTAGCGATAGGGACGGCGTCTGTAGTCGACCCAATGCATTCGCATACCCACATTCCAGCCCGTGTTGGAACTGAGATATGCGAAAGGGAGTCCGGTAACCCCGTAGGGGACGTCTCCGAGCGTGAACTGACGCCGCTTTGAAAGCCAGCGGACAGCACCGACAGTATTTTCTGTGGCAGTCAGAGGCGCCCGAACGATTGCCTGTGGCAACCCCTTTTTCGCAGCCGCCGTGTCAGCCGACACTTCGGCCTGCGCCCAACCCATACTAGACGATAGGCACAGGAATAAACTCCACCCCCGGATATATTTAGTCAGAACATGCTGCGAGGAGCCAATCTCAGGATAAGCGTTCAAAGCGGAGACGATCCTCTTGGGTAGGTTCAGCGTCCAGGGCAAATCGAACTGGTGTAAGGGCGATTTCTTGGTTTTGTAGCGCAACGACATCACCGCTTTCACCTTTTATCTGCAAACCAGAAAATGCGTGTTCGAAACGATCTCCCTCGGCGTGGCGTTTAAACGTCGAACCGTAAATGGTGGGTGTTATACCCGCAAAACGACGAGGCGTGTCTGCAGAAAGGGTCGTCGGCATGTTAACTGTCATGAGAGACGCAACAGAAGGTAATCCACTCCGCCATACCTCTTCTGTTATGCTACGGGTGACCTCTACTGCGCTGTCTATTAACTGTTCCGTTGGTGTTTCCAAACGACGCTCGCGACGCCAAAGCGCATAGTCATGCTTAGGCAGTTCAAGAGAAAAAGCCAGAGAAGGAACCCCCGCTAAAAAACCTTCTACGGCAGCCCCTACCGTGCCCGAACTGAGAAAAAAGGCCAATCCGGCATTTGTTCCCATGTTGATACCTGATACTACGAGAGCAGGAGGGCAATCGAATAGCGCATGCACGCCTATATTGGCACAGTCGGCAGGATATCCGTCCAAGGTCCAAATATGCTGTCCCCATCGATCAACCGAATCGAGTGCGACAGGATTAAAACGGCTAATCACCTTACCTGTCCAACTGCATTCAGAAGCAGGTACGACCGTTCTCACCTGAGCAATAGAAGACAGAGCGGGAATAAGCGGCGCTAGAACGGGAGAATCTATTCCATCGTCATTTGTTAAAAGTATCCATGGATCACTATGTGCCAAACAGTCTCACCTTTCTCTTTCACTTTTTCGGGAAGTAACATAAATATACAGAGCGGATCCTGAGCTCCCAAATATTTACTTGCCACAATTCGCAGCCCCCGTGTTATTTTGTCTTATGGACGATATGGATATGCTACGAGAATTGGAATTTCTAGCCGCTGAGTTAGCAATTGAAGTCCGCTACGAGCACATAGAGGGTATGGGGGGCCTGTGTCGCTACGGCGGCAAGGCCCATCTTATTATGCCTGTCGACTTGCCCAAGGCTCAACGCATCAATGCGCTTATAGATACGCTAGCGCGCCAACCGACCGATGAAATATTTTTACGACCAGATATTCGCGACTTATTGGAAAGTAGAAATAGGACGCGATAGGCGTGTTACATAAGTACTATGTTTACTTGAACTTTACCACGCTTTTGGGTATATTTTTTTCACCTTTTCTTCGCTGTTTGCGCCCTTTTATGAGGACACACCCTTATGCTCATTCGCATAATCGCATTTACACTCTCTCTCTTAGCCTTGAGCCAACACGCATACGCCCTCCGCTTCTATGTGAATCCCGAAACGGGTGATGATCGCCGTAGCGTGCGCGCGGCTCAAGATCCGACCACTGCGTTTAAAACCATTACTCAAGCGCTACGTATCGCCCACTTGATACCCGAGAAGCGACCGCACGTCGTTCAATTAACACCGGGCACTTATTCTCCGAGCATGGGCGAACCTTTCCCGTTACAGATTTCACAGTCGGACATCTACGTGCAGGTAAATGGACAAGCGACATTCGACGGCGAAGGCAAATCCAACTTTTTCCACATCACGGCTCCGACAAGCGAATTCCTCATAAAGGACATCGAGTTTCGCAATGGCCTAAGCGAAAAGGGCGGCGTTGCATACTGCAAGACGTGCACGCTCCGCGTAACGAATAATCGTTTTTTCAACAATCGCTCAACCGAAGGCGGCCACCTCATATACAGCGAGAACGGGCAGCTCAAATTTTACAACAACTTGGTGCGCAACAACGGCATCAACTCCGACACCTTAGCCGTCATAGATCTGCGCCACACGTCTGCCGACACGTCTGTGCGCAATGAGATTCGCAACAACACCTTTTATCGTAACTCCTCGACGAATATCAGGACCGCTAACACGCAGACTCGTATAAGCAGCAACATGTTCATCGACCCAGAAAGGGAAGCCATACGCAACGCATCGGACAGCGCGACGCCCTTTATCGGTCACAATCTATTTTGGCAGACAGAGGTCTTGTATATTTCAGACCAGAGAGACAGCGTGCAAATCCAACGGGCCGACCGTGACACGATGGCCTTTTCCTCGGATTTAATTTCTCTTCCGTCGTTTATGAGGAACGCACCCGATATCCGCGCGCTTTCTTTCCGCAGCGACACGCTGAGCCTAAGCGATCTCAACATGCGTCTCCCTCCGTTTGTGACTAATGCGCCCGACACGCTGCTCATAGCAGGCCAGACACACCAATATCTCATCGGCTTAACAGGGCCAGTATATCAGTACGCTCAGTATGCGATAGAGCCGCTAGAGATACCCACCGGCGCAGAAATCCTTAGCGTAGATGCTTCATCTCGTTTCATCATCTGGCAGACGACGCTCGGTGACACTATGCGCCATACGATACGTTTTAAAATGACTGATCCCTTCGGCTCTGTAGACACCTTGTCATATGATCTGAACGTCCTTACAGCACAGAACTTTCCCGACACAACTAGCTTCCGCGCATTGAGCGATTCCGAAGGCCGGTTTGCAGGAATGTACCGCGAGGTCAACACGATCGAAGTGCCACACGAGGCAAATCAACTTTACGAATATGACATTGATGTAAAGGGTGACAAATCCCAGTATCAATTCACAGCACTCGAACTTCCAGAAGGCGCTACAGTTACAGACGGCCTCATCAACTGGGAACCGACCCTAACCGATACCGGTCGCAGCCAAGTCAGCGTAAAAATCGTCGACCCATCGGGCGATGCAGACACGCTCAAACACGACATTTATGTGTTTCTACCGGGCACCTTACCCGATACAACTTCAGCAAATCGTCTCATAACAACTACACTCACGCCGGATACAACGGGAGCAATCACCGCACTTAATGCGCTTACGCCAAGTTTCGCTTCGGCAGCAAGTGCGGTAGGTAATGTATACGCAGATCCCGCTGTTCTCGACACAATGGTCAATCGATTTGAGTTGCTCGGCGGAGTGTCACCAGGAATTGATGCAGGCACACCGGTAAGCGCATTAAACGATCAGTTTCGCAACAACGCAAATCCAGCAGTACCCAATGAGAACCGCAATGACATGGGCTATCTGGGCGGTCCCTTTAACAGCGGACCCCCCGCACCGGAAGCACCGGATGGCACCTTTTTCGATTTAGCCATTACGAGCCTTCCCGACAGCGTAGTGATGGAAGGTGAGACCTTTATTTACGACCCAACGCTATCTCCCAACGCGAGTATCAACATAATCGATCTGATTACAGACGTGCCGGGTTCGTCCCTTCCGCCTACGATGGGGCCATATTCACCCTTTGCCACCACCCCACCCATCCAGTGGACCCCTACGCTTGCCGATACAGGCTCTTACTTGGTTGGGGTAACCGTTTACGACATTTATGGTAATTCAGGACGTCACTATTTTCCTCTGCGAGTCAGGCCCCTAAACGAACGCCCATACTTGACAACTGAGGCCGACACAACGGCTCTTGAAGACGAACCTTACACTTACTCTATACAGGCCAGCGATGTCGACGGAGATACGTTGACCTATTCGCTGACTGCTGGCCCCGAAGGTATGTCTGTCGACCCCACAACAGGCCTGGTTGCGTGGTCTCCAACCCAAGATGATTTGGGCAGTAAAACTGTTATAATCGACATCAACGACGGTAACGGGGGCGTATTCACGCATAGTTTCACCCTATCCGTAAGCAACACAAACGATGCACCTACGATTATTTCCTCTCCGGATACAACCGCATTGGAAGATGCCTTATTCAGTTACGTTTTATTAGCAACCGACCCCGACCCGTCTGATACGCTGAGCTATGCGCTTTCCAGTGGCCCAACCGGCGCACGCATTGACAGCGCTGGAGTTGTGAATTGGACGCCTACCCAAAATCAGGTCGGCACGCAGCGTTTCACGGTTACCGTGGCCGATTTAAGTAATGCTATCGCGACTCAGGAATTTTACGTACATGTCAGTGAATTTGACGACCCGCCAACTCTTGCAACCATACCTGTTACATCCGCCACAGAGGACAGCCCCTACCAAATGAGCTTACAGGCCAACGATGAAGAAGGCGGACCGCTACAATATATCCTGTCTGTCGCCCCCGAGTCTATGATAGTCGATAGTACAGGTATCTTGACCTGGCTTCCTTCAGCCGCTGACGTTGGCAGTCAAATCGTCGAGGTAACGATAACAGACCCATCTGGTCAGTCTGCCAGCCTCTCCTTCACAATTGAAGTGCAGGCCGTAAACGACGCTCCGCAGATCATCACTCAAATACCAGAATCACCAAACCTGCTCAACGTATACCGCGACGCCATTACTTTCCTCTTATCGGCAAGCGACGAGGAGAATGACCCACTCAGCTTCTCTTGGTTGGTAAATGGCGCAGTACAAGTAGATGAACGGGATAGTACTTTTTTTTATGCCCCCGCTTCGGCTCGCATCGACACGATAACCGCGCAGATTAGCGATGCCAACATTACAGAGGAATTCACCTGGCAACTAGATAGTCGCAGCATTCCACGCCTCGCCTTGGATCGCGCGTTCGCTCAGTTTGGCAACATTGCGATAGACGATTCGGCGAGCACTGAGATCAACTTGTTTAATACGGGTGAAACAACGCTTCTTATCAGCGAACTGCAGGTAGCCAACCTTCGATTTACCGCGAGCTTTAGCTCGAGGTCCGTTGAGCCCGGTCAGTCAACTACATTTCTCTTGCGATATACTCCAGAGAGGCGGGGTACGAGCGTCGATACTATTCGCTTCACCACGAATGACCCGGACAATGCAACCGTTTCAATACCCGTATCAGGCACGGGCATAGTAGCCACCCAAATCAGCTTGGATCTGGACCAATCCGAGGGCAACCAAGGAGTCACGACGACAAGTGGTCGAGGCGGTGACTCGCTATACGTTGCGCTTTATGCCGAACGGGCTCCGCTGTTGCAGAGATACGATATCGATCTGGTATTCGACCCCGACCTGCTCCAGTTTGCTCGTTTCAACTCCAGTTACGCAGGGGAGTCCAACCTACTCAACTCCGAGGGAAACCCCGCGACGCATATAGCGCAACTAACGTCTGTCTCGACGCTGACCATAACGGGAGCCCTCCAGTCTAGCGGTATAACGGGTAGTGGCCTGCTAGGTCACGTTACGTTTGTGATCGACCCCGCTGCGGACAGCACCCTTACAACTATCGGCGTTCAACAAGCTGTGTTACAGACCTTAGGTGTGGACCTATCCGACACGCTGAGCAGTTTCCCGACGGCCAACATTGAGGTACGATCAGCGCTGCTAGGCGATTTCAACTTGGATGGCAGCGTCGACTTTGATGACTTTTTTATCTTAGCTGATAGCTTTGGTCAGCCCGATTTCAACCCTGCGACTGACTTGAACGGAGACAGTGCCGTCACTTTTGATGATTTCTTTATTTTTAGCGATAACTTTGGCGCAACGGTAATTGGTAAAAGTGCCGCTAAAAATGAAGCCGCAACAGACAGTCATCTGAGCTTAAAGGCCGTGCGCACGACTCCCACCGAGCTTGTTTTAACTCCCCTGTGGCACGGCAAACAGATGCCTAGAGGGTATGTTATCGAGTTGCATTTTGACCCGTCCGTGCTGCAGCTTAAACAATACGTAGGACGCGGTGAGGAATCGCCCTTACCTTGGGTTGTTGAGTCAGGGCCTGGTCAACTAATCATCGCTGCCGGTCTGTCCAGTTCACAGCGCGCTTTTTCTGGATCTGACTTGGGCCACCTAGACTTTGTTCGTCTATCGAATGAACAGACCGGAGTTCGCACGAACGGAGCCTTAATATACGCAGACGGACAGACGCATACACCCGCGTTTATCTCCACGCTTTCCGTTGGCTCTTTACCAAAGACGTTCGTCCTGTATTCAGCTCATCCCAACCCGTTCAACCCAGAAACGTCTATCCCATTTTACGCGCCAGAACAGGCCAGCGTTTTCGTTCGGGTCTATGATCTCTTGGGACAAACCGTGCGGACGCTACTTGCCGACCGCGTTTCCGCGGGCTACCACAACGTCGTTTGGAACGGAATGGACGATAATGGACGTCCAGCAGGCTCGGGCGTGTACTTGGTGCAGATGCGATCTTCTTCATGGCGACAGATACAAAAAATCACACTGCTAAAATAAGCGCCGGAGGACTGAAAACCAATTTGTCTCCACGTGCTAGTGGATATTGACATTCGCTCTCATTACTCTATTTTATATATCTTCTGCTATTTTTAATAGAAGCTAAACAGCACTACTGGCTGCACTTACGAGAGGTTACAAAATGCCCAAGATTAAGACTCACAAAGCCACAGCAAAGCGTTTCAAAAAGCGCAACTCGGGCAGCATTAAACGCGGCAAAGCCTACTCAACCCACCTGTTGGGTGGCCGCTCTACTAAGCGCAAGCGCAACTTACGCCAAAAGACGGAAGTAAAAAGCCCAGATATGGGTAACGTGCTACGCGCCCTGAACTTGAAGTAGGCTTGAGTACCAAGCTGCTTTCGCAATATCGTAATGGAGATTAACACATGCCTCGTGTAAAAAACGCCGTTGCAACTAAGCGGCGGAAAAAGAAAGTCTTAAATAAAGCTAAAGGCTATTGGGGTGCCCGTAGCCGACTTTACCGGACGGCACAGGAAGCAGTTAACCGTGCCGAGGCTTACGCGTATCGCGACCGCCGAGTGCGCAAGCGCGATTTCCGCCAGCTGTGGATTGCACGCATAAACGCCGCTGCGCGTATTAATGGCCTATCATATAGCCGCCTGATTCACGGCTTAGACAAGGCAGGCGTCGAAATAAACCGAAAAGTCTTGGCGGATTTAGCGGTAACCGATCCGCCGGCTTTTAGCGCCATTGCTGAACAGGCCAAAGCGCACCTGTAGGTCCGCGGGCCACGACGATTCAACGGCACGCATCTGAGCCCCAATGGTTCAGGTGCATATTGCATTCTATTCCTATACTCCCAATCTTGCCGGAGCCCATGCTGGAAGACTTGCAAGAACTCCAGAAGGCGGCCGCGGAAGATATCCAGCACGCTGAGAATCTAACAGTTCTGGAAAATCTGCGTGTGCGCTATCTCGGCCGCAAGAGCCAACTGCGCCACATCATGGGCCAGATTGGTCATTTACCTGCCGATCAACGCCCCCAACTAGGGCAAGCAGCAGGCAGAGCACAGAGCGCCATCCAAAATGCGCTCGAGGCACGCCAACAATCGCTACAAAAAACGATTGAAGCAGACTCGCAAATAGATGTGACGCTTCCTGGCAGGACCCCCCGGCGCGGCGCTTTACACCCTCTTTCGAAGTTGATTGACGAATTGAGCGACGTATTTCGGGGCATGGGTTTTGACCTAGCAGACGGCCCAGAAGTCGAAGATGAGTATCACAATTTCGATGCGCTCAATACGCCGGCAGACCATCCAGCGCGAGACCTGCACGACACATTCTATCTGAGAGAAACGGGGTTGCTGCGAACCCATACATCGACCGTTCAGATCCGCGTTATGGAAAGTCAGCCACCTCCTGTGCGCATTGTGTCCTTGGGACGCTGCTACCGAAAAGAGACCGTCGATGCGACGCACCATTTCGCCTTCCATCAAATTGAAGGACTCTTTGTGGATCGAGACGTTTCGTTCGCCGACCTGAAGGGCACGATTGAGTCGATGGGCAAACAGCTGTTAGGAGATGACACGCGCGTGCGATTCAGGTCTCATTTCTTTCCGTTTACCGAACCCAGCGTCGAATATGATTTCTCTTGCTCTATCTGCAACGGAGAGGATATGCGCTGCAGCATCTGCAAAGGAACCGGTTGGATCGAAATCGCCGGAGCTGGCATGGTAGACCCAGCGGTTTTTACATCGATCGGCTATGATCCCGAGCAGTACAGTGGCTTCGCATTTGGAATGGGCTTAGAACGCATGGCAATGATCCGCTATGGGATTGATGACGTCCGCCTCTTTTTAGATAACGACCTGCGGTTCACCCGGCAGTTCAGCACGCGCGGATAGACAGCGGGCAAAGAGCGATTATGAAGATCACTACCAAATGGCTTGCCGAATACGTCGACTGCGGATGGGACTGGCAAAAGTTGGTCGACCGGTTAACAATTTCGGGACTAGAATTTGAAGGAGTTGACCATCTCGCACAGCGATTTAAGGGGGTTGTTGTTGGCCACGTCGTCGAATGCGAACGCCACCCAAATGCCGACCGCCTTTCAGTATGTAAAGTCAACGTCGGCGAAGGCATCAATACAATTGTCTGCGGTGCACCCAACGTAGCATCCGGGCAGAAGGTCGCCGTCGCGCTACCGGGCTTCACGCTGTCCGACGACTACATTATCAAAAAAGCAAAAATCCGGGGCGTGGAGTCACTAGGCATGATCTGTGCGGAGGACGAACTTGGACTGGGTGATAACCACGACGGCATCATAGTGTTAGACAGTGATTTAAAACCGGGGACCCCCTTTGCCGCAGCCGTCGGCTTAGACGACACCGTACTAGACTTTGAGGTCACTCCCAATCGCCCAGATTGCCTCAGCGTAGTCGGCATCGCTCGCGAGGTTCGCGCGCTGACAGGTAACCCCCTTTCGCTACCTCCGTGCGATGTATCTGAACAGGGCGCTCCCTGCTCGGACGATCTCGATATATCCATCGAACATCCGCAGGACTGTCCGCGCTATGTCGGACGAATCATCCGCGACGTCAAAGTGGGCCCCTCCCCCCAGTGGCTACAGAGGCGACTACAGGCTGTTGGTCAAAGACCCATTAATAACATTGTGGACATAACCAACTATGTTTTGTTAGAACTCGGTCAACCGCTGCACGCCTTTGATTTACATAAACTCGCAGGTCGTCAGATTGTCGTGCGTCGCGCACGCGAAAGAGAATCGATAGAAACGTTAGATGGCGTAGAACGCAAACTCGACTCAAACGCTCTAGTTATTGCTGATAGAGAACGCCCCGTGGCACTGGCTGGAATCATGGGGGGAGCCAATACAGAGGTCGATGAACAAACAACAGATATCGTGCTTGAAAGCGCCTATTTTGAAGCAAGTCGCATACGTCAAACCAAAGCCAAGCTGGGACTACACACAGAATCGGCGGCTCGATTTGAGCGCGGCGCAGATTGGAATTTGTGCCAACGAGCTGCCAACCGGGCTGCCATGCTCATCGCGGAATATGCCGGGGGCCGTATCGCAACTGAAGCCATTGACGTATACCCAGTTCCACAGAGCACAAAACAAATTTCCCTGCGTTTAGATAAAGCCAATAAGCTTCTAGCAACCAACTTTAGTCCAGTCGAAGCACAGAGCATCCTAGAGTCTCTCGACTGTCGAGTAGAAGACGATGGCGAAGATATACGCGTCACTCCCCCTAGCTTTCGTCCCGACTTGCTGCGCGAAGCTGATCTGATTGAAGAGTTGGGACGTATTTATGGGTACGATCGCATACCGGGCAGCCAGCGAGCCAACGGCCCCTGGCTGACTCAGTTCGCCCCTGCGCTGCACTGGAGGAAAGTCGCGCGCCAACGAATGGCTAATATCGGATTGGATGAGGTCCTGAGCAATACGATCGTCTATGCCTCTTGGGAACAACAGATAGAGGCCCCCTGCGCTATCGAGTTGGCTAATCCGCCTACAGAAGCGCAATCCCTCTTGCGCACGCGCCTGCTGCCCAGCTTGCTCGAAGTGGCTCGACGCAACTTCAATCAACGCGCCCGCTCACTCGCACTATTTGAGTTGGGAAAGTGTTTTTCTGCGCCGCCAGCAGAGACAGCACTGCCTGGAGAAAACTGGAATATCGCAGCACTTTATGCGGGTCCTCTGTCTAACACGACGTGGAAAGGTCCGCCGAGGGATATGGATTTTTACGACCTAAAAGGTGCTCTGGAGATACTGGCAGACGGTATTCCTCTGTATTTTGAACCGATTTCGTTCCCTGGCTATCGCCCCGGGCACTCCGCCTCTGTATCCTTAAATGGGGATACTATCGGCTATATCGGGCAAGTTGCGCCCGACCTATGCGCTTTCTTTGATATAGAGGCAGCAGTATATATCTTTGAGCTGAACTTCGCGTCACTGGTAGATGCGTGGCAGCAGCATCGCCCTGCCTTCGTGCAACTACCTAAGTTTCCAGCCGCCGAACGCGATCTTTCCGTTGTCGTGCATGACGAAGTGAGCCACAGCGCGATAGCTCAAGAAATAGCCGCGGGCTCTCTGGTTGAAAACGTTGAGTTTTTCGACCTTTATCAGGGAAACCCCGTTGAGTCTGGCCATAAGAGTCTTAGTTTCTCCATACGCCTGCGCCATCCAGAGCGCACGCTGAAAGATAAACAAGCCGATGCAGCTATAAACGAAATTTTAAAGAAACTGCAAAAGCGATTCGGCGCACATTTACGCTAATCGCGCAAGCCTTTTCAGGAGCACAGCAATACCATGCCTATGGACAGCAATTTTGAACGACTCGAACAAGAAGTTAACCGCTTGGTAGAAGTTTTGAATCGCCTGCGTCAAGAGAATGCGGATCTCAAGAGACAAATCGGCGAATTAGAGCAGAATAACCAACAAGCCGAGAGCGAAATAAAACGTCTACAGCAGGTCGAAGGAGACTATAGAGAAGTCAATCAAAACCGAGAAGAAGTCAAAAGTCGAATAGAAAATCTTCTTCAGCAATTAGATGATTTAGAAATGTAACTCGGTGGCCCTACGCCACAATCGAGGAGTGCCGTATGTCACAGGCTCAGAGCGCCGTAGTTAACATATTCGGTAAAAGCTATACCCTCTCTACAGAGGGACAAGACATAGATTACATGCGCCAGATTGCGCACATGGTAGATACGCACATGCGCGAAATCGAGGATGACGGCCAGCGGTCGCCCTTGCAAATAGCGGTCACAGCAGGACTCAACTTAGTAGACGAACTCTTCGAAATTCAGGCTGAGTATGAATCTGTCGAGTCCGATATAGAAACGCGGACGTCTAGACTGACGGCGTCTCTCGGGCGCCTTTTTGAACAGGTAGATGCCGCTGTCGACTCAGAAGGCTAAGGCTCATCTATCACCGGTAGACACACACTACACTGGGGCCTCACAGATGTGCTAATAGCCCCCGCACTAAGGGAGTCATTCCGTGGATGAACTAGTCCTCCGGATTGTATTCGTCTTGGCTGCCCTCCTCTGCGGCGGAATCGTTGGGTGGTTTTCATGCGCCCAGATCAGACGCAACCGATTGCGCGATATACAAGCTCGTGCGAGCGATATTACAGAGACGGCCCGACAAGACGCCGAAGCGATGAAGAAGACCGCTTTGCTAGAGGCCCGAGACGAGTGGCGGCAAGAATACGAACCGTTAGAAAAAGAGCTGGAAAATCACAAGCATTCCCAGCGTAAACTGGAAAACAAGCTGCGAGAACGCGAGCAACAGCTCGACAGTAAGTTTGACATACTAGACGGGAAAGAGCGCGACCTCTTAAAGACCGAGAAGACGTTGGAGGAGCGCGAGCATGCTATAGAAGAATCCGAACGCGACGTTCAGGAATTAGTGCACCAACAGCTCAAGCAACTCGAAAGCCTAGCCGGCATGACGCAGCCCGAGGCCAGACAGATGCTTATCGGGCAGCTAGAACAGAGTGCTCGGCAACTTGCTGCCCGCAAAGTCCGCGAAATTAAAGATCACGCCATTGCCAACGCCAACATAGAAGCCAAAGAGATCATAACTCGAGCAATTCAACGCTTCTCAAGCGAACTATCCGTAGAAAGCTCCATATCTGTTGTACCCTTGCCTTCCGAAGATATGAAGGGGCGCATCATCGGACGCGACGGACGCAATATACGCTCTTTCGAGATGATTACGGGCGTGGAAGTAGTCGTTGACGATACCCCCGGTATGGTCATGCTTTCCGGATTTGATCCTCTGCGACGCGAAATCGCTAAGAACACGTTGGACAAGCTGATTGTAGACGGCCGAATTCATCCAGGACGCATCGAAGAAGTCTATGAAAAGGTTCTCCAAGACGTCGAGGAAATGACTAGGGAATCGGGCTCAAAAGCCGCCTTCGACTTAGGCATTCACGACATGGCAGAGCCCCTGTTAGAGCTGCTTGGCAAGCTCCGCTTTCACACGAGTTACGGACAAAACCTCTTGGCACATAGCAAAGAAGTTGGCCTATTGGCTGGCATGATGGCGGAATCGCTCGAGCTCGATATCACGCTAGCGCGTCGAGCCGGATTATTACACGATATAGGTAAAGCGCTGGGATCTGAACAGGGTAATGACCCGACTCAGTCCGGTGCCGCCCTCGCGCGCAAATGCGGCGAAGTGACAGAAGTCGTTCAGGTTATTGAAACGCTTTCAAAGAACGCGCCCTCCCGTTCGACACTTGCAGCACTAGTAGATTCTGCCAATGAGATATCAGTCCACCGACCAGGCGCACGTAAAGACAAGGTCGAAGAGTATACGCAACGGCTAAATCAGATTGAAGAAATTGCTTCGTCTCATATGGGCGTTCGCAAAGCATTTGCTCTGCAAAACGGCAAAGAAGTCCGCGTTCTAGTCGATAGTGACTTAGTTGATGACACCTATGCCGAACAGCTCGCTGACGAAATTATTGACAAATTAGAAGAACAGCTCGATCACCCCGGTCAAATTCACCTTTCTCTCGTGCGGGAGGTTCGGGCGGTTCACTACGCGCGCTAACGTTTCATGCGTATCCTCTTTATCGCCGATATTTTTGCTCAGGCCGGCCGGCGTATGGCCTCTATACACATTCCGGCTCTCCTTCGTGAGCGAAACGTAGATTTTGTCATCGCCAACGGCGAAAATGCCGCGGGTGGCTTCGGTTTAACTGACAACTTAGTCGGCAAACTACGCAGCTATGGAGTCAACGTAATTACCAGCGGTAACCATATATGGGATCGCAAAGAATTTGTCCCTCAGCTCGACCGAGATGATCGCGTGCTACGCCCTTTCAATTATCCGATCGACGCCCCAGGCCAAGGCTCAACAATCGCAGAGTCGCAAAGTGGCCACAGAGTCGCCGTACTGTGCTTACAGGGCCGAACTTCAATGCCAAGCACAGACTGTCCTTTCCGCCTTGGCAAAGCAGAGGTCGAACGCCTCCGCCAACAGACGCCCATTGTATTCATAGATTTCCACGCTGAAGCAACCGCAGAAAAAGTCGCACTAGGCTGGTATTTAGATGGCTTAGCTTCCGCCATCATAGGCACGCATACGCACGTGCAAACCGCGGACGAACGCATCTTGCCACAGGGAACAGCCTACCTAACGGACGCCGGGATGACGGGACCGCACGATTCGGTTATTGGCGTACAGTCCGAGCAAGCCATTCGCCGTTTTCTAACGCAGGTGCCCACGCGCTTTAAACCAGCCGAGGAAGGGGCGCGCTTCTGTGGGGTCCTCGTAGACATCGATCCAGACAGCGGCAAAGCCACACATATAGAACGACTACAAATATCAGAAACCACAACTTAACTCGGCGCTTAGTCCGCGCTAACGTGTTTTCTTATGCCTGAAAACGAACTGTTCATCAACGACGCTGGGGAGAGCGAAGCGCGGCCACTGAGCGTTTCTGAACTCACCGGACAAATCAAGTCCCTGCTAGAAAAAGAAATTGAATCGCGCTGGGTCCTAGGCGAAATTTCGCACTACACTCACCATGGCTCAGGCCACCGCTACTTTACGCTCAAAGACGAACATTGCCAGATAAGCGCCGTTATGTTTAAATGGCATTCGCGCGGCCTTTCCATTGAACCGGAAACGGGCATGCAGGTACTGGTCTACGGCCACGTCTCCGTTTACGAACCCCGCGGCGCATATCAGTTTTATGCCGCGCGCATACAGCCCGCCGGCGTCGGCGAACTGGCATTGGCCTTTGAAAAACTCAAGAGTCGCCTAGCTGCTGAGGGCCTATTTAACGAAGAGCGAAAACGACCTCTTCCTGCATTTCCCCGCCGCGTGGGCGTGGTCACCTCACCGACGGGAGCCGCAATTCGCGACGTTGCTCACGTCATGCAGCGCCGAGCGCCAGGCATACAAATTGTGCTAGCACCTGCACGCGTCCAAGGGTACGGCGCAGCCGAAGAGATCGCGCGCAGCATTGACAATCTGAATCGATACAGCGATATCGACATAATTATTGTGGGACGGGGAGGTGGTTCACCTGAAGATCTTTGGTGCTTTAATGAGGAAATTGTTGCGCGTGCGATATATGCTTCTTCTATTCCCATCATTTCTGCAGTTGGCCATGAAGTCGACTATTCAATATCCGATTATGTAGCCGATTATCGTGCCCCGACCCCCTCGGCAGCAGCCGAAATCGTTGCTCGAGAGCACAGCCAGCTCAGCGCACGCGTAGTTGAGATACGCCAGCGACTCATAACTTCGATACAGGGACACATAAATCGGCGCAGCGAAACCCAGCGTCATTTGGATCCACGCCGCGTCCTTCTCCGGGCACGCGACCGCATCGAGCAAAACGCACAGTATTTGGACGAGCAACGCAAAAACCTTGTAACAGCATTCGACTGGTATGCCAGCCGGCGCGGCGAGGCATTTAAAAATGCGCTAACGCGCTTGGATGACCTGAGCCCGCTGAGCAGCCTAGCGCGCGGCTTCTCTCTGATCGAACGGAAGGAAAGCGGCGAGCTGGTTAAGCGAGCCGAACAACTAGCTCCCGGCGACCTTATCAAAGTGCGTTTTCAGCATGGAAACGCCACCTGTAACGTAGAGGAAATCGAAGATGAGTGAAACGAAATCATTTGAAGATGCACTGAAACTACTAGAAAAAAGCGTCGAACGTCTTGAGACCGGTGATCTGAAATTAGACGAGGCGCTAACTACCTTTGAACAGGGCATCGCCGCCTCTCGCAGCTGCGGTCAGTGGCTAGACCAAGCACGCAAACGCGTGCAGGTACTCATTGCTGAGGGAGAAGAGGATTTCCAGCTAGAATTTCTCGACGAAGAGGACGATGCATAGTCCACCACCCATGCTAACTAGACTCTATATTCGCGACTTCGCACTCATAGAAAAAATCGAGATTGAGTTTGGTGATGGCCTCAACGTAATTACGGGAGAGACCGGCGCTGGTAAATCCATTCTCCTGGGCGCTCTCTATTCGATACTCGGCGGGCCCACCAGCGGCGATCTCGTCCGCGAGGGTGCCAAGCGCTGTGTAGTCGAGGGTCTAATAGAGTTTGACGAGCACAACGAAATCGTAGAGCGACTTCGTGCAATCGACGTAGAATGCGAAGAAGGCCATCTTTTCTTGCGTCGTGAAATTCTCGATAACGGCCGCTCTCGGGCCTACGTCAATGGCAGCGGCAACCCGATAAAAAAACTGCGCCAAATTGGGGCCCTGTTAGTCGATTTACATGGGCAACACGAGCACCAATCGCTGCTTGACCCCCATCTA
This sequence comes from uncultured bacterium, assembly GCA_964011675.1. Taxonomy (GTDB): domain Bacteria; phylum Latescibacterota; class UBA2968; order UBA8231; family UBA8231. The sequence continues at coordinate 82,632 of CAXGPR010000004.1, forward strand.
CACATCCACTATTTAGATGCTTTCGGTCAATTAGAGGACAAAGCACATGAAGTCGCACAATCGTGGCGCGCAGTACGCACCGATGAGCAAACCCTCAACGAACTTCAAGACCGGCGACAGAAACTCTTGGTCGACGGAGAACTGCGCGCTTTCCAGTTGGCTGAGATACGGGAACTTTCTCCCCAACCAGAAGAAGAAGAAACGCTAGAAAATGAACTCCAAGTCTTGGACAACACCCATAGCTTGGTTCAGTTAGGAGAAGAAATACACGACCTACTCTATCAGCGCGATGGCTCTGTATACGAACAGCTTAGCCAAGTGCGAAGCCGCCTCGATCGCGTCACTGGAATCGATCCGTCTCTGCTTGAGCAAGCGAAATCCCTAGAAGAAATATCGTATTTAGTTGAAGACGTGGCGCAAACAATGCGCACTTACGGACGCGCGCTCGATGCCGATCCTGCTCAGGCAGAACAGATTCGCGAACGCATCGAAGCGCTTCGCTCGCTCAAACGCAAATACGGCCCCAGTCTAGTAGCCGTTCTCGCATATGGCGAAGAGTTGGAACGCAGTAAAAGCCAAACGGACGAGTTAGATCAACAGATAGACAGAGTGCGCACTCAACTCGAAAAAAACGAGCAACACTTTGCCGAGCGGTGCGCTGAACTATCGGCTGGACGTAGACGCGCAGCAGATGCGCTAGAGACGGCAATCGCACGCAGCCTAAAAGACCTAGGCATCGAACACGGCCAGTTTTCTGTGCAACTGGCTCCCCGCGCAGAAGCAGCAAATGAACACGGTGCGGAACAGGTCGCATTTTACATAAATACAAACCTAGGCGGCGAACTTCGTCCCTTGGCACGCGTAGCCTCGGGAGGGGAAGTGTCGCGCATCATGCTGGCAATAAAAGAAGCCATTGCCGAGCGCGACCTCATTTCTGTTTTGGTATTCGACGAAGTCGATTCAGGCGTTTCTGGGCGTATTGCTGCCGCTGTAGGGCGCAAGCTGCAGACGTTGTCAAGGTCGCACCAGACGATCGTCATAACGCACCTGCCACAGATTGCGAGCCTCGCCGATCGTCATTTTGCCGTGCGTAAAGACAAAGACAGCACGCGCACAACTACGCGTGTCCAGCAGCTAGATAGAGAAGGTCGAACTGAAGAAATCGCCTATTTACTAGCGGGAGAAACCGTTTCGGAAACGGCGCGTCAGCACGCTCGAGAACTCATACGATAAATATGCTGGCCAATATCCTCAGCTTATCGCGCATTTTCCTCTGTATTCCCCTGCTGTACAGCCTCCGCCGCGGCGATGAAATGACCCTCACAACGGTCAGCCTACTGTTTCTCGCAGCTGCGACCGATTTGGGCGATGGCTTTGCAGCACGTCGACTTAAGCAGGTTTCGCGCGTGGGAAAAATGCTCGACCCGCTATCTGACAAGGTCTTTTTAACCTGTTTACTTGGGGGCCTAGTATTTTGGAGTGAATTCCCGGCTTGGCTATTGTTTATGCTCCTACTGCGCGACCTGGGAATCGTCGCGGCAGGCACCTATTTACTGCGCTCACGCGGGTTTGTCATTGCTGCTAATCGCTGGGGGAAATCCACTACGGCCTGCTTGGGGTTCACCACGCTTAGCTTTGTCCTGCACGCGCCCGCTCTACTTTGCGACGTGCTAACGTTGTGTTCAGCGTGTCTCCTACTCATCTCCAGCGTCAGTTACGCTCGCGCACTCCGGCACGTTTTGAGCGGAACAGATGGAGCCGATATCTATTGAGTGATCGGTCTATTTTTGATACCACGGTAGACGTACTACCCAATCACTCAGATGCTGCGGTGCGTTCTGTAAGGTCGAGTAAGCGCTCCCGAGCGTATGCGCTATATCTGTCTGCCGGCCCAAACCGGTCTGCGTAGCTGCGCCAAATATCGGCCTCTTCCTGATGCTTATCCTCCGTCTGATAAACCCTTGCCAGATTGACATAGGCACCGGAAAAATCGCTCTGCACGGAGATGGCGCGCCGAAAAACATCTATGGCTTTCTCACTGAGTCCCTGCGCTTTGTAGACCTGGCCTAGGTTGTTATATGCCTCTGCAAACGAACTATCGACTGCTACAGCACGCTCATAGGAGCGACCTGCGCTATCAAGGTCACCTAGGCGTTTGTATACATATCCCAAGTTATTGTGTGCAGCAGCATTTTCCGGATCGAATCGAACCACCTGTTCATACGAACGGGCTGACTTATTTAAGTGTCCTTCGCTAAAATAAATCTGAGCTATCTGCAGATGCGCTTCAGGAAAGGCTTCATGTAGCGCTAGGCTGCGCTCAAAAGCGGCGCGCGCCGAGTCCATGAGCCCGTATTTGGCAAACAGCCGCCCTATCTCATACTCTATTAGAGGAGACGCAGAACGATTTTTTAACGCGAGACGTAGTTGACCTACTTGACTTTGCATCTGAGGATGAGCTGCATAGACCGCATCGTCTTTCTCATAGCTGCAGCCAATAGCTAAAAAAACCAGCACATACAGGATGCGTATCATGGCGTATCCCCTATACCTTGCCTCCAGAAAACGCGCATCGCATAACGCCAGCCGTACATCGCAAAGGCATCCCTGCGCATAAAGGGACGTTCAAAACCACGGGACGTTATAAGTGTTTTATATCCCGTTAGAACGCGAAAAGGCACGACGGCATTCTTGGGCTGCACTAACCCCATCATACAGCCGAACTGGATTGGAATGGGCTCGCGCAGAATGTGCCGATTGACTCCCTTGCGTTCGGGCACGACCATCTGACTCTCACCAATTACTTCTACCAGTTCACCAGACTCTTCGACTTGCACCATGATGAGCTTGATTGGGTCAAGCGATTCGGCGAAGTATTCCCAAGCAAACACTTCGCCTTCCTGTGCGTTGCGAGGAAACGTAAATTGGCGATCTATGATGACGAGTCCCTGGTAATCACTCGTTGTATCCGCTTGAGTAAGACTCCGCACACCGACCGTGTCGACGCGCACGCCAGCGTCGGTAAAGAGCGCATCCCACTGAGGATTTTTCGGTGTTTCGTTACTACCACCACAGCCTGCCAAGAATACACCAATTACACACAGTTTTAACCAATATCTCGCCATAAATTCACCTCACACGCATTAGAACGCTACTGTTCTACGCGCGCTTTATCGCGCCGTTGCATCACTCAGTTACGCGCAATCAAGCGCAGCCAATACTTATAGGCACCTTTCATTATGTGGCGACGCGCATGGTCGCGGATCATCGCGGCGACCCTGCGCTGCAGGGCGGCCTTTACATCAAATTCAGACATATTCCACCGGTCTGCATCTATAAACCAAAGCCAAAATAGTAGCGCCACGAGTCAATCTTGCCAACGGT
>CAXGPR010000005.1:0-82064 GCA_964011675.1 uncultured bacterium
CATAAGGAGTGAGCCGAAGCGGGATAGCATAAGGCACATATATACTGAAATCGTCTCCTTTTACCGCACATGCCTCCATGATGTGGGACTTTTTAGATGGACTAGACCGAATAGCGCATTCTCATGCAACCGTTTTCGTAGAAGGGGAGAGCGATACGGACAACTAAGTATGTGCACGCTGGATTCACGATAATGACATGCGTTCGCGCGCGGTTTATCGGTGTGAACTGTGCAGTGTTGCCAGGTAGTTTCTTAGAGAGTGAACTGTTCGGTCACGAAAAAGAGTATGTTACCGGGGAAGTGGATTGGTCAGACAGAGAGGCTAATTTTCCTCGACGAAACCTGTGCGGCTTCACCGGCGGTTCAACTGCGTCTTTTATGCGCGCTATAGTAACGAGAGTTTGAGCGGCAATTGAAGTCAATTTACAGCAGGAAGTGTGGTTGATTACATAGAGTTTCGCGGGCCAAATGCATTTTTCATCTTTTCGTATTGTTCGCGCAGGTAGTCTCTATATTCACTTTGCTGCTTGCGGCTTTCTATATCCAAAGCGCGTCGTATGACGGCAAAAGCGTGCGTATAGTATTTCTGTAAATACAGTAATTCGGCGTATGTATCCATATAGATGGGGTTCTCTCCGTCGAGTTGCAAAGATCTTAGAGAAAGCCGCGTTGCTCTTTTTAACTCGATGCCAGTCTCCGCATAAGACCAGGCAAGATTATTGAGCAACTTAGCATCTTTTGGAGCACGCTTTATTGCGCGCTCGTAATATTCGATGGCTCTTTCTGTATGCTTTTGCTCGCTGTATATGTGTGCAACGTGCGCGGCGATATTAATCGAGTCACTGTGTAGCAGTGCCTGAGAAAACGCGCTGTCTGCAGAAGTAGTACGCGTCTGTTTAAGCAGTGCTTCTCCGAGAGCAACTAGCAGACGAGGTTGGTTTGGTGCTATGCGTAGTGCTGCGCGTAGTTCGCTTTCAGTCCGCACTAAATCTGCATTTTTACCCGCGATCCGGCTGCGTTCAATGCGGGCGTATAAATAGTCAGGATCGAGTGCGATTGCCGAATCTAGTAGGGCAATGGATCGGTTTTGCTGAGCTAATTGCAGTTCGATCCACGCTGCAGTAGCCAGTGTTGCGGCGTGAAGCGGCTTTGTATTCCGTAGCCTTTCCAGCGCGCTACGCGCTGCCATCAGGATTGATTCCTTCTCACAAAGCATTCGTAAGGTATTGTGTAACTGATCGTTTGCCGGATCGACCGCGATGGCATTGGCCAGCACTTCGAGTGCTGCTATATCTTTTTCTAATCCCATATGGGCTAGAGCGATGATCAGCTGTAAATCAGTCCTTGATCCTTCCTCGCGTAGCGCTCTGCGCGCCTCGATAAGAGCCTGATCGTAATTATCATTGTCGAGGTATATGGCGGCTATCTGTGCTCGATCTACCCTACTGCCACCACATTGCGGGTTGTCGATTATGAAAGTCGCCATGATTGCAGAGCAGAAAATGATATGCTTCATTAGTACTCATGCCTATAAGCAAAAATGTGCATTAATAGGCCAACCGCCAGCAGGTTGGCCAAGAGCGAAGATCCGCCAGAGCTTAGGAATGGCAGTGGAAGACCCGTTACAGGCATGACTCCAATAGTCATGCCTACGTTAACAAATACGTGAAAAGCTAGCATCGATCCGAGTCCGACGGCTATTAAGCTATAGAATCTATTTTTTGTTACCGAACCAATGTATAGGGCTCGGACGATAAGAAAGAAAAACAAACCTAATGTAATCAGGGCACCTATAAATCCGAGTTCTTCTCCTACAACAGAAAAAATAAAATCGGTGTGAGCAGCTGGAAGAAACTCATACTTGGTTTGTGTGCCCTCCAAAAACCCTTTGCCGGTTAATCCCCCTGAACCAATGGCAATCTTTGATTGTATGATATTCCACCCAGTGCCCAAGCGATCGCTTTCAGGATCTAGGAAAGTCATAATGCGATCTTTTTGGTAGGGACGCAGGAAATGATCCCACAGATAAACAGTCACTAGTCCAGAAGCTAGGTTGGTCAGGAATAGAGCCACCGTGAAGAGAAGGCGTCCTATCAGGAGATGGACGGCTACGTTACTCCCTGTAATGAACGCGGCAAAAAGGTAAGGAGCTGCTCCCTGCCATAGAGGTTCGAAGGAAAACACAACACTTAGCAGAGGAGATAGAACAAAAAATATGTATACGCGCCGCATACCAGCCCAGTAAAGCATGGGCAGAAGAGGAGCTCCAAAAGAAATGGCCGTTCCCAAGTCTGGTTGACGTACTATAAGAGCCATGGGAATCAAGCACAACATAAAAGTGCCTATGAAATGCCGTGCTTGGTTAACCTGATCTGTGCTGCAATCGCTCAAGTACCGAGCCAAGGCAATAATTGATGCAATCTTGGCAAATTCAGATGGTTGTAAGCGCAGGGGGCCTATGTGAAGCCATCGAGCAGCATCTTCGCCTGTACCCCAAACTAATACGGCTAATAGGCTCAGTAGGGCTATGCCGTAAAATGGATAGGAAAGTCCGTACAGAGCTTTGTTGGGTATGTGTACGATGACGAGAGACCCTAAAAGAGCGATGAAGGCAAATCTGGCCTGTTTTATCCAAGCTATCTGAACTGCCTGCGATTCACTGTGATAGGCTGCGCTGTAAATGGCAGTTACTCCGAGGACCACGGTTGCAACCGTGGCCGCTAGCAGCAGATAGTCGATTTTGCGAATGAGTTTCATTGTTAATTATGACGTATATGATACGTCGCCGTGGAATCGATGCTCGATTCGAATTTTTCTGAGTGAACTTTCTTAATGTGGAACGCCTCAATAATCTCACGAGCTACGGGGGCTGCGGTGGATCCACCTCCTCCGCCTCCTTCTACGACAACAGCTACGGCAATCTCGGGATCTCTGTAGGGTGCAAAAGCTACAAACCACGCATCATTGCTGTTATTTTCTCTATTGGGAACCTGCGCTGTCCCACTTTTACCTGCCACGTCTATTCCCTCAATGGCAAGGCGCCATCCGGTGCCCTGCGGACCGTAGACGACCCGATGCATTGCCCTACGAACAATATTTAGCGTAGATTCTGATATGCCATCTATGTGTTGTTTAGGAGGAGGAAGACCGCTTAGATGAGGGGTAACTAAATTGCCGCCGTTGGCAATGGCGGCTGTGTAACGCGCCATTTGTATCGGCGTGGCGAGCATGGCACCTTGGCCAATGATGAGATTGAGTAGGTGACCTAATGTCCAGCCGTCGCGCTCTTGATAATACTGGCGCGAGGGTAGCAAACCAACATACTCTCCCGGTTCAAAATTCAGGCCTGTTTGCTGTCCAAGGCCGAATTTTTCAGCATATTCTCTCCATGTTTCAATGCCCATTAACTGAGCCAAATGATGAAAGTAGGTATTGCAAGACGTCTCTATTGCTTCAATTAAGTTAAGCTCTCCGTGTCCGCTGCGGTTGTTGCAGCGAAATACGACGTCGCCAACTTGTAGCGAACCCACGCAGGCAGCGAACGTGCTCAGCGTATCCGTTATGCCAGTTTCCATTGCGGCAATGGCGCCGATCATCTTTAGCGTAGAGCCGGGAGGATAGAGACCTCTGATGGCTCGATTAAGAAGAGTCGTTTCGCTCTGCAGTACTTTTTTACGTTCCTTCTGTGCTTGGAAAGAGACGAATATATTAGGATCAAAGGTTGGTCTATTTGCCATTGCCAAGACGGCACCCGTCCGGGCATCCAGTGCAACGACTGCTCCGGCAAGGCTGTCGGGTAAGGCGCGTTCGGCAGCCAGTTGTAAGTCCATGTCGATAGTCAATTGAAGCTCTTGTCCAGGGTCTGCTAGCTGATCGCGTTCGGAAAATTCCTGACGAGTGCGTCCGCCTGCGTCCACTTCGTAATAGCGCACTCCATCGCGTCCGCGCAGTTCGACTTCGTATACTTTTTCCAATCCCGTTTTGCCAATAAAGTCGCCAGCCATATAGGCTTTACCCGCTTCTTTACGTCGATCTTCATCTCGTATGATACCCATATAACCCAGCAGATGTGCGGCACTCTCGCGAAAAGGATAGTGTCGCTGAGCTTCTATTTCGATATCCAATAAGGGCCACGCATCCTTGAGGCGTTCTTCGACGATAGAAACGGTCCGGAAATCAACGTCGCGCTTTAGACGAATGGTCCTATAGCGCCGGCTATAGTTTCCATCCGTTGCCGTATCACCTGTTTCCTCAATAAAGGCTTGGCGACTTGCTTCGTAGTCTTTGTGTGACGTGCGTACGAGCGACACGGTGTAAAAGGGGCGGTTGCGTGCGAGAATACGACCATCGCGATCAACGATAAGGCCGCGCGGTGCTTTCACGCGCTTTTGTGTTATCCGATTGTTTTCTGATTTGCGCGCATAGTCAGCCGAAGCGGTAATCTGTAAATAGAAGAGGCGCAGAATGAGTACGATGAAAAGCAGTGCAACAATGCCAAAGAGGCCGTTAATACTGGGACGTTGATCCTGTCTTTGGGGAGATTCCATTTTAAGAACGGATAAAGCGTTGACGAAGAGGGAGCAAGATGTAGGCAAACGCGCCTAACAATCCCGTATATATTGCACGACCTAAGCCGTAGCGTATCCAGAAATAGGGAACATCAATCAGAGAAATCGCATTAGTGATCGCATAATACAGCAGGTCGTGCAGGAGCACGGTGAAAAAAACGAGTGCGACTTGGACCTGTAAATTATCACTGACGACACGCGAACGGCCGTGGCCGACGGCAAAGCCGGCAGTGCATTTAAGGAGTGCGTTAAGTCCAAAATCTGCTGGGGCATAGGCATCTTGAAGCAGGCCAATTGAGAACCCCAAAAGTGTTGCTAATATAGGGCCTTCGCGCAGGGCAATAATCGTGATAATGAGCAAGATGAGGTCTGGTTTTAGAGCAGAGACAGAAATAAAATCAAGCCACGTAGTCTGCAGCACAAAAGCAAGTCCAAGGAGCAATATATAGCGTGCTATATGCATTATTGAGCAACTTTGGTGGGGATCTTAAGAGTCGTGCCAGTTAAGAGCGTTGTCGTTAGCGCAATGTTATTTTTCTTTGCAAGCTCTTCTACCTGGAGCCCAAATTTGCGTGCAATGCTATACAGCGTGTCGCCGGTCACCACTGTGTATTCGCTAGATGCCTGCTGCTCTCCGACAACTAAAACCTGTCCTGGTTTAATGAGCACATGATCGAGGTTGTTCCAGCGCTTAAGCGATTCAACGCTCAGGTTAAATCGTCGCGCGATGCCCCATAGCGTTTCCCCCTGTTGCACGGTATGCGTTGTGCGTTCATTTGCACTGAGGCTGATGGACTTTGATTGACTGCGTGGAATCTGCTGCGTCCAAATAGTCAGCCGTTGGCCTGGCCGAATTAAGCCTGAAGAAAGCGTATTCCACGTCATTAGGTCATTTAAGGCTATACCATGGCGTCTGGCAATTTGGCTGAGTGAATCACCCTGACGAACTGTGTAAGTGGTTTTGGATAGGTCTCTATTGTTTTTGCCTGCATTGGGGCTGGCTGGGATATAAAGGCGTTGGCCAGGGTAAATGCGGTTGGGATTGCGCAGGCTATTGGCCGCAATAATCGTGCGAGTGCTGACGCCGAAGGCCTGTGCGATATTCGATAAGTTGTCGCGTTGCTGCACTTCATACTGATATACGGCAGCCTTCTGTGAAGAGGACAGGCGCCCGTAGCGATCGATAAAAGAAGACCGGGTACCAACGGGGATGCGGAGCACATAGGGTTTTTTTATGCCCGGAGGAGTAATGGATTGACGCAGTTCAGGATTGAGGTTCCGCAGTATTGTTTCCGTCACGTTCATTGTGCGCGCTGCTGCACGTAGGTCAACGTAGGGCCATTCAGAAGGGAGAGTAACTTGGTCATAGGTGAAAGGGTCTTCAAACTCGATCTCGTTGAATCCAAATTGCGCAGGATTTTTAGAAATAATCGTCGCTGCCATAAAAAGAGGCACGTAGTTACGAGTTTCTTTGGGCAAAGGTAAGTTCCAAAAATCGCGCGTTCCAGCCTTTTCTATTGCACGGCGAACGCGCCCACGTCCCGAATTATACGCAGCCAACGCGAGCCGCCAATCTCCAAACTCTGCGTAGAGGCTCTTTAAATGTCGAGCGGCGGCATGGGTTGACTTTATCGGGTCACGCCTTTCATCAATCCAGTGCGTTTGTTCTAAGCCTTCCATCTTACCCGTGCTTGCGACAAATTGCCACAAGCCAACGGCTCGTGCGCGTGAATACGCATTGGGGTTAAATCCGCTTTCGATCATTGCAATATGCAGCAGGTCTTGGGGCAGATCCATCTCTTTGAATACGCGCCATATCATGTCGCGATATTTCCCCGAGCGTTGCGACCAGATTGTGTATGTCTGCCGTCCGCGGGTCTGAAAGAAATGTATGCTTGCTGCAACCCGAGCATTGGCATCGATCGGCATGTCGGATTGGAGGCTCAGCTGATGAATGCGAATAATTTGAGAGGCGTCGTCTGAGAAGTCTTCTATGCGCTCTTTGGATAATCCTTGCAGCAGGAGGACTAGTGGGCTGTCAGGAGAGAAACTCTCAAGATTGGGTAATAAATGTAAGTAGGTTTGCTCTATATCTATGGCTAGCTGTGTGGCGCGCGTGGTATCGCCTATTGAATCGCTTGCCTCTAGTTCGGCTAAATTGCGATAGGCGCGGTCTAAATCCAGCTGGGCCGAGGTAATATCCCCTCTGGCCTGTGCCTCTTGGGCGCGTAGCAGATACCAACGGACTGCCCGCATATCACTACCGGTTTGAACAGGTTTTTCTACAGTTTCGGCCTCTACGACAACTGTTTCGGGGACAGGTGGTTGTATAGATTTTTGCCAAGGCGCGCAGGAGCAAATGCTCAGAGTGAACGCGGCTATGATGGACCGAGTACGTGAGCAGATCATCGATTAGTCTGGCCTAGGTAGGAGTACTTGGGAACGCACTTTAAGGGCATTGGGGTAGCGTCGTTTGATTTCTTCCGCTGCGGATTGGGCTTCGTTCTCTTCGGAAAAGTGTCCGACTTCTACCTTATACCACGGCGCTTTAAATGTGACATCGACGTCGCGTCGGTTCAACCGGGCAATAGCTTTGCTGCGCAGACGATCTGCTTCTTCGAGGGAAAGAAACTGATCTAATAGCACGCGCCACCCAAACGTGCGCACTTGCTCTCCTATGTGCGCAGATACGTCGTTGTTTGGAACTTCCTCGCTGCTGACAACGGGGCGATCTTCCGCAATTTCTTTAATTTCTTCAGGATTTTCGGGTGTCATTTCGACTGATATGACGTAGGCATCGCTGTAGTCAACGCTTAATTCCTTGACCCGGTTGAGTAAATAACGCGCTTCGCTACGCGTTGTGTAATCACCTGCCTGCAAGACATAAAGCTGATTGCGTTCTTGCACGTACATGGGAATGTTCAGAGATACGGCGAGTTCATCGCGTAGCTGCTGCGCTAAGTCCCTGTTACTGAGCGCGAGCAATTGGACCCTATAGACCGTGGTATTTCGTTGAGCCGGTTGATCTGCGCCAGGCGGTTCGGCCGGGTTACCCACAGTGGGTTCTTCTATTGGTTGAGGTGGGGAAGGAAGGTCGGGCTGGAGTTGAGGGCGTGAGAAGTTGGGCTGTATGAGCAGCAGGTCTTCTACAATTGAGCTTGGATCAAACGCCTCACTTAGCGTCTGCGTTTGTGCATTTGCATGCGCTATAGAGAATGTGTAAGGCGTTGTGCCGCCCCCCCCAATATGATAACAGGCTATGAGCGCAATGAGTGTGCTTTGTGATGTGGTGCGTAAAAACATGGCACATTTCTCACGTTTTAGATGCTTCGAGTGCCCAGGTGCGCAACGTGGACTCAAATGGGGGGTGGGCAATACCCTGCTCGGAAATAATTGCGCTGACTAAATGATGAGGCGTTACGTCAAAGGCTGGGTTGTAAACGTCTATGTCTGTTGGTGCAGTCCACTTGCCCATGCCGTTGCGTATTTCGTCGCCACTGCGCTCTTCAATGGGAATTTCATCACCGCTGTCTAACGATACATCTAACGTCGACACGGGCGCCACAACATAGAAGGGAACGCTGTGTGCCTCTGCCATAAGTGCCAGGCCATAAGTGCCTATTTTATTGGCAACGTCACCGTTGGCTGCAATCCGATCTGCTCCGACAATACAACAGGCTATTGCTTCTTTGCGTAAAACCGTAGCGGCCATGTTGTCGCATATGACTTTCACTGGCACGCCGCTCTGCTGTAGTTCCCAAGCCGTCAGGCGAGATCCCTGTAGAAGGGGGCGTGTCTCGTCGGCAAAAACGGCAATTTTTTTACCCTGTTCGTGGGCTGCATATACCACGCCTAACGCCGTGCCATAATCAGCTGTTGCCAAACCACCTGCGTTACAGTGCGTAATAATCTGCCCATTCGCTGGCAAAAGAGCGGCACCGTTTGTGCCCATGCGTCGACAGATTTCCTGATCTTCGGCAAAGAGGCGGTTTGCTTCTTCGAGGAGACGGTCACATATAAATTTATTGTCTTCCAGATCTGCACAGCCTTCAAGCACGTTTTTCATATGGTCTAAGGCCCAAAATAGATTGACGGCGGTGGGGCGCGTTTGTCTCAGGCGTTCGATTGCTCGATGAACACACGTATAAAAAATATCTCTCGAATCATTAACGGCTGCACGTGCTCCAATCAGCACGCCATAGGCAGCCGCAAGTCCTATGGCTGGGGCACCCCGTACCATGAGGACTTCAATTGCTTTGGCCACGCTTTCCACGTCGCGACATGCCTCATAGGTTACGCATTCCGGAAGGCTCGTTTGGTCGAGTAGGACCAGCGCATCATCTTGCCACTTAAGCGTTTGTACCGGCATTAGCTCTGAGAAAATTCGAACGGGGTGCGCGACTGTACCTCGGGCGGTGCGGTCCACTCATCGGCAAATTCTGTGCACTGAGCATCACCCCAAAGACGCTCTAACGCGTAAAAATCGCGCGCTTCTTGACGAAATACGTGGACGACAATATCGACGAAATCAACTAAGATCCAGCGGCGCGTCGATCCCCCCTCTATGTGCCACGGGGGATCGCCGGCTTCTTTTAGCGACTGGGTTACTTCGTCGGCCAGTGTCTTAACGTGCTGTTCAGAGGTGCCAGTGCATAGCACAAAGAAATCAGCCGCATCTGACAAGCCGCGTAGGTCCATCAGTAGAATGTCGGTGCCTTTTTTATCCAGCAGAACTTCTATGATTTGGTCTATTCTGGCATCTTCGTGGTGTTTCATGGAATGCTATAGTTTCCTTTCACCGGCTCTCTCGTCGAAGAGATCGATGCGCTCATAATCTTGACCGATTACGATGGTTATATCCGCCAGGCGGAACGGTTCGTCTGTTTGCTGATCTACCAGATGAGGTATACCCAGTGTTTGGGCCACCTGCTCGGCGTGCTGTCGATCACCACCGCGTCGGATTACCAAGGTGTGTAGGTAACCAAAGTGGTCGGCGTTGCCCTCGTGAATGACGTCTATACCCATTTGCCGCGCCTTGCGCGTCAGGCGTGCAGCTACTTGAGAAACTCCGCAGCCGTTTAGTACCTCTACACGAACGGAATACGGCAACGGTGCAGATTCTGCGGCGATTGTTGGTGCGATAGAGGAGTCGATGGGCTGGGAACTGAACTCTGGTTGGGCGATAAGGCCCAATATTATGATTCCGGTAGTTCCGGACAAAAACCAAAGTATTTTTTCGTGCACTCCAGTAGCGCTCCTCGCTTGCAGCGCGGTGGCGAGATTCGTACTCAAACGCGGTTATATTGATTGCTTTAAATGAATGAAAAACTGAGAATTAAGTCAAATATACAAGGGGTTGTCAGAAAATATTGAAAGCGTATAATCGGTTTAGGATAGGGCGTCTTTCAACGCGTCGTAAGGGCCGCAGCTATGGGGGCAAAGCGTCTAAGGGGTTATGCGATGTCAGAGTGGTATAGTATTGGGGAACGCGATTGTGTCAGGTGGCTGTCGGCTGCTGATTCAATCGACAGCTGCAACCGCGCTTTTTTGCACTACGGAAGCGGTGTGATTCACAATCCGCCTCGTAGTGAAATCGTAGAGCAGCGCGATGGTTTAGACCATTTTCGTTTAGATATGCCGGCAGAGTGGATTGGGAAATACAGTGCACGGAAACGGATAGAAGAACGATCAAGCGTCGCAAGCGGCCGGCTGGAAAGCCGTCAGGCATATATCGAGCTAGAAGATATGACGCGTGGCGTTACTGTGCGCTTAGATGCAGGTCACATAACGGATATGCGTACGGGTTCGGCCGGTGCGCTGGGGTTGAAATACATAACTCAACGTGCCATTCGCTGCGTATCGATTCTCGGTACGGGCCGCGTCGCGCGCACCCTTGCGCTAGCCTGTGACGCCCTATTTGATTTGGACGAAATCCGCTGCACGAGCCGGAGCGCAGAGAAGCGGGATGCTTTTGCTCGTGAAATGGAACCCAATCTCTCGACTCGGTTGCACATGGCAGCCTCTCAAGCGGAATGCCTTGATGGGGGAGACGCGCTGTTGTCGGCTGTGCCAACGCCGGAGCCGATACTCGATAACAGGGCCACGGAAGCGATTGATTATCTGGTTGTCGTTGGAGGAGATAGTCGGACCAGACAGGTAGAGGAAGCTGTTTTAGATAGTCGTCCTGTCTTGATTGACCTCTGGGAACAGGCCAGTGCATCGGGAGAATTTCGTTGGGCTAATGCCGCTGGGACGACCGAGCAGATTGCGCTTGTCCGAGGGAAAGACGGGCGCGTTCTTACCATGGGAGACGCGGCCCATGGCAACGTGCAACTTGCGCGGGGCTGCGTGTATTTAACGGGTATAGCGGCGCAGGATTTATGTGCGGCAGTAGCTGTATACGAGCGATGGCTCCGGGATAATCCTATTTAAATAATCCAGAATACTTAAAAGTCATTATGTAGTCCTGCGATCCCTTACGCTTGGCTTTGGGGCGTGTGTCATATACGTCCCAACCAAAGCCAAAGAGGAATTGGTCTTTGTAGAAAGAGACGGCCAGCCCCAAGGAGACGGCCAGAGAATTCTCGGTTGAGAGGGCCTCAAGGACGTTTCCTATCGCCGTAAAATGTATGCCTGAAATCGACGGGTTATCCACGTTATGCCAGCCTGCAAAGGCTATGCCGGGCAGGCCGATGAGGCGCTCTGTCTTTCCCTTTACGCGATTCCCATCTACATCCTCATAGTCGCGTCCGGGCCTAATTGTCAGAAACGACAGGAGCGGTTTTGCTTCGAATTCCCATTTCCATCCGCCTGCCTGCAGTATCTGGCTGATGCTCTGCGGGGGAGCACCGGGATAACTGCGCGTGGTCACCTTAAGCCGTACGCGCCTATTACTCTTTTCTAACAGGCGCAGGTTTATGTCCTCGGCCAAGACGCGCTTATCACTGGACTCGTATATCTTAACAGCGGTTTGCTTGGCTCCGCCCTTGGGATCATGGTTCTCATCCAAAGTAGTCCATTCGATAGTGAACTCACGTCCTACGAGTGCTTCGCGCAAAGAATCTGGAATATCAAATGCCACGTCAATTTTGGTCTCATCTTTTTGTACGATCGGCGTGTTGTTCCAGCTGACAGGCAGGGGTAACCCCTCATCTTTACGCGTCGCGATAACGCGTGTGATGCTGGACAAGTCGATATTTTTTAAAGCACCTTGCCCCTTAAAAGTGAGCGGGCGCGCCTTGTCTTTAACGTCGTTACTAACAAGTAGGACGCGTCCAAGACGTTCGCCTAATGCGTTGGGTGTGAATGACACCTTGAGGCGTGTAGATTCACCTGGATCCAGAGAAAACGTGGCTGGATCGACGCGCACCTCTGGTGTTTCTGGATGGGCTTCGACTTGGAGGACCGTATCGCCGGAGTTGGTCGCCACCAGCGTCCGCTCTTCAGTATCTCCCAAGACGACATAGCCAAAGTCGACGACTCCAGTTGGGTTGATTTCGATCTCTGCAGCGACTCCAGTCCCGTTCAGTAATACGTCGAGCGTTTCCGTTCCCTCTTCCCAAAAACCGTCAATGCGCAGTGCACCTGATATTGTGCCGCGCGAAGAGGGGCTGAACGCAACGTGCACGGGCAGTGTGCGCAGGCTATTGGCCGGCAAGACGAGGCGATTAGCCGGGTCTATTTGCGTGTATATAGCGAATTCTGCACTCGTAGATCGAATCTGATCTATTGTTAAATCGGCGTTGCCGATATTGGCTAGCTCAATTATTTGACTGCTGGTCTCGCCTACGGCAATTTGGCCAAAATCTACGGTGGATGGTCTGAGCTTGAGGAATTGGCCGATGCCCTGCAAGCGCAGGATGCGTTCTCCTTGCTCGGTGACGATGCCGACCGTCGACTCACGCAGGCCTATTTCCTTAGGTGAGAAATCGATTGCTATTTTACCGCTTTCGCCAGGCTGAAGCAGCAGTGAGTTGCTGTCCAGACTAAATTCGATGCCGTCGCCGTCGCGTAGTTCGATTTTTGCCGTGTATGGAGTCCCACCGCGATTCCACAAGAGCACGTGGTCGCGCTGCGTCTTGCCAAGCGGAACGCGGTCAAAGTGCACGTCCGTACCGTTGAGGATTTCTATGCGCGGGGGACTAATTTGCCCCTCTCCCTGAAGTGGAATACCAAGGTCTGGCGCAAGAGGATCGTCTGTCTGCAGATGGAGTTGACCGTGCTGCACGCCCACGAGCTTTGGCTGAAATGGAATCCGTATTTCTACACGTTCTTCGGGAGGGAGCGTGGTTGGTATCGGCACGTCTGGAGTGAGAAAGCTGCTGCCCGTTACTTTGGCTGCGGTTATGTGTAGATCAGCATGCCCCTTATTGAGAACTGTGACGGTGCGAATGGCACTACCGCCGATATCGACCGTCTGATACTGAACGCCTACTTCTGGCAGGGGGGAAACTGCTGCCACGGGCGCATGTATTTGCGCGCTCACGCCTAGCTGTAGCGGAGGATGGTCAGGAGAAACAATACGCAGCTGGTTTGAAAAGCTGCCTCCCTGCGCGCTGCGAAGCGTTATGGGACGTTCAACCTGCTGGTTTGGGCGCAGTTTGGAAGGCGTATCTTCTGTCAGTTGAAAGAGCGTTGGTTGTTGGATCCAGTAGACGCTGTCTATGCGTATGTCTACTTCTCCGGTGTTTTTTAGAGAAAAAAATGCCTGTGCAGTCTCTCCTATATCAACGGTATCAAATGCGAGCGTGTTCGTGGGTTGGAGTGCGAGTTGTGCTTGGACAACGCTTGCCCGCACAGAAACTATTGTTTTGTCTCCCTTAAAGAAATCTTTTACCTGCAGAGAAAGAGTGCCTTCGTAGGACTGGACCTCAGATGCTTTGAACGCGACTTTCAGGGGACGCTGTGCGCCGGGTGGTATTCGCAGCGTGTCGGGGTATGCGGTAAAGGGCCCGTCGACTACGCTCGTCAGAACCTCAATGGGCTCGTCTTGGACATTTCTTAGCAGAAGCTCTGCCTCGATAGCTGCATCGGGTCTGGTTGGGGGAATGAGCAGAGCTTGCGGTGTTACCTGTATGGATTGAGCGAATGTTATTGTGACTAGGAAAAGAAGCGACAGAGAAGCCGTAGCCCATTTGTGTGGCAGCGTATTCATGCGTTCAATTTAGGGCAAAAAAGAAGAGCGACCAACCCGCCCGAATACCGTATATAACGTTTGTCGAAGCGCCACAGCTCAGAAGTGTGGTAGACTTCCTCTTGGGTATTCTTTTGCGAATTCAGGTCACTCTTTGTGATGCAGAACATAAGGTTAAAGGTTCCTTGATGTCAAGCGATGTCGATCAGGGTTGTAGTATTTTCTCTAATCCATCGACCAAGCGGTCCATGCCTTTTGCAACGGTGTCTTGGCGTAGCGCACCAAATGCGATACGTACGTAGCATGCGTTAGCGAGCCCAAATGCTTCGCCTGGAATGACCGCCACGCGATAGTCGCGCACTAATCTTTCTACTACGCTGAGCGCAGATGATGTGGTTTGTAGACGCGCCAAGAGATAAAAAGCTCCCCGTGTATCCGGGACTTTGCAGCGGTCTCCCAAAACGGAGAGGCGGTTCAGGCAGAGTTGACGCACTATCGCCAAATCAGAAGTAAACTGACGGCAGTAGCTCGCCCCTACCTGTAGTGCGCCGAGCGCCGCACGCTGAGAGACTACCGGTGGGCAGATTAGTATTGTGTCTTGTGCTTTTTCCAAAGCAGGCTGCAGGTTTACGGGAGCGACCATATATCCCACGCGCCAAGAGGCCATGCCGTACGCTTTGGAAAAAGAGAATAGCGATATGGTGTGTCCTGCGCTATTGGGTAGCGAAGCGGGAGACCAATGACTCGCTCCGTCATAGGTGAAATATTCGTAAGCTTCGTCAGAAAAGTGATACAGGCCGCGCTGCTCACATAGTTGGTTTACGGCAGCGAGGTCTTCCTTGCGAAAAACGGCTCCAGTGGGATTGTTGGGCGATATGGTTACAATTGCCCGCGTTTGGTCGTTTATAGCGGCGGCAATATCGTCTACACAGAGCTGATATTCGTCGTCGGTGGGAACGAGAACGGCGCGGCAGTTGGCCATAGCTATGGCCATTTCGTGATTGAAGTAGAAGGGCGAACAGATGATGACTTCATCACCGGGATCTGCAATAGCCAGTAGGGCGTGGTAAAATCCCATATTGCTGCCTGCGGTAACCATGAGTACGTGCTCTTTACTTACTTGAATACTATTCTCGTTGGAGAGTTTGACGCGTAGCGCATGCTCTAGTTCTGGCAAACCGCGAGCCGCTTGGTAGTGATGTTCGTTCACTGCAGTGCCAAAAGAGTTCAGCGCATCCAATGCCTGCTGCGGCGGCGGGTAATGGACCACGCCCTGTCCGAGGGAGATGGTGTCCGGCGTTTCTCGAATCAGATGTGCCACGTGGGGAATAACAGGTGGTTGGACGGAGCGCATGCGCTGAGATTCAGACGTTCCATTCATGGGTATTAACCCTGAAGAGCGTGCTCTAAATGAACCATAAGACGGTCGATTTCATCGCACATGGTAACGTCAAGTGAAAAGCTGAGCGGACCTCGATGTACTTGGTTGGGAAATAGCCCGCGCTTGTGCATTATGTAGCGTTCACTCACTATAAAACCGTCCAACCCGCCCTGCAGTTGGAGCGTAATAAGCGCGCAAATCGGCCAGTAAAGCCGATAGGCGCGTTCCTCATCGCCCGCTTTTAGGGCATTCCAGAGCGCGGTGGTCCCATCTAAGAGCTCTACTCCGGGAATCGTGCCCGCGATGCTGCGGCGAAAAGAATCTATGAGTAAGACGCCTCCGCTTCCCTCAAAAATAGACGCCTGACCCTGCGTTGCCGTGCGCAGGGCAGAGATACATGGCCCGAGTGGGGATGCTTCTGGTTTGAACAGTACGCGCTGACCATATTCGGCAAAGAGACTTGCCTGGAACTCAATGCTCATGGGGTTGCCAACGTATGAGCTGGCATCCTGCACAAAAACTGGAATATCTACTTCTTTTAGAATGGATGCGAAATATGTACGCAGTTCGTCTTCACCCAGAGCACGCGAGATAGGTGGAATAGCCATAAGAGCTGCTGCTCCACCATCTTCTGCCGCGCGTGCATACAGTCGCGCTTGCTGCGTGCTCTCGGCTGCTACGTTTATGACGACGGGGCCTCTCTGTTGAGCGAAACCGCAAAGCTGGGCGGGTAGCGCCGTACGCTCTTGTTCGCTGAGGCGAAAAAGGTCGGATACAAGGGCTAGGCAGAACCCGTCAGCGCCTACTTCAAATAGGTAGTCGATTTGTCTTCCCATGATGGCTAAATCGATTGCACCGCTCTCTGTGTAAGGCATGTGCACGACGGGTAGGACGCCTGCAATGGCATGAGTCATAGAATCCTCCACAGTCAATGAGGTATGGATGCGTTTGCTATGCGCGCGTGGCGAATAATGGCCAGCATTTTTTCTTCTACGCCTTTATTAGCGGTAGCCATAAAATGGGCAAATTTACGTCGCTTTACGTAATTCGGCACGCGATTGGGACCGATAAGACAGCGCGCTCCTGCCTCTTCGGCAATGAGCGAAGGGGGACCGGCATCATAGATTTCAACCTGACGAGTCAAATATCCGATCAACTCACCCTCAGCTATTTGCGTTAGCACAAGCGCTGCGCCAAGCGGATGTTCGCGTGGAAGCAGCTCGTAGTACTGGCGGGCCAGTTTTTGGTAATCGCGCGCTTTGGATGAAATAAATACCCTGTTGTGTTGCGTTCTCTTTAATACTCGCAGTCGTTTCTTGCGCCCCGTATTCCTTTGGACAAAGGCGCCTTTACCGCGGATGGCGGTGAAGATCTTATCTTCGCTGGGGCGGGCTACAATTGAAGCCAGCATTTTTCCGTTGCAGGCTAAGCCGATAGTTATGTGATAGGGCGCATCGCCTCGCTTAAAGTGCCATGTGCCATCAATGGGATCCAAAATGACTAGATAGGGTGAGGACGTGCGGGTAAAACGCCGTTTGAGAGGCGTGCTCTCTTCGGCAATGACCCCGATATCGGGAAAGTGCTGTAAGACGACGCTGAGCAAGATGTCCTGCAGGCCGCTATCGAGCGCAGTAAAAGCTGCCGAAGCAGCTTGGGCTTTGTCGCCGGTTAGGCCGCGATCCACTTCTTTACCGATGTTGGTCACCTGCCCGTAAAATAGCATAGACGCCTGCGAGCACTGTCTCACTACGGGCAGTAGAGTATCAATAAAATGCTGGGGTTCGATTTGATGTTTCATAAAGACTTAGGTAAAAAAGACGCCTGGCTCCTTGAGAGGAATCAGGCGTCTTTGATCGTGCAGAATTGTGAAACCTAACCTGCTGCTTCCTGCCACTTATGATCTGTTGCTTCTTGGAATTGATTTTTGTGCAGGGCTGCTATGACTTTGTCGGGACTCATAGGTAACTCGTTCAATCGAACGCCAATTGCGTCGTAGATGGCATTGGCAATGGCTGCCATTGGTGGAACGAGAGGTACTTCGCCCACCCCGCGGATTCCGTGTGGGCTAGCTGGATTAAACACTTCGACCAGCACCGTTTCAACAAGCGGTAAATCTAGCGCCGTAGGCATGCGGTAGTCGAGGAAGCTTGCGTTGGCCATGGAGCCGTCTTCTTTGTAGAAGTAACCTTCGCTCAGAGCCCAGCCAATACCCTGTACGGCGCCACCTTGAATCTGCCCCTCTACATAGGATGGGTGAATGGCTTTGCCTACATCTTGGACAGCGGTGTAACGTAAAATTTTAACTTTGCCTGTTTCAGTGTCTACTTCGACGTCTACTATGTGTGTGGCGAACGCGTTTTGTGAACTTTTAGCATTAATAGTTCCCTTGCCTGTGATAGGACCGCCTGTACGACCTTGCTCTGCTGCGATATCCTTAAATGTCAGAGCTTTTGATGAATCAGATTTGCAGACGAATTTTCCTTCTTGATACTCAACATCACCTTCTTCGACTTCAAGCTGGCGTGCGGCGCGTAAGCACATCTCTGCCTTCACGTCTTCGGCTGCTTTGTAGCAGGCGTGTCCAGTAGCATACGTCACGCGACTTCCGCCTGTTCCAGCTGTCATGCCAATTGAAGACGTGTCGGGGATAGAGGGGTTGATGTCGTCGGCGTCGAGTCCCAACGTCTCGGCGACAATCATTGACATAGAAGTGCGACTTCCGCCGATATCTACGGATCCTTCTTGTAGGTTGAGCGTGCCGTTTGAGTTAACTGATATGGCGGCCGAAGATTCACCACCACCGTTAAACCAGAAACCAGAGGCCACGCCTCGTCCGCGATGGACACCTTCGAGCTTGCTATGGTAGTGCTCAGAGCTGGATGCGGCTTGTAGTGTCTCTTCACAGCCGATTTTCTTGTACACCGTTCCGTCCGCGCGGCGCGTGCCTTCGCGTGCCGAGTTCTTGAGCCTTACTTTCAGCGGATCCATACCGATTCGCTCTGCTAGTTCATCAATGACGCTTTCTGAGGCAAATGCTGCATTGGGGGCGCCAGGAGCGCGATATGCCGATGATTTGGGTTTATTGACCACCACGTCGAAAGCATCGATGGTGATGTTGGCAATGTTGTAAGGACCTAAAATGCAGGAGGCGCCTGCACCGACAGCAGAGCCTGGGAAACCGCCCGCTTCATAGGCCATATAGGCTTGTGCTGCGGTGAGTGTACCGTCCCTCTTTATACCCATTTTGACTTTTATGTATGAGCCCGGGCCAGGTCCCGTCGCCTCGAATACTTCGGTGCGGCTCATAACCATCTTAACAGGATGGCCAGTTTTGTGCGATAGAATGGCTGCAGCCGGTTCCATGTAGGCCGGGAATTTACCTCCGAAACCGCCCCCGATTTCGCAGGGAATAACTTTTATTTTGGAGATAGGTACCTGAAGGACTTCTGAAACTTGTGAGCGAATCTCAAAGGGCCCCTGCGTGCTGACCCACACTGTGATCGTACCATCTTTTTTCCACCACACGGTCGTATTGTGTGGCTCAATATATCCCTGATGTACGGTCGCTGTATGGAACTCGCGTTCGACTATCTCGTCTGACTCGGCAAATCCGTTCTCCAAGTCACCTGTCGAATTACGGTTGTGGCTGGCGACGTTGCTCTTTTTGTCTGTTTTCTTGCCCATTTCACGCGTAGTTCGGTTTTCATCGAGCAGAGGAGCGCCGTCTTGCATGGCCTCGCGGACATCTACGACGGCGGGCAATACTTCATACTCGACTTCTATCAGATCGAGCGCTTCCTCGGCAATGTGTGCGCTGGTTGCTGCCACTGCGGCAAGCGCGTGTCCTTTGTAAAGAGCTTTACTCGAAGCGAGAGAGTTTTGCGCGACTTCGCGGACGTTCATCACCGTCTCACCGAGATTAGATAGGCCATCGACTGTCTCGACTAAATCATCGGCGGTAGCGACGGCCCGCACGCCGTCCAATCGCATGGCTTTAGACGTGTCGATAGACACAATGCGTGCATGTGCATGCGGACTACGCAGGACCTTTCCAAAGAGCATGCCGGGTAGGCGCACATCCCCACCGTATATGGCGGCTCCCGTGACCTTGTCTACGCCATCATGTCGTACGGGGCGAGTGCCGATAACTCGATATTTCCCGCCATCGGTGTAGTCTGGGTAGTCTTTGCTGGAAAAGGAGGTAGCCATGTTTAGTACTCCTTATGGATTGTGCTGGTTAGATTTAGATATTAATGTGGTGTGGTATAGCTGCAGAGTCAAGGTGTGAATATGCGCTTTTTACTACTTCGAGCAATATTTGGCTTATGGCGGGAAAATCGGTTGTATGGAGTAACGGATTGGGTGATGAGCGTATTGGAAATGAGCACGTGCACGTGTGGCGCGTCGACTTATCCGTCGCAGATACACGCGTTCCGACTTTGGAAGGTGTACTTTCTCTTGATGAGCGCGCCCGCGCTGCGCGCGTCTCACGAGGTGAAAATAGGAGACGGTTCGTGGTTTCGCGCGCTGTTTTGCGCTGCCTGCTCTCTCAGTATGCCGAAGTTGCGCCGGAACAACTTCGCTTCGGCTATGGTCCGCATGGAAAACCGGGGTTGGAGTCTACTGGGCTCGCTCAAGGCCTTAGTTTCAATGTGTCTCACTCGGGAGATGTGATACTTTACGCGGTGGCGCGCGGTCGTTCCATCGGCATAGACATCGAGTACGAGCGGCCTCGAAGCAATTTTATGCGTATTGCTGAGCGCTTTTTCTCCATAGAAGAATGCGAAACGCTGCATGCGTTTCCCGAGAGAGATCGCCTTAGCGCCTTTTATCGCTGTTGGACTCGCAAAGAAGCTTATGTGAAAGCGCGTGGAGACGGAATCGCCGCGGGATTAGATACTTTCTCTGTCTCGATGGACGAAAAGCCATGCCTGCTGCGTTCAGACGAGGGCCCTGCTGAAGTAGCCCGTTGGAGTATGTCCGATGTTATGGTCGAGGACGGATACGTTAGCGCTCTATGCACTGAAGGCCGTGAAATTATCGTATCGCACTTCGTGTGGTCTGCGTGCTGAGCACATCAAATTACCAGATCGGTGACTACACCCCGCATGTCCATCTCGAAGTCGATGTCTATTACAGGGGGACGGCTGTAATACCACCGGCTGCCGTGGCGGACGGCGGATTCCATCTGGGGCAGAATGAGTTGATTGTACAATTCAACTAACGGATGAATGGTGTAAATGTCGACGGTGTTAATCAAATCCCAGGAGCCTCCTAAGCCGATTAACCGCTCCTCCATCACTCGCATGACATAGGTTGTCTTCTCTCGCATCGATTCGTGAGAGGTGTCGCCTGCCCGTATGATGCGTTCTTCCTCAAGTATGCCTTCTAAAACCTCGCCCGCGCCGGCAACAATCAGCGTTTTTCGTTTGATGTGTGGGTTGGCTACAACGTAGGAAAAGGCGTGTAGATGTGGTTCGCTAGGGGGCTGGTGTATGGGGGCAATATTAGTCCGAGCTACTGGGTTGAGTCCGTCGACAAATACCCCCCAATCCTGAAGAACCGCGCAGTAATCGCGGTTAAAATCTATGAAACCTTGCATAGTGAAAGGAGTGGGGGACCTGAGTTCCATGCTGCATAGTGCGTTGCGGTCGAGGTCGAGTTCCTTCAGGTGTGAGGCAACGCGTTGGAAGCCTTGCTCCCAGGGCAGAGACCGTTCCAAAGTTGCATGAATGATTTCATAGCCTGCATTAGCGACGACGCCGCAAGAATAAGGGTCGATGCCTTGTAGGAAGTGGTAGTTGCCGCGCGGATGTTCAAGTAACATGGATCCCTCTTCTTCTGGTTGAAACTTCTGGCAAACAACTCTGCTTCAACGATGAAGCGTTTTTTTCTTGGCAGCTTGAGTTGGCGTGTTATCGTAAACAATAAATATAACATATGAGAAGCGGATTACCATGCCTCGGGTATCCCAAGCATCTGTGCCGTTGGCTAGCCAAGCGCAGATGGAACTCAGTCAGGTACAAAACAGCTGAGTTACCCAGAGAAGCAAACTGCGCTCGCGCGTAATCGCGCGTTGAGACAAATTAGTGCGCGTTATGGAAGCCGTTGCCCAGCAGCTTTCTTCCAACGGCGTCAGCAGCGCACAGCATTCTCTTATTGTGGCTCGTTTTAAATATTTACAGCGTCGAGTTAATGAAATTGACGGCGTCGTCGTCAGTGATGGACGCGTAGATGCTGTGGCGCTTTCGGGAACGCCCCTTGCGTTGGAATTTGACGACAGTCATAGCGCCAGTAGAGGGGTGCGTGAACTGTCCAAAATACGAGAGGACAAGCCGGTTGAAGCCCGTGCAGCGTCTACACGTTCACCGGCAAGCGGAGAACGTGGGCAGGTGGTAGATATTATAGTGTAGCGTTTTCGGTCGTTGGAACTGACTCGGGTTTTTTTGTGCGTATGCCCCGAGTATGTATATATTTTCATTTTTAATTTCGTGAAGATCTGGAGGTAAAATGGCCGACGAGTATAAGGTGTTGTTGCGTAGCGAAGTGGAGCCATATAGACTGATCGTACCACTAATCAGAGAAGCGGGTTGCCAAATTGTGCGCTGGAACCCGTTAGAAGATGCCCCGCCAGCTGAAGTCTTGAAGTCGGTTGAAGGTGTTTATAACTTTGGTCACTTTCCCTTTACGTATGGGCACATGGACAGCATGCCAAGCTTGCGAGTCGTAAGTAATTTTGGCGTGGGCGTAGATCATATTGACCTTGAAGCGGCTCAACTGCGCGGAATACCTGTCGGCAATACGCCGAAGTTGCTCGACGGCGCTACAGCGGACATAACTTTTGCTCTATTGCTGGCTACTGCGCGGAATGTTGTTCGGGGAGATCATTATGCTCGAAGCCCCGAGTTTACCCAATACGATCCGAGCTTTATGCTAGGACAAGAGGTGCATGGCGCGATTCTGGGGATCGTGGGCTTGGGTAGTATTGGCTATGAGGTTGCTCGCCGTGCACGAGCATTTGATATGCGGGTAATTTATCACAATCGCACGAGGAATATGCGAGCAGAGAACGATCTCGGAGCGACTTACGTCGAGCTAGACGAACTGCTGGCAACGTCGGATTTTGTCGCGCTAAATGCGCCTCTCACTCAAGAGACGCGCGGTATGATCGGACGGCGCGAGTTAGCGCTGATGAAGAAAACGGCTGTGTTAGTTAACGCCGCACGTGGCGCTGTGGTTGATCACGATGCACTGTTTGAATGTCTTTCTCGCAAAGATATCTATGCGGCTGGATTAGACGTCACGGACCCAGAACCTCTGCCGCGAGACCACCCCCTGTTAGATTTAGATAACTTGGTCGTCGTGCCCCATCTGGGTAGTGCGACCGTGCAGACAAGAGACGCCATGGCGCGTCGTTCCGTGGAGAATTTGATCGCCGGTTTACAGCGTCAACCGCTACCTAGTCGAATCGTGTGAATCAGACCTCTTTCAAAAAACATTCGAGACAAGAGAGAAATATGAGTAACGAAAATCACTATCGCGTTATTGTAATCGGCTCCGGACCTGCAGGCCTAACGGCCGCACTCTATGCGGCGCGAGCCGACTTAGCGCCCCTCGTCTTAGAAGGGCTGCAGCCAGGTGGGCAGCTGACGATTACGACAGAAGTAGAAAATTTTCCCGGTTTTCCCGAGGGAATTATGGGGCCGGAACTCATGGACAATATGCGCGCTCAGGCACAGCGTTTCGGTGCAGAGACACAGTTTAAAATGGCGACGGTGACTGATCTTTCGAAACGTCCATTTGAGGTACAGACAGACGACGCAAGGTATACGGGTGACGTGCTTATTATCGCTACGGGTGCGTCGGCGCGACTGTTGGGTATCGAGTCGGAAAGTCTGCTTATGGGACACGGCGTATCGGCGTGTGCTACATGCGATGGGTTCTTCTTTCGCGACAAGGAGGTTGTCGTCGTAGGAGGAGGAGACTCCGCTATGGAAGAGGCGACTTACCTGACGAAGTTCGCCTCAAAAGTGACAGTCGTGCACCGCCGTGAGACGTTTCGCGCATCACGCATAATGCTCAGTCGTGCGCAGGGGAATCCCCAAATTGAGTTTGTTACCCACGCCGAGGTAGATGAGATACTGCAGGCCGAAGATGAGAAGGCCGTGTGCGGCGTCCGGCTGCGCGACACGCGTACGGGAGAACTGCGCGACTTGGCCTGTGAAGGCGTATTTATGGCAATTGGTCACGTGCCGAACTCGTCTACATTTGATGGACAAGTGAAAATGGACGAGCACGGATATATACTGACCGAAGCAGACTCTACACAGACAGACGTCGAAGGCGTATTTGCCTGTGGTGATGTACAGGACACAGTCTACCGGCAGGCGGTTACGGCCGCCGGCAGCGGCTGCATGGCTGCAATAGAAGCCGAACGTTTTCTATCGCACTGAACAGAGCCTCTGATCACGGTGTTTTACAAGCCCCTCGCCACTTTTTCATGCGTGATATACTGAGACAGTACGGAATCCGCCCCAATCATCAACTGGGTCAGAACTTCCTCTGCGATAAGGCGGTGCTGCGGCGCGAGGTGGCGTATGCCGATGTTGAGAAACTGGACGTCATTCTTGAGATCGGTCCGGGCATCGGCAACCTGACGCGTAGGCTATTAGAGCGAGCCGGGCGGGTCGTTGCCATCGAGCGCGACCGCCAATTTGAACCGTGTTTAAGCGACTTACAAAAGACGTATCCGCATTTGGAGCTTATTTGGGGCGATGCCCTCGAAGTAGATTTCCCCACATTCGACAAGGTCGTGTCCAACCTGCCGTACAAAGTGACCTTGCCACTCCTGTTCAAAATGTTGGACCAGCGCTTCCGCAACGGGACTCTCATTTTTCAAAAACGACTTGCCGAGCGTATTTGCGCACGCGTGGGAGAGAAGGGCTATTGTAGACTGAGTGTTGCTCTCGGTCGGCGCGCCAAGGTGGAGATCTTGGAGACCTTGGGTAGCAGCGCATTCTACCCGCCGCCCAGCGTTAAAAGTGCAGTCGTATCCATTGAGCGGACAAAACCGCGCTTTGATATCCCCTCAGAAGACGCATTTCGGATCGTACTCGAAGCCCTTTTTACACATCGGCATCTGAGCGTTGAGCAGGCTTTAGCACGGGCGGATTACCGCGTTTTCTCATCGGCTACCGTCGGACGTATAAGCGGCAAACTGCGCAAGAAAACTGTTTGTATGGTGACGCCGCGCGAGTTTGGCGAAATTGCGCGAGTCTTCGGGCAGCTTTCCCGCAGCTAGCTACCTCAATTCAGTGAGTATACCTCGTAGTCGTTTTGGCAGGGATTACCTCGGCTAACGTGCATGCGGCCTGCTGAGGCTTCTATCACTACAGAGAATACGCTCTGCCAAAACCCAGTCGAAGGATGGTCGTTTGCGTGGCGACAGATCGAATATGGGTAGCCTTGGTGATCGCGCAACGCACTTTGCGCCCGTTTTACAGAAATCGGTCTTTCTGAGAGAAGCTGGTCTATGCGACGAAGTCTAGGGCCCGATTCAATGAGCTCGGGAAAGTTGTCATTGACAGGAGCCAATTCGGGATGCAGGCAGTGGTTGGTGTGGGTTACTAATGCGCGATCGCGTAAGAGATACACATCGTCAATGGTCACTTCTAAATCGGCCGGTCCTTGGGGCGTTGCCAGCATAATGTTGGCAGGTATGGCCCGTTTGGCACGGCGGATGGCGCTTATGGCCTGCTCCAAACTCGTACTTTCATACAGGGCACGCACCGTGAAATAATGGGGCACGCCAATGCGTCTACTAGGTGCCGGGAGGGTATTTAAGCATACGCCTATTCCCGCATCGTTGAGGCCTATGTAGGCGATGAGACCGGCTTGCGTAATATTCATAACGGCCGGTGACTCAGTGGGTCTTCTGCGCAGTACGATTGTGTAGGGGTCGAGTGCTGGATCGTTGTCCCAGTTTTGGGCGACGATGGAAGGGGTCGCAAAGGACGTGCATCCAGCGTCTTCTTCGGGTTGGAGCTGGTTGCGTACTTGGAGCAGCACGAGATCGTCAAAGGAGACGTCAGAGCTCTGCGCAACGCCGCGGAGTTCGTCTAACATGTGGGGTGCATAAGACTCTACGCAGGCCGCGCTTTGGCGAGCTACCTCGAGTGCAGCTTCGCGCGATATGGCGATGGTCTTGTTAACGCGCTCGAGCGCGACGTAGGCAAAACCGCGGACTTCTTCCCGTGCGGCTTCGCCCAGCTGTTGTCCCATTTCAAACGGAGATCCGACGACTTCTACTTCTCGATAGCGTGTGCTCACAGCGATTCTCCTGCCTTGCGTATGGCGAGTACTACTTTGCCTATGTTTTTGTTTTGGGCGAGTATTTGCTGCGCTTCCTCTGCCCGTTCAATTGGCCACACTCTGTCAATTACGGGAACAATCTCACCTCCTGTTATCAGTGGCCAAAATCGCTCGGTGAAAGCGCGCGTGATAGCCGTCTTCTCTGCGTCTGTTCGGCTGCGCAGCGTAGAGCCAATCAGACGCAGACGCTTGCTGAGGACCTGACCCATGTCGAGCGGTGCGTGCGTGCCGGAAAGTAGCGCAATAAAGACGAGGCGTCCCATTGGGTTGAGAAGGCGTATGTTGCGCTCGAGATAGTCTGCTGCGCTGATGTCGATTATCACATCTACGCCTTTGCAGTGTTCCAGAGTTGCTTCGGCAAAATTGCGCTCGTTATAGTTGATCGCTATATCTGCGCCCAGCGTCAGGCAGCGCTCCGTTTTAGCATTGGTGCCAGCGGTCGCGATGACGCTACAGTTTGAACTCTTAGCCAGCTGTATAGCGGCGGTGCCAACGCCGCTTCCTCCTCCGTGTATGAGCACTGTCTCGTCCGGCTGCAGCTGTCCTTCTATGAATAGGTTTACAAAAGCGGTCAGAAAGACTTCTGGCACGGCGGCTCCACGTGTGAAGCTCCAATCCTCAGGTAGGGCAATCAAGTGGTCTGCGTGTACGGCTACCTGCTCGGCGTATCCTCCGCCAGAGAGGAGGGCGAGCACGCGATCTCCTGCGGACCATCCGCGCACCTGATTCCCTACGCTTCGAATGGTTCCGCACATCTCTAGACCCATATAAGGTGGAGCGCCGGGCGGGGGGGGATAGTGCCCGGCTCGTTGGAGTAGATCTGCCCGGTTAACCGCGCTCGCGTGCACATCTACAAGCACTTGATGCGCTGCGTACGTTGGATCATTTACCTCCTGCCAGTGGAGCTGACCGTCTCCGTCTACTACGATGGCACGCATGATGTGTCTCCATATCGTGTTACGTGGAAAATATCAGTGGATATGAAAAACAATTCTGCCAAGCGGCGCTATCTTTTTGAGATTTGTGCTGTCTTGTTTACGCGTGGCCATGCGCATGTATAGAGGGCTGCTATGCGGTGCGTAGTGCGCTATATTCCTAGTCAGGACTGACTGCAGTAGATATGCGAAGTGAATTTTTTGAAAAGTGGAGAGATTGCAAGCGATGGGCTCAGTATGATATGAAAGGAGAAAGCAATGCGTGAACGGCTGACTGTCGAAGAGGCTCATTCTTTTTGTGAAGATATGTTTCAACAGCTGGGCGTGGAGTCGGGTGAGGCAGGTATATGCAGCCGCGCGCTTGTTCTGACTAGCCTGCGCGGCGTCGACAGCCATGGGATTTTATCGATGCCGATTTATGCGGAACGGATTTGCTCGGGGCAAATAAAACCGGGTGGAGCCGTGCGCGTCCTTCGCGAGAGTAGCTCGACGCTGTTCTGTGATGGGGAACATGGTTTAGGGCCCGTTCTTGCTATGGAGGTAGCGGAACGGGTTGTCGACAGAGCTGAGGGAAGTGGTTTGGCAGCGGCTTCTCTTACCAATGGAAATTATGTTGGAGCGCTTGCGCCGTACGTAGAGCGGATTGCTGATAGAGGTATGCTGGGGATCTGTGCGGTAAACTCAACGCCGCGCGTCGCGCCCCAGGGTGGAAGGCAAGGCATACACGGAACAAATCCGTTGGCTTATGCCGTGCCTTCCACGGGCGTAGAGCCGCTGGTGTTTGATGCGGCTACGGGTCATTCTGCCGCGCGAGTGGTGGCTGCTCGAGAGCAGGGCATAGCATTGGAAGATGGTGTTTTAATCGACGGAGCAGGGCTGCCTTCGAACGATCCAGAAGCTCTTGATGAGGGAGCTCTCTTACCGGTAGGAGGGGCCTTGGGATATGGACTAGGGCTTTTGGTCGACCTGCTGTGCGGTGGACTCAGCAACGGCCCGTGTGGAATTGATGTGCCGCCGGTTGGTGATCTCGATAGCCCGTACGGCTGTTCATTTTTCATCCTCGCGATTAACGGCGATTTCTTTGGGGGACAGCAGGCGCTAGCTGAACGCTGCACCTTTCTGTTGGACAGCCTTCATCGGATCGCGCCAGCTCAGGGGCAAAGCCGCGTGCGTGCGCCGGGCGAACGTTCCGTTAGAGAAAGACGCATGCGCCTCGAGCAGGGCATACCGCTCCATCCGATGCGCTGGCAGTCCACCCTCGAACGGCTCAGGAAATGTTGTCTAAACGTAGACTTGTGGACGTGAACGTAATTTGCACGGGGGCCGGGTAAGGCATACATTTACTGTTAAACGCACTTTAGGCGGTGTGGAAAAATGACAAACATTGAAATAAAAGCTCGCTGCGAGGACGTCGAGCGCGCTGAAGAGAATCTCAACGCAATAGGAGCAGGCCCCGCAGGTACATTTCGCCAGCGCGATACCTACTTTCGTATTGGTGAAGGTCGATTAAAACTGCGCGAACTCGGCCCCGACGACGGTCATCTTATTCACTACAAGCGAGACGATCTGGCCGGGCCGAAGCGGAGCGACTATGAGGTTGCCAAGACGGAAGATCCCGATTCGATGCGTGCGATGTTGAGCCAAATCATGGGAGCTTGGGTCGAGGTTGAAAAGACTCGGCAAGTGTGGTTGTGGGAAAACGTGCGCATCCACTTAGACGATGTAAAGGGTCTGGGGCAATTTGTCGAGTTGGAAGCCGTCACGGAAGAGCAGGGTATAGAAGAGAGTCACCGGCGCGTAGAAACGCTCATGCGTGCACTCGAGATCACGTCCGATCAGCTGGTCGAAGGTTCCTATGGCGACCTTTTGGCTACACAAAACTAGGTGTTGCATCGGCCGCTAAATGCGACGTATAATACAGTATGGCTAAAGCTAATTCACAGGTGCAGGGTATTGCAGTCCAAATCTTTGGCGAAGAGTACCTCATTGCTGAGCGAGATGCGGTTAAGGTGCAGAAAATCGCCAGCTACGTTGACGAGAAGATGCGCGAGATCGACGAGCAGCACCCAGGACGCATTCCGGCTAGCAAGCTAGCGGTACTTGCCGCGATGACGATCGCCGATGAACTGTTGAATGCGCTCGGTGAGCAGAATCGCTTGGCCGAGACGGCACAGGAGAACTTGCAGCGTCTGACCGAATTAGTAGATGCCCGAGCCAGTATGGTCACAGAACGCGTTGAAGACCTTTCCGCCTCGCGTCGCCGCTGGCGCGAAGAAGAGCGCCAGCCCGACTACTCTACTGTCGAATGATGCGGCATCTCGTCCCGACCGCATTTTTACTCTACATTGTGTTTGTTTCCTTTCATAGTGCTTGCACACCTCCGCCAGCGTACGACCAGTCTGAGTGTGATATGTATACAGAACTAGGTCTCGTGCGCGCTAATCCCGCCGGAGCTATGGGAAACAATGTAGAGGTGCAGATATCGCTGCGGGTTTGTCCACCCGTGGAAGGTTTGGCAGAAATTAAGCGTAAGCGGATTGAGCTAAAGCACAACATGTTACAGCTATTGAGCGCTAAGACAACGGCTCAATTGGAAGATCCACTGCGCGTAGAAACGCTACAGCGTGAAGTGCGCAAGATGGTTAATGAGAACGTCCTCAAAAAGGGCAAAGCGGTTGAAGTCTTCATAACGGGCTTTGAAGTCCGCTGACCCTCCTTAGCCTATTTCTACTCTGTCAGTATATCCTCCACTCTATCGCAGAGCGCGACTGCCTCTGACAAACTCTTCGCTTCGGCTATGATGCGCACGACGGGCTCGGTGTTGGATGCGCGCAGATGAATCCACGGGCACTCGAGTTTGCCGCTGAGATAGAGTTTTGATCCATCTTCAACCGGATGTACGTAGGCGTCGGGATATGCAGCTAGCAGGCGATTAATTGCGCGTGGAAGCAGTTCCCGATCGCTTTGCACCTTGCGTTTTTCTATAGAGTATTGAGGTAGCGTGCCCAGGATCTCTTTAAGAGACTGCCCGCTGCGTGCTATGGCCTCTAATACGAGCGCTACGCCAACGGCTGCGTCGCGTCCAGGATCTATTTCAGTGAGTATTACGCCGCCGTTTCCCTCGCCCCCTATTACGGCTCCCTCTTCTATCATCTTCTCGACCACGTGTACTTCACCAACTGGAGTTAGAAAAACTGGGCAACCGTTTGCCCGTGCGGCATCGCTTACGGCCTGTGATGTTGATAGGGTCGTCACGACGGGGCCGCGCCTGCGGGCGGTTATCGCCTGGACGGATAGAGCGAGCGTGCTGTCCTCGCCGACCGCCTGTCCATTAAAATCTACTAAAGTGACGCGGTCTGCGTCGGGATCAATGGCAAATCCCAGTGCACTTTGAGTCGTGCGAACCGCTTCTCCTAGCTGGAGTAAATTTGCGGGAATGGGTTCCGGTTCGTGTGCAAATTCGCCGTCGGGTTCCCGGTTTATAAAGTGGGTTTCTACGCCTAAGGCATCTAAGAGTGCCGGCAGTATGAGGCCGCCCGTTCCATTACAGGGATCAACGGCTACGCTCAGTTTGGCCTGCCGAATAGCACCGACGTCTATATGAGCCAGAATGCGTTCTACGTGGATTTCTTGCGCGTTGCTAAAAGGCAGGTCCTCAATGCTGCCACCATCCCGTTGAACAGAGGCCCGCTCTTTATAGAGCATTTCAACGCGTTCACCCTGTGCCGCGTTGAGGAAAATACCGTCATCGCGTATCAGCTTAAGTCCATTCCAGGGGGCTGGATTATGGCTTGCCGTTATGATGAGCGCGCCCTGCGCACCAAGCTCACAGACCATGAGTTTAGCCGTCGGCGTTGGGCATGCTCCAACGTCGTGTACCGTGCATCCAGCTTGACTTAATGCCCGAGCGGCTACCGATGCAAATTCTTTGCCCGATGGGCGCGTATCGCGCGCTAACACAACGGCGGCCCGTTCGGGTAGAAAGCAGGCAAACGCAGAGGCAAACTGGGCGATGACTTGGTCGGTGAGAGACTGGCCGGCGATGCCGCGTATGCCGGATATACTGACGATGAGTGGTGCGTTTTCTGACATAGTGTGCTCCAGAATTCCTAAATAGGCTGTTTTTCGATGCGTACGGCCGTGCCGTATCCCGCTTCTAAGCGGCGCTTTGCGTCGCCTTTATTGACGGAGATCTCCAATAGTTCGGCGCTTCCAATCAGTGCGAGTAATTGATTGGAAGCGACGTCAGCATAGGTGCGTTTTAATTCGATAGCATCGGGCGCAGTGCCCACGTATGCGTGCAGGGAGTCGCCGAGTGATTCAATCGCGCTGCGTGGAATATTGGTCACGAGATTTCCGAAGTGATCAACGTGTATGACGTGGCCGTCTACTCCACTTTCTCTGGATTGAAAGGGGGTTGATCGGAGAGGCTGTGGGTCCGAAATAGGTTCGCCTATATCGGATAAACTTCGCCCTTTTGCCAGGTGGGCGGCAACGGGTGCAAATACGTCGCGTCCGTGAAACGTGGCGCTGAGACGGCGGTTTTCGAGCCGATCTGGATCAATGGCGTACACGAAACCGTCTGCATCTTGTAGGGCAAAGTGAAGCAGGCCATTGTCTGGACCAACCCACACATGGTCTCGGCTGGTAAAGGCCAGTGCGCGCCGCCCAGTGCCCACGCCCGGATCCACTACCGCGCAGTGAATAGTCGAGGAGGGAAACTCAAGGGCTGCGTGCTGCAGTACAAAAGCGCCACTTTCTATCGATTGAGGGGAAATGTTGTGGCATAGATCGACGATGCGGACGCGAGGTGCGGTGCGTAGAATAACACCTTTCATTGCGCTCACATAGTAATCTTGCAAGCCAAAGTCGCTCGTCAGGGTGACGATGGGCACCGTTGCGTTATCCTTCTGATGGAGCTTCTTCTTCCGCGTCTGACCCCGTCCCTCCGGCGTCGTTTTCACTGACATCAGCAGACGCATCTGTGTCTGGTTCGGAAGAAGTATCGCTGGGCGGATCTGCGCTAGAGTCGG
Source organism: uncultured bacterium (assembly GCA_964011675.1). Taxonomy (GTDB): domain Bacteria; phylum Latescibacterota; class UBA2968; order UBA8231; family UBA8231. Next base: position 31,422 of record CAXGPR010000005.1, read on the forward strand.
CCCCGTTATCTGGAGTTGAATAAGCTTCGTCGTTGTCGTCAGAACTATCGGCCGCATCCCCTAATCCGGGTATAACGCGCGTTAGATAAAGCTCAATTTCTACCAGCACGGTATCGCCCTCCACAATGGTGATATTCTCCGTGCCTCCTTCAAATAGCAGCGCTCCCTCGGTGTCGTAGCCGCGCAGAGTCAGTGAAAAACCCTCGCCTGGAGCGGATGTGCCGATGATGCCGGTCGCTGGCCCCAGAGGCGATATATCTAGCTGCTTGGTGATCGTGGGGGAGCCGGGCCCTGCAAGAATCGCTTCAACGCGATAGACGACGATGGCCAGCGCTTTGGCCATCGGGACCTGCAGCGCGATCGCAGCTGTGGGCTGTTCGGCTTGCTGCCCATGTGTATCGTAGGGATTGCTCCGCTCTAGCTGGCCGCATCCCATAGCCCACAGAGCGGCTATGCACAGCGTGTGTGTAATGTGGTTCATATGTATTTGCCCTCTTCCTGTGTAAATCTATGCGGTCCGTTATTAGATGACCACTCTTTTCTATTCCTTGACAGCGATGAGCGGTCCACGTATCGTTTTTTAGCTATGTCAAAATTATTTTTTATACCGTTGCTTTTTGGTTTAACCGCCTGTATCGGACCTTTTGCTCACAGGGCGTCCGACCCTTGGTTAGCGAGTCCACCTGCACTTTCAGGTGAGTTTGATCGAGAAGCTGCATCTGTGCATCTCCGTTGGCCTATCGCATCCGAACGCGGTTTCTTGCGCTATGAAATACAGCTACAAGAAGGCGAAAACTTTAGCACGGTCGCGGAGGTCGCCGAGCGACTTGATACCGTATACGTCGATGAGCGAGTCGACGCTGATAGAGTGCACCGCTACCGGGTAATTAGCTTTTTTGGCGATGGAGATTCGGTATACGAACTCGTTTCTACTACCGTGGATGGAGCCTTTCATTCATTTGTAAATGCTTGGCCAACAGTAGAGGGTTTTACTCCCACGCGTCTGGCCATAAACAGCCGAGGGGTGGTGCATGTGGTTGGCGCGGGTAGCGGCCAAGTCCTGCGCTACGATCGGGCGGGCAACGCCCTTGGGGCTCTAGTCTATGCAGAGGGCAAGCTTGCCTGCATGGAGACGAGCACGTTGGACGGTCCAGCCCTAGCTATAGACGCCGATGACAACCTCTACGTGGCGTATAACCTGCTGCGTGCAGAGGGAGGCCCTCAGGCCTATTGGAGCAAGTACGACCGAGACGGTCATGCATTGTGGACCCGTTCACTAGAGGGGTTATTTGCGCGTCACATTGTAGTTTCGGACAAAGACATTTTCATTGAGAGCATTAGCCAATTGCAGCTGTTTGATCGAGACGGTGAGCGCAAGACGCAGTTCCTAATACCGGCTCTTCTGGTTTCTAGTTTGCGCATGTGGCAGGGACGTTTTGCCGCTCTTATAGAGCCCGTCTCCCTGTTGGAAAGCGATTGGCAAACGCCGCGTCTTATCGTCTATGATAACGCCGACCGGAAAACGGCACGTCAGGTATTGGGACGCGATGAAAAATCGCATATGGACCGAGGGCCTGGCGTGCTGAGGCGTCCCACAGATTTTGTGGTCGATGAGATCAACAATCGAGCTTTTGTTATCAACGCCGGCCAGCATCGCGTAGAAGTGTTTCGCGACGAAAAATTCTCCACCCGCTGGGGGCGCGCAGGCGATGGTCCTGGTCAGTTTCGCTTTGATGGACAAGTCGAGGTTGTAGAGGAGATGAATACCGGGCGGACGGGACTGCGGTCGGTTGTTGCTGGTGGCATCGCACGCGACGAAGAAGGCTTTATATATGTCGCGGATTCTTTTAATGATCGCATTCAAAAATTCCAACCATGATTTCTCTCTTTTTCCTGCTGTTTGCCTCGCTGCCAATACTCTGCGGTTCAGCCGAAGCCAAAGGGGGGTACAACGTTTGGGCAAAGGAAAAAATCCGCTACTTAAACAGTCGCATTGTTCGCGATCCATACAATCCACAACTGCGTCTGCTAATGGCTAATGCCTATATTGACGACGGTCGCAAATTTGAGGCGAAAAAAGAGCTGTATCATGCCTTGGAATTGGATTCTACCTTCGCAGAAGCCTACTGCAACTTAGGTGTTGTCTTACACAGTCAGGGGTATGCAAAAGAAGCGCAAACAAATTACGAAACTGCGCTATCTTTAGACTCCACGCTTGTCGAGGCGCGTGCGGGCCTTGGGACACTCCTGTGTCGAAGTGAGCGACAGGTCGAAGGATTGGAACACTTAGAGGCGGTGATCCGAATGGATCCAGACCACCTTGGCGCTCTGTATAACATGGCTGTCGCCTACCATCAGGTTGAAGACTTTAAAAAGGCAATCGAGTATTTTGAGGTCCTCCTACAAATACAGGTCGACTATCCTGGAGCGAAAATCAACTTGGCGAGGGCTTATTACAGCTTGGGATTACTGCGTTTACAGGCCGAGCAGACCGGCCTGGCGATTGCTGCTTTTGAAAAAGCCGTCGCATACGAAACGGATAATAGCAATATGCATTTTGCGCGCGGTTTGGCCTATTTGGAAGCGGAAAAGTTGCTAGATGCAGAAGCGTCTTTTAAGCGCGCAGTCGAAATTGAACGAGACTATATTCCAGCACTGCACAATTTGGGTTTGGTTTACGAGCGTCAGGGAAAGCCCGATGAGGCAGAGGCTGCTTATTTAAGGGTGCAGGAATTGGCGCCGCATATGTCGTCTATTGAGGCGGTAAAGCACACGACTTATGATGTAAAATACCTAGTAGAATAACGTATTTCAGCGCGGCACGTCGTTGACTTTTTTTTGGCAAATCCGTAGAATTAGGCCACGGTCCGCACCACGACGAGTGTAGAATTCACTGGGCGCAGTGATGGGCTGCTGATGTTTCTCTTTTCGCACTTAGGTGCAGGCAGGCGAGTGGTTGTCTGGGAGTGAACTCAGCGGCGACTCGCCCTTTTTGTGTAAGGTAAAGAAATGGCCAAAGAAGAAGCGATTGAAGTACAGGCAGTTGTTAAAGAGGCATTGCCCAACGGATACTTCAAGTGCGAAATGGAAAACGGTCACGAGATACTGGCTCATATTTCTGGTAAGATGCGTAAATACTACATTCGCGTGCTACCGGGAGACCAGGTCACCGTGGCGCTCTCTCCCTACGATTTGACTCGAGGGCGTATCACGTTCCGCAATCGCTGAGTTCAGCGCTCGGTGTTTCTCTTGACATCCCCTTCCTATACTTTGCGACGGAGAAACGGTTGTCACGGCGACTAGCCTGCTTCCTTCTCTCAAGATCAAGATATCATAGACAGTCTACGTATGGTTACGATTGGCATGTATTACGAGGTGCTAGAGGGCAAAGAGCAGGTTTTTGAGAAAGCCTTTGTTAGCGTGCTTGGTGCGATACAGACAGCTGAAGAGCATCGAACGTCTCGTCTGTTACGCGGTGTGTTTGCCGAATGCAGCTACGTCTTCATGTCGAAATGGACCAGTGAAGACGCGTTTAACTAATTTATACGTTCGGATGAGTTTGCTCGCGTAGTGAATAGGGGTAAAGATCAGGTCTTGTCGACTTGACCACAGCACGTGGTCTTTCGTGAAGACGAGTAGACATTGGATAGATATGGCGACCAAAAGCAGTAAGACATACAAGGCATGGCCCTTCCGAGAGGCTGGACAAATTCTTAAGCAGCGCCGTCCTAGCGGAGATCGACCCGTGCTTTTTGAAACGGGTTTCGGTCCTAGTGGTTTACCGCATATAGGCACGTTTGCCGAAGTGGCGCGAACAACTTGGGTCCGCAACGCCTTGGAAGAGATCAGCGGATTAGAGACGCGTTTAGTTGCGTTCAGTGACGATATGGACGGTCTGCGTAAAGTGCCACTTAATTTGCCGCAGCCAGAAATGCTAGCGCAGCACTTGGGTAAACCGCTGCACGCGATTCCGGATCCATTTGGTCAGCAGGACAGCTTCAGTGGCTACATGAATGATAAGCTAAAGGCTTTTCTCGACACTTATCGTTTTGACTACGACTTTCAGTCTTCGGCCGAAGCGTATAAGCGTGGTGATTTTGACGAAGGGCTGAGTATCTTGCTTGATCGAGTCAACGATGTACGCGCGCTGATCGTCCCGACGTTGGGCGAAGAAAAACGCGCTCAGTGGTCACCGTTTTTTCCCCTGTGCCCAAACTGCGGTTCTGTATACAATACTCGCGTAACAGACTATTTTCCCGAACGCCAATCAATCGGCTTTGCCTGTGATGGAAGTGTGGGGGACGTGAAGGGCTGTGGAGCAACGGGCGAAGTTTCTGTGCTTGGCGGTCAGGTCAAGGTCGGATGGAAAGTTGATTGGGCCCTTCGCTGGTTTACGTACGGCGTTGACTACGAGATGTACGGAAAAGACTTGATTGAATCGGCTAAGCTGTCCGGCCGGATTGTGCGTTTAATGGGCAAGCATCCGCCTGTGGGATTGACCTATGAACTCTTTCTTGATGAAGAGGGGAAGAAGATCAGTAAGAGCGTAGGCAAGGGGCTCACGGTTGACACGTGGGTCGAGTACGCGCCCATTGAATCTCTGCTCTACTACATATATCAGAATCCCCAGCGTGCGCGTCGCCTCTACTGGGACGTAGTGCCCAAATGCGTTGATGACTACTTAGACGCTCTGCGCCGCTTTCCAAACGTGGCAGAAGAAAAAAGACCGGAACAGGACGTTTGGCATATTGGTCAACGTGGCGCATCCGTACCTGGATACGGGGCGCAGGTCAATTTCTCGATGGTCAACAATCTCATTTCTGCGCTGGGTGCCGATTCGGCGGATCTGCTGGTTGACTACTTGGAACGTTACGACGAAAAGGCTACAGAATACCAGGAAGTTACCCAGGCACTCGTTGAAAAAGGGCTCAACTACTATCGAGATTTTGTTTTGCCTAGCAAGTCGTTCCGCGAGCCGAATGATGCTGAGCGAGCGCTTCTAATGCAAATTGCAGAGAAGCTGCAGGGTGCAGATGCTCTGGATGAAAATGCCCTGCAGTCTATTCCGTTTGACATTGCCCGTTCGGTTGATATTGAGCCCAGGGCGCTTTTCAGTCTGTTTTATGAAGTTGTGCTGGGGCAAGAGCGAGGGCCGCGCTTTGGCTCTTTTGCTCGTATGGTAGGCGTAGAAAAAATTCGGGATATGGTCGACGCGCGCCTTGCCTAGGCCGTTCGACGCTCCTCCAATTTCGCCATGCAAGAGCAGCAAGATTTATTTTCCGAAATACTTCCTCCTAGCAAGCCGCGCCACGTCGATCGTTTAATCAGAGTGCAGGAGGGGCTGCCACGCTCTCTGCGTCTGGGAACTACAAGCTGGAGCAACGAGGACTGGCAGGGGTTAATCTATCCGGACGACTGTGTGCCAGCCGACTATATCGAGCACTACGCCAAAGTATTTGGCTCGGTTGAGATCGACTCTACTTGGTACCGAATACCTACCGCCAAAGCCGTAGAGGGTTGGAAACGCCGCACGGCAGATACGTTTCGCTTTACCGCAAAGATTCCGCGCGTAATTTCGCACGAAAAAGGTATGGTAGACTGTCTGGGAGAAATGGAGTCCTTTCTCGAGGCGATGGAACCGCTGGAGGATCGGCTCGGACCGCTAGTTATGCAGTTTCCCTACGTGGCTCGAGCCCAAGATGCGTTAGAGAATGAAAGCGGCGTCGATTTTATGTCTCGCTTGGAACGATTCTTACCCCAATTACCTACGGATACTTTCCAATTCGCCGTCGAGGTGCGCAACGCCCGTTGGGTCAGTGACCCATTGCTAGGCATTCTGCGAGAAAACAACGTGGCGCTCGTGCTGAACAACTACTACACTATGCCGCAGCTGAGCGTTCTGCTGCGGCACGTGGATTTGCAGACGGCCGACTTTCTCTACGTGCGTTTTTTGGGCGATCGGAAGAGAATGGATGCATATGTTGAGGGCATGATTGAGCGCGGTGAGAAGGAGCGTCACTGGGACGGACTGGTCTGGGAACGGAGCGCTGAGTTAGGTGATTGGGTGGACGGTTTACAGCATATGGTCGGTGCTGATCCGCAACGCGAATTATACGCTTTTTTCAACAACCACTATGCTGGATATGCACCTGGATCTCTAGGTATATTTGCCAAAGAATGGAAGGAACGAACATCGCCGAGCTATCGCCGCGGACATGGTTGATCGCTAGGGAAGTTTGATCTCGGGTTTGTCGAGATCAGGCCGGTAGAGTAACAGCGTTTTTCCCAATACTTGTACCATATGCGCCGCCGCCGCTTGGGCGAGCTGGCGCCCCGCTTCTTTACGCTCTAATTCACAGCTCTTCTCAATGCGCACCTTCACGAGCTCGCGGTTATTGAAGGCCTCTCCAAGTGAGTTCAGCAGGGCGTCACTAATTCCATCTTTTCCTATGTATACAGTAGGCTTGATCGAGTTGCCTTGCCCGCGCAGGTAGCGTCTCTGCTTGCCGCTTAATTCTTCCATGAGTTCATGATACCGTGAAATGGGTGTCGATGGTCTGTCGGTTGATGCGTCTGGAAATTGCTTCTTTAAGTGCGCTGCGTATCAGTCGCCGCGAAGGGGGTAAGAGAGCGGAAAAGCCAAGTCCATCTGTCAGAATACCTGGCGTGAGTAGGAGAAGTCCACCCGCCAATATGAGGGCGCCGTCAATGAGGGCATCCCCCGGTGATTGGCCCTGGCCGATGCTGCTGCGCAGGCGCTGAAAAACGAGCAAGCCCTGGCTGCGTGCTAGGGCGGCACCGGCTGCTCCAGTCATTACAACGAGCGCAATGGTTGTAAGAGAGCCGATATGACTTCCTAACTCAATAAGCAGTGCCAGTTCTACAATGGGAACAAGCGCAAAGAGCAGAAATAACTTGAATAGCATAAAAAAAATATACGCGGTAGGGTGGGTCATGTCGAGATGGAATGAAAATTGTCCCAGTTTATCCCATTTAGCGTAACGCACAATGGTCTCGACGGCCGGGTATGTAGATCTCGCTGGTTTTTGCCGCGGGCATGATCAGTATGCGTGGTGTTGTATTTGTTTCAAGTACTGTCGTAAAGGTGTGCTGATTGAGCTAGGTGCGTGACATAGTTGCTTTCTTCCTATCACGTGATGAAGCATCCAGCACTGTTTGGAGAAGCGATAGGTGAACGCTACAGCGACTTCTATAATTTACTCGGTTGGGCCGCTTTATTGATTATGGTGCTTTGGCCGCACAGTTTGTTTGGGTTTGAGATTTCAGCTTCTCTTCGCCGCTACTTTGGCTATTATTGTGCTGTATGAAACCCTATTTTTCTTATGTCCTTCAGCCTGACGGGATTCGGATCGCGCGTACGGTTGATACGTAGTGAACTAGCTTCACGTTTCGCTCGTCGACCAGTGTCGTTGCGTATTGATCCGGTAGGGAGATACGCGTGCCGTTATTCCAGAAATTCTAATATGTGTTCGCGCAGAGCATCGGCAGTTTCATTCCAGAAAGGAGCGAGTTCGCTGGCGTTTGCCGAACCATTTTCTTGGCTACAAAAACTGAACGGTTCCTGTAGTAAGAGGGCTTTATTCTCCCAAGCGCGCAGCTCGACGCGTAGCTCAACGCAGGGTTTGAGATCCATGTTGGAACCGCTAAAGTTGAAGTTGTCGACGCCGAATACTAAGTGAAAATCTGGCTGTACTAAGACGTTGGATTCCCGTTCGCGCACGGCCCATAAGATCCGCTCAGATTCTGGCAGTCGTCGGACTAGTGCGGGGATAATAAAGCGCTGTACTTCGCGCACTTGCTCACGGACAAATGCTTCGTCTTGCGTGTTGAAGAATATGAAGAGTGGATCGAGTCCGATCTCAAACCTGTTGGTATGGCCTCCAACGAGTAGACCGATATCCTCTTTTTTTCGGTTGGAAATATTATCGGACAAGGCCCAGTCAAGGCTGTTAAGGATGAAGGTGCGACTTTGGAAAAAGGGAATACGCGACTTGCGTGCGGCTTTCTTTATACTGCTGTCAAGCAGGTGGTCGTTGTTACTCGACAAGACTTTACGTGACTCTTTGCATAAGTAGTGTAGCAGCTTGTCTGCGCGCTTTGCGTCAACTTCTGGTTCGCCTTGTAGCGTGAGTGTCTTCCACGCAGTGCTCTCATTTTTACGCTGTTTATCAAGCGTATCAATCAGTGCAATGAGCCGCGCGGGCAATTCCTCTTTGGATATATCACTCTCGCGTGACAGGCGCGCTAAGAATTCGGCTGAGTGCGCTGGATCGCTGTCATCAAAGGTCTCGTATAGCGCGATAAACACGTCATGCCGGAACTGCTTTTCATCGAATTCTGCCCAGATCGCTGCTGGTAAGGCTAGTAGCAAAAACAGCGTTTTCAATTTGATCCTCTCGGTGAGATACGCTTGGTGCTTTTCGCTCAGCATACGTCTTTGATTGTCTGATCGGCAATCTCGCGCAGGTCGATCCAGTAGCGCAATTTTTCCATCGGTTCGCCGCCCGTTCGTCCTTCGGCGCGGAACGTGCTGCGTGTCATGGGGATCGCACTCTCAAACACTCCTCCGTTATGTTCAATTATCTTGCGTGAGCCAATATTGTCGGCATCGCAAGTTACGAGCACGTGATAAAGATCTATAGAGAGCGCACGATCTAGAGCGAGCGCCAAGATGTTTTTTCCGTAACCTTGCCGTCTTTTGGAAGGACGAATGCTATAGCCAATATGACCGCCGTAGGTAAGTAAATAGGGTGTTCGTAGTTCGGGGCGGACAGAAGCTTGGCCGATATACTCTCCCTCGTCCACCAGCCAGTACACGTAGTCTAAATACCATCCTGCATTCACTCGTGCCTGGTTGCTCAAGCCGCTTAGGTCGTACACAAATTGCACGAAATGAGTTTCTATCGAACAGTGATCATACCCTAAAAAAGTGGCATACGTGGAGTCTATACGGCCTTCAGAAGCAAAGTCATCGGCTCCTTGTAGGAAACTCTCTCTGTGGGCGATAGTTGGTTTAACGAGCTTGATCATATTGAGGCACGAAGGCGAATACTTGGGCTTGCAAAATACGGCGATCGCTAACTTAGGTCAATAAATGTGCTATATGTAAACGGCCTTGTCTATCTACAAGGACATAGACAAGGCGTAAGTGGATTCTTTTTTACATAGTGTGATACGGCGAGTGTTGTGTTCATCTATGCGGGAAGGGAAGACCTTGCGGCCACGTGTCCTGTGGCTGATAGGCTAATAAACGCTGTGCAGGAGTAGGGTCCAGTCTCACCGTATCTGGAGAGCGACTCGTCGCAAAGACTGTTATACATTCCCCGGGTTGCGGGTCGTTCGACTCCACGCAGCGCTCGAAAAATCTACAGGCATCGTCATGGCTAAAGTAGACGCGCGGCCCGTGTTCGTACTGGCCTAGATGCTGAGCTTCTTCGGTGTTGCGAGGGAACCAGCCTATACGCACGTTGATCACAGAGAGGTCGTGCACCCGAGCATACATGTCTCCCATATCCTCTGCCCACACTTTGGTAAGTGCGTAGTGGTTAGTTGGCTTTGATCCATCCTCTATGCGAATCACGCCTTCTTTATGATGTCCGTTGACTACTTGAAGCGACGAGGCTAAGACGAGTCTTTTGACTCTGGTATCTGCTGCTGCAGAACAGACGTTATATAGGCCGCGGACGTTTGGTTCCATAAGTACATCCAAGAAGTCTGCATTGTTTGGATATGCACCTAGATGAATTACAATATCGATGCGATTCATCGCATGTTGCACCGCATTTTCGTCGCACAGATCATCGATGACCTGATCTTGCAGATTTGGATGCTTTTCTTTGGAAAAACCGCGTACGTGATGTCCTAGAGAGAGCAGGTGCCTGCAGACGGGCGTGCCAATTGCGCCACTTGCTCCTGTAACCAAAATACGCTGAGGTAAATCTGTTTTTGTATGCATGATATTCAATCTTTTGAGAAGGAATATAAAGTAGGCAGAGTACTGTTGTCCGGTGCTCATATAGTGATGCAACAGAGCGTCTTCCTCAAGCTCAACTCAGTGTAAGAAAAAAGATCAGTGTGGTAAAGGTAGTGCATATAGGGCATTTCTCGTAGTCACGTAGATGTCTCATACTTACGATGAGCCTCCTATTTTTGTCTGTGCATATGTTTGTGACTTTTTGTAAAATAGAGACGCTCTTTTCCTCGATGAGAAGAAAGTGTCAGGGCGTGATAGAGATCGATCACATTAGAAAGATGGTCCAACCGGCTTTGTTGCGACTGTGCGTTGCGCTGAGTATCGCGACGGTGCTCGTATTGCTACTTGCTTCGGTGCCTGTATTCACATGGATTGCTCCAAGTCGATCAATCTTTCTTATTGTTTCGATCGTGTGCTGGGGCATACTATTTGTTTTTTATAGTCTTCGCCAAGACGATCCACGTAAAATTGTATCGGCTCAGGGACCCGGAGGGGATATTTTACAGATTGCTACACACCATGCGTTACCGAAGAGACTCAGAAAAGAAAAAGAAGATTCTTTCTCGCTGGGAGAAAACCAGTTTCGTAATGGTGATTATCACGGGGCTGCTGAATCGTTTTTGCGGGCATTAGAGGAATCTTTTCATCCGGCAACAGCGCTCAATGCGGGTGCAGTACTCATTCTGATTGCCGACTTTGAACGGGCTCGTAGCGTGCTATCGGATGGGCTAATACGGACGCACCACTTTACCTGTCACCTCTTAGAGGCTGCATTACACGCCGAAAGTGGTGTTCTTGAAGCACGTATGGGAAATATGCAAGAAGCGCTTGAGGCATATGAGAAGGCGGCAGATTTGTTTCAGCGTGAAGGGGATGGGCGAGGGCGAGGCGATGTGTTGCTCAACGCAGCGAATGCGTCTATCCATCGCGGGGACTGGCAACGCGCTAGGAAGATGTTGGTGGAAGCCATGCGTGCACATCGTCGCAACGGAGGGCGGTTGGGAAGAGCCAATGCACAGGCTTGTCGTGCATACATACAGATTGAATGTGATGAGTTAGATGAAGCGCTGTTAACGATAGAGCGAGCCACCGAGATTTATCAGCAGGCACGCAATACGGCAGGTCTCGCGCATGTGTCAATTCTGCGCGGAAATGCTCATTTTAAGCGCTTCGAGTTAGAAGAAGCGCTTGAAGCTTATGAGGCATCCTCGGTCCTATGCAAGCAATCGGGAGATCTGCTCGGAGAGGCAAGTGCTAAAGTCAACGTGGGTAATGTGCATTTTAAACAGGACGACGTCGCTGCAGCCTTACTCGACTATGAAGGGGCACTCGAGGTGCATAAGTATGCTGGAAATATTTTAGGACAGGCTAGGACCTTATCCAATATAGGCTCTGCTCTTTCTCGCCTACGACGCATAGAAGAAGCAATTGAGGCATTAGAAAGCGCGCTCATATTGTATGATAGAATAGGAGCAAGAGGACGCATGGTTGACGTTGTCGATCGCCTGATTGAACGCCTAAAAAATCGACAAAGAAAAGCCTAAGTAGTGCTGCGTAACAATGTCTCTAACAGAGGGATGTGTAGATGCAAGAGCGCATAGATCTTAGCCAACATCAGATACATGTCGAACACGCATGGCGCAATATTGCGCCAGCTAAGCTGTATGAAGAGGGTTTGCGGTATGAACGCGGTTCTGCTCTTACCGACTCGGGAGCGCTCGTCGTGTCATCTGGTGCAAAAACCGGTCGCAGTCCGGCAGATAAACGCATAGTAGACCATGAGGATTCGAATAGCGATATCTGGTGGGGGAACGTCAATATCAAGCTACAAGAGCACACGTTCATGATAAACCACGAGTGTGCCATAGACTATTTGAATACCTGTGAACGGCTCTACGTGGTGGACGGTTTTGCCGGATGGGACCAGACACACCGCATAAAGATACGCATCATTTGTTCAAGGGCCTATCACGCGCTGTTTATGCACAATATGCTTGTTCGTCCAACGCCTGAAGAGTTGAATGATTTTGGCGACCCCGATTTCACGATTTACAATGCCGGTCGCTTTCCGGCCAACCGCTACACGTCGGAGATGACGTCGACTACGAGTATTGACCTGAGTTTTGAACGACGAGAAATGGTTATTCTCGGCACTGAATATGCCGGAGAGATGAAAAAAGGTGTTTTTACGGTAATGAACTATCTTATGCCCAAGTGCGGCCAGCTGTCGATGCATTGTTCGGCCAACCGTAGCGAAGATGGCAATGTGGCCCTGTTCTTTGGGCTCTCAGGAACCGGAAAGACTACGTTATCAACTGATCCGAAGCGCCAGTTGATCGGTGACGATGAACACGTTTGGAGCGAAGAAGGAGTGTTCAACATAGAAGGCGGATGTTACGCCAAGTGTATAGATTTGTCGGAGGAAAAAGAGCCCGAAATCTATCGCGCTATTCGCTTTGGTTCCATATTGGAAAACGTGGTATACGATGAGCAGTCTCGACAAGTTGACTTTGCAGATGGATCGCTGACGGAGAATACGCGTGCGGCATATCCCATCGACTTTATACCCAACGCGGCTATTCCTTGTATTGGAGAGCATCCGCGCAACATTATCTTTCTGACTTGCGATGCGTTTGGAGTGTTGCCGCCAGTCAGTCGCCTAAACGCTACGCAGGCGATGTATCACTTTATTAGCGGATATACTGCGAAAGTGGCTGGGACTGAAATGGGGGTAATTGAGCCTGAGGTAACGTTTTCCACCTGTTTTGGCGCTGCGTTTATGATATGGCATCCGAGTAAGTACGCCGAATTGTTGGCCGAGAAGATGCGTCAACACGAAACGCGCGTGTGGTTGGTCAATACGGGATGGATTGGAGGTGGATATGGTGTGGGAAAGAGAATCTCGCTAGCCCACACGCGGGCTATAATCGATGCAATTCACGGCGGCGTGCTCGAAGACGCCCCGAGCTCACCCGATCCGCGTTTCGGTTTTGAAGTTATAGAGCAATGTCCTAACGTGCCCGCACGGATACTCGTGCCTCACGCACTATGGTCTAGCAGAGCAGCCTACGATAAGCAAGCTGCTCTGCTAGCTTCGCTATTTCGAGATAATTTCACCTGCTTTGCCGATCAGACAAGCGAGGAGATTGCAGCTGCTGGGCCGGTATAAACCCGACTAATTATCTATCCATGGCAGTGAGCCTTGAATGGCCCCTTTGCGCATGTTGGCCAACCAAACGGGCCATAACCAGTTGGTTACGCTACCTTTAGGAACAAAGGCCGGAGCAATTAGATATTTTTTTTCGCGCTCAATGTCGTTTTTTATGTGGGGTTCTATGGAAGAGTAGGGAATCCATGCGAATGTGCTGCGTTCGCCAAATGCATCGTCTTCTTTTGGTATAGGATTATTCATTACTCGCTGTGCTGGAACAAAGTCGACTTCGGCAAAATACGTTGCGTACGAGCCATCTATAAGCGGCTCTTGTTCTTTAATTTTCGCTTCTAAGTCAGTTCGTGAAAAATAGCTACGCGTCTCCTCAAATGTTTTATGTGCTGCTGTTTGTGCCATCGTCTCTCCCTCGCGATCTCCTCCGCCAAATGCGGCCCAGCCGCGCTGACTGTCGGCGTGCTCTGCTAGAAGTAAGTAGACTTCTCCGCCTGACTCAAAGTATAGAACCATACCCGCTGGTGTCTCGGCTTGAATCGTATAGTGCGACAGCAATATCATGCATAGAGCCCAAAATATGCGTAATAGTTTCATAGAGAACCTCGTTGCTATGGGTTTGAGTGATTGTATACGCAGGTCGTATTTGCTACAAAATCACATAGAATTTTTGGCGCTGTGCGCCTCTTTTTCTTCTTCCTGCGTGTGGCTAAGGCTATATAATTCCAACAGAGAAACGAAAAGTGCTGCTAGGACAGGACCAATGATAAAACCCGTTACGCCGAATACACTCAGTCCACCAAGGGTAGAAAAAAACACTAACAAGTCGTGCATGCCCGTGTCACGTCCGACTAGGTAGGGGCGTAAGATATTATCTACGCTGCTTATAATCAGCGCAGTGATGAGCACAATGGCTGTGCCTGACCACAGATTGCCAGTGAGCATCTCGAATAATCCAGCCGGATATAAAACCATCCAAGTGCCAACCAGTGGAATAATAGACAACACGACCATCATTACGCCCCAAAGTACGGGCGAGCTAAAATCAAACATCCACAGAGTAATACCGCCTAGAGTTCCTTGAATTAAGCCTATAAAAAGAGTTCCTTTTATGGTCGCACGAGACACGGAAACGAATCGATCGATCAGGCCGCGTTCGTAGCGAGGATCAAGGGGACTCAGTTGGTGTAGACGTTGCAGCAGAAGTGGGCCGTCGCGGAAGAAATAGAACATGGTGAAAAGCATAATAAAAAAGTTGGCGAATAGCTGTAACGTGCTGCGCGATGTGGTATTTATAAAGCTTGTTGCCCAGCCAGCTGTAGTCTTTACTGCGTCCTGTAAGGATTGTTGCCAGTCTAAGTGGTTTAGTTCAAGACTCTGCAAGAGTTCGAATTGGTTTAGCTTTTCTGAGAGATTGAGGCTGTTTTTGCCATTTAATAGGTTCGCCGTCCAACGCCCCGCTGACTTATATATGCCGAGAGATTCTTGCACTACCAGGTCGGCCACTACATACGCGGGTACTAACAGTCCCAAGAGTAAGATCACGCAACTCGTCAAAGCACTCAGGCCTTCTTGACCACGTGTCCAGCGAACCAGCTTTGTGTAAAGTGGGTAAAATAGGCCGGCAAACGTCGCTGCCAGTACGACGGGAACGAGAAAGAGCTTCGTCATCTCAAACAGAATGGCGCCTGTACCCAAAAGTAGAGCGAGTAAAAAGTATCCTCTTGTCTTTTGAGGATTGTTATCGGGTGTTGAAATATTCACGTCTATGGTTACGCTCTGTGTAGATTGGTTGAATCGGCAGTGTGGATACTGTCTTCGTAGTGTAGCAGAATGAGTAGATTTGGGCAATGCACAGGCTCATGTATCTAAGCTACCATTCGATCGTATATCGGTCTCTCTGCTAAACGAAGTACTATTCGACATGAAGTGCAAGGGTTTTCATAAAGGCCGTGGGTGCGTAAGTTATATGTGAGTGGGTATTAGTGTGGGAAAGCTGTGCGGCTGTAGTCAGATTTGCCGGTATGCCTTTCAAACGACCGGTACATTCGAGCTACCTCGCTTTTTACACGATTAAGTCTTATGATTAATTATTCGTCCGTTGCCACTGCGCGTTTGCCGTTTGTTAAATAGTTGTGAAGGGCGCCCTGGACGTTGATGGTAGGAGTGAACAAAAAAGGAATAAAAATGGAATACCCGCAGATAATACAAGGGGGCATGGGAATTGCCGTTTCCGACTGGAATCTTGCTAAGCATGTTTCCCAGCTAGGGCAATTAGGAGTTGTTTCGGCTACTGCTCTGGACAATGTTATCGTACGGCGCCTGCAGATGGGTGATCCTGGAGGAAATGTGCGTCGAGCTTTGCGGCATTTTCCTTTTCCTGATGTGGCTAAGCGCATACTTGAACGTTACTACATTGAAGGGGGCAAAGATCCTGATAAGACCTTTGCTGCGGTTCCTATGTATACTCTGGAGCCTCGTGTTGAACTGGTAGAATTAACTGTTGTGGCGAATTTTGTTGAGATTTTTCTTGCCGGAGAAGGACACAACGGTCTTGTTGGTGTCAATTTACTCACAAAGATTCAGATGCCTAACATGGCATCTATTTTTGGTACTATGCTTGCAGGT
This sequence comes from uncultured bacterium, assembly GCA_964011675.1. Taxonomy (GTDB): domain Bacteria; phylum Latescibacterota; class UBA2968; order UBA8231; family UBA8231. Next base: position 47,207 of record CAXGPR010000005.1, read on the forward strand.
GTAGATTATGTGATAATGGGGGCAGGCATTCCCCGTGAGATTCCAGGCGTCATTGACGCTTTATCGCGTGGAGAAGCAGCAGAGCTTAAAATCTCAGTAGAAGGCGAAGGAGAAGATGTTTTAATGCAGTTCGATCCCAAGTCATATGGCATGGGAGTGGATTCGCTTAAACGTCCAAATTTTCTCGCGATCATATCTTCTGTAACCCTAGGACAGGCTTTACTCAAGCGTGCGACTGGCGAGATCAACGGATTCGTCGTCGAGTTGCCAGTCGCTGGAGGGCATAATGCTCCACCTCGCGGTAAAATGCAGATAGACGAAAATGGAGAGCCCATATACGGTCCACGTGATGAAATTGATCTTGCGAAGATAGCTGCATTGGGCAAACCCTTTTGGGTTGCAGGTTCTTTTGCTTATCCACATCGTTTACGTGAGGTTCTTGAGGTGGGTGGTCAAGGGATTCAAGTGGGAACTGCTTTTGCCTATTGTGATGAATCGGGACTCGATCCTGAGTTTCGTGCCGATGCACTACGTCAAGTGCGCGCAGGAACGTTAGGTGTATTTACTGATCCAGTTGCTTCTCCTACTGGTTTTCCTTTCAAGGTTGTGCAATCCCCCGATTCCCTGGCAGAGCAAAACGTATATGACGAACGTCCGCGTGTGTGCAATTTAGGTTATTTGCGTTCGGTCTATAAGCGTGAAGACGGAAAGTTGGGGTATCGGTGCGCTTCTGAGCCTGTGCGTAGTTACGTTAAGAAGGGCGGTGAATGTGCAAATACAGAAGGAAGAAAATGTTTATGCAATGCGTTGATGGCCAATATTGGTCTTCCCCAACGTCGTCCTAGTGGATATGTGGAGAAACCTCTTTTTACGGCAGGAGATGACTTGCCAGCTGTTGTACGCTTTCTTGGCGATGAGAAGAATAATTATACTGCAGCAGAGGTGATTCAGTATTTATTGGAATCGTCCGGCATTGAGTTCTCGATTCCTACATGGAGTGTCGAAGCTGTAGAAGAAGAAGTGGAAGTCAGCTACGAAGGAGCAAAAGTGCTTGTTTAAAGGAACGAATTTTGAAGCGGTCATGTAAAAAGCTGTTATTTGTAATCAGATAAGATCTGTTAGAAGTGGTTCGTTCTTCCGATTCTTTGTTGACGACTCAAGTTTACAGATTAGCCTGACAATAAAAGAGGCCCCGCATCATGAAGAGATGCGGGGCCTCATAGGTTTCAAAACGTTTCAGAGCTAATTATACGGGGACAACGCCTTCAGCTGCCAGCCCCTTCTGTCCCTGAACCACGCTAAATTCGACTTTCTGACCTTCGGCCAGAGAGCGAAAGCCCTCGGAACGAATAGAGGTGTGATGAACAAAAACGTCATCACCACTCTCGCGCTGAATAAAGCCAAAGCCCTTGGCGTCGTTGAACCACTTTACGGTTCCGGTCTCGCGATCTGCCATGGTAATTTTTCCTTTCGATGACAGGTTTACGTGAGCACAGAGCGTTTCGAACAGGAGAGAGCAACTGCTTCGGGCTTACTGTAGGGAGCTACTTCGTAGGATTACTTCGGGAGTAAACTACATTCGGTAGGATACTACATTTGGGCCAGGCAGGAATCTACTGAATCCGAACGACTCTACCACGATTTTTGCTTTTGCATGTTTTGCAAAAGTGTTCGTTTCATAAATATCACAAAAATATGTTTTGATGGCAAGGTTAATAAATTGTCTTCGAGATAAAGTGGCTGAGCGCTGGGCTGTGCCATGATGTGTAACAGAGCGTTCGGGATATCGCGCGAGGACGATTATGTTGCGACGAGCCCGCATCATCAGCACAGAAGAGGCGCGTCGCGGGGATCGAGGTGTCCGCGAACGCGCTGGAGAAATACGTCTAAGAGCTCGTCTGGCGTTAAGTCCGAAGTGTCAATAGAAATCTTGCGCTGAATCCAGGATTGGCGATACTGCTGATCAAACTTCACGAGCAAGTCTGGTATATCTTCTGCATGGATTAGCGTGTGGGGATGCGGTGCATTTTGCATGCGCTTTCTAATTACTTCAGCTCTGGCGTGTAGGTGGACGAGCACGGTATCTGCGGGCATCTCGCTCTCATATCGGCGCGTATCGCTGACCTGTAGGCCTGGATAGTAATAGCGAGGACCGTAGACCTCCTCTTCAATGTGGAAGCCCCCTAGCAAAATCTGTTCATACAAATTTATGAGTCGAATGTGGTAAACGATTTGAAAGCGCTGGAAACGCTCCTTCAAGGCTGGCAGCATAGTCAGCATTGCTTGTTGTTCGTCTTCGGAAAGGTGGAATGCGTCGGGAATGGTGAAATGGTCATCCATATGAAATTGCAAATGTCGCTCTGTTCCCCACTTGTACAACTCGTTTAGCAGCGTGGTGACGCCGGTGTATTCACAGCCTACAGCAATGATTCGCATGGAGGACCTTTATTTGTGGATTTGTTCAGGAATATGATGGGACAAAATGTAGGGTGCGTCAACGCTTGAGGTGGACGTTTACGCTTTTACATGGTTGATGGGGAGTGATATGGTATATCAATAAATCTTGATATTGACATTTACAGTGGTACATGATAATTTCTCTTGGTAATGATCAGTACGTTAAAAATATACAAAGCGCTCGCAGATGAGACCCGTTTGCGCTTGGTGAGGCTACTGGCGCGAGGTGCGCTTAATGTCAACGAGGTCATAAGCATCCTCGGCATGGGGCAAAGTCGGATATCGCGTCACTTAAGGGTTTTGTCAGAGGCAAAACTAGTTACCAAGCGGCGTGAGGGAACGTGGGTTTATTACCAAGGAAATAGGCAATCGTCTGAGCCCGCTGTTGTAGAGGCGCTTGAGATGTGTCAGCGGCACGAACATTTGTTGCCGAATTACACGGAAGACTTACAGGGGCTGGAAAGTGTTGTTGAAGAGCGGCGCCAGCAGATGCGGAGCTTTTTTGATAACATCGAAGATCCAGACCAGCTGCAGCAGGCGCTTGACGGAAATTACTATCGTAAGATCGCCATTGAAAAGGTGCCCAAAGGTACGCGTACGATACTTGACATGGGAACGGGAGCGGGGCTTCTGTTACCCGGCTTGCTGCGTCGCGCCGAACGCGTCATTGCGATCGACTCGTCCACGACCATGTTAGGTATGGCTCGTAGGTCACTGGGGAAAGAAACGATGCGCTGTGACTTTCGTTTGGGCGACCTAGGACATTTGCCTGTGGCGGACGGAGAAGTCGACTTGGTGATGGCCTGCATGGTGTTGCACCATCTATCTCATCCTGCTGAGGCGATCCGCGAGGCCCACCGCGCGCTAGCGCCTGGTGGACGCTTAGTCGTGGTGGATTTATATCGCCACGAAGATGAAAGCTTACGCGAGAAGCTAGCGGATCTTTGGCTTGGTTTTTTGCCTTCCGAAGTGGAAGGCTGGCTTCATGAACACCGCTTTACAACAGATGACGCCGAAGTGGTCGGCGCCGACAACTCACTGCAACTCATAGCATTACAGGCTATAAAAAAGGATTAGTGAAATGACGCAAGCCGCAGAAAAAACTATTGCAATGGACGATTACAAGGTCGCCGATATCTCCCTGGCCGAGTGGGGACGCCAGGAGATGATCTTAGCCGAGCAGGAGATGCCGGGTCTCATGGCTCTGCGCGAAGAGTTTGGTGAAGAGCAGCCGTTGAAGGGAGCTCGTATTGCTGGTTCGCTGCACATGACGATTCAAACGGCCGTTTTGATTGAGACGTTGGTTGCGCTAGGTGCCGAAGTACGTTGGGCTTCGTGTAACATCTTCTCGACTCAAGATCACGCTGCTGCGGCAATCGCTGCGGTGGGCATACCTGTTTTTGCCTGGAAGGGTGAGACAGAAGATGAGTATTGGTGGTGCACTGAGCAGACGCTAAATTGGGGCGATGATTTGGGGCCTAACATGATCTTGGACGATGGCGGAGATCTGACAAAGTGGGTGCACGATAACCATCCGGAGATGCTGGAGGCCATTCGCGGTATCTCAGAAGAGACGACGACCGGTGTTCACCATCTTTACCAAATGGTCAAAGAGGCGACGCTTAAAGTCCCCGCCATCAACGTCAATGACAGCGTTACAAAAGCGAAGTTCGACAACCTGTACGGTTGTCGTGAGTCGTTGGCTGACGGTATAAAGCGCGCTACAGACATAATGATCGCGGGCAAGGTGGTTATCGTCGCCGGTTATGGAGACGTCGGTAAAGGTTGCGCCGATGCTATGAAGGGTTTGGGTGCGCGCGTTATCGTGACCGAGATTGATCCTATCTGTGCCCTGCAGGCTGCCATGGAAGGATACGAAGTTAAAAAGATGGACGACGCCATCGCTGAGGGAGACATTTTTGTAACGACTACGGGTTGTAGTGACATCATCCGCATAGACCACATGGAACGGATGAAGGATGGGGCTATTGTTTGCAACATTGGTCACTTCGACGTAGAAATTCAAGTTGAGCAACTTCAGGGCTTTTCTGGCATAGAGCACACGGAGATAAAGCCGCAGGTTGATAAGTTTACCTTCCCTGACGGACATAGCATCATTCTGTTGGCCGAAGGTCGTCTGGTAAATCTAGGCTGTGCAACAGGTCACCCATCTTTTGTGATGTCTAACTCCTTCACGAACCAAGTTCTGGCGCAAATGGAATTATACAACAATAGCGATAAGTATGAAGTGGGAGTCTATATGCTTCCCAAGCATCTAGATGAGAAGGTAGCGCGTTTGCACTTGAAAAAGCTTGGAGTGGAGATTGATGAATTGAATTCAGATCAGGCTTCGTACCTTGGTATCCCAGTAGAGGGTCCGTATAAGCCAGAGCATTATCGTTACTAGTCGATCTACTATATAAGCGCAGCTGAGAAACGCTGAATATTAACAGGGTTTCTTCTTCGTATGGTAGGAAGATTTACTACTTTAAAATCCCACGGCAAGGTTTGTCTGCCGTGGGATTTCCTATTTGCGCATCTGCGAGAATTACTACTGTAACCTTGGTCTTAGTGTTGCTTATCTTATGTGGTAATACACTCCGTATATGCTCCCCATAGCAGTTTCTGCGCTACTTCTGTTTGCCCTATAATTCATAGGTAATTGGATCACCTTACGCGACTAAAGTTGGCTTGTTATCGAATCAGTCTTGGTGGATGCGGTGTTAGATAAGATAAAATAGATCACTTGACACAAGAGCCAGCTTTACCCTTATGCTCGATAAATTGGTATAATATTTTCTTTCGCTCGTTCGTTCGTTGTTTACGCAAAGGGCTTTGGCTATATTCTTTAAACGCCCTTTTTACGCGCGTTTTAACGATAGTTTCCTCGCAAATGATTGCTATTTCCAAAATCACTTCCCGTTTTTTTTGTCTTGTCAGTCCGTTTTTCCTCGCCGTCTTACTGGGCTGTGCTGAGGAGATACAGCCTGTGTCTGAATCGGTTAAAAGAGTGCGTCATAGTCTGATACAGGAGATGGAAAAACGTGGCGATCAGTTTATACGTGCAGGTCGCTATCGAGATGCTGTGCTCGCCTATGCCAAAGCATCTAACGGACTCGGCGCGACGGCTGAGATCTACCGCAAACTGGCAGAAGCTCATGCGCTAAACCAGGAAATGCCCGAGGCGGTGCGAGTCTACGAACAAGCGATTGCTATGAAGTCAGATTTCCCCAAAGCTCGTACGGAACTGGCTCTTTTGCTGACGCGCCTTGATCGCCCAGAGGATGCACGCGCTCAGCTCGATCAGGCCATTCGCGACCGTCCGGATTATGCATGGGCACATATGGTGCTGGGTCTTATTCATTTTCGTCAAGGATTTTATGACAAAGCTATAGCATCCCATGAGCGAGCGATTGCTGCTGTGCCAAACTATGCTGAGGCTTGGTTCAACTTAGGTGAGGTTTATCTCAAGCAGAACAAGTACGAGCATGCCGAGGCGGCCATGCGTCGTGCCGTCGGCGCAGACTCGACGGTCGCTCGTTTTCACAACGGCTTAGGACGCAGCTACTATCTGCGTCGTGAATACGAACAGGCAGCAAAAGCTTTCTCTCACGCCGTGCGAATCGACTCGATCTTTGCACGGGCTCGGTTCAACCTGGGCAATAGTCTATTGCGAATGGGCGAAAGGGAAGAAGGGCGGCGGCAATTAGGATTGTATAAAGAGCTTGAAGAGCAAGAAAGTCTAATCACAACTCTTTTAAATACGCTGATGACGTATCCGGATAACGCAACTGTGTACCACGATTTGGCTACGGTTTACAGCCAGCGAGGTCAACTGTCAGAAGCCCATGCCCGCTATTTGCAGGCTATACAGCGCGATTCTACCTTCGCTCCCTCGTATCACAATCTGGGCAATCTCTATCTGCGTCGCGGTGCTTTTGACCAGGCACTAGCTCTTTTTGAACGCGCACTACGCGCTGATTCTACTTACGCGTTAGCCCATCTGGCGATGGGCAATACGCTGATGTTAAACAAACAGTTTGACCGAGCGTTGAAGCATTTTCACAGCGGTTTGCGCTACGAACCAAACAATGTCACACTACAACGAAACCTGTCTGTCGCACGCGATATAATTCAATCTGCTCGGAGGACTCAATGAATGTACGTCTCCGTTGTAAACGCTGGTCCAGTATAGCATGTCCATACCTACTAACCGTCGGTTTGTTTTGCCCTGCGTTGGCCGATGCCATTCTGCCTGAATTTGTTGATGTAACGCGAGAGGCCGGTATTGATTTCATCTACGTCAATGGTGCCAGCGGCAGTAAATACATGGCAGAGGCAGTTGGTTCAGGGGCGGCATTTTTTGATGCAGACGGAGATGGGTTGCTCGATTTGTACGTAGTGAATGGGGCCGCTTTGCCCGGATATAATGGTCCAACGGGTCCTAACCGTCATTACAGAAATGCGGGAAATGGGACGTTCATCGATGATACGGTTCGATCTCAGACGGGCGATGAGCAATTCGGTATGGGCGCCGCCGTGGGCGACTATGACAACGATGGTGATGCCGATTTATACTTAGCTAACTATGGCCCCAACGTATTTTACGAAAATGATGGGACGGGCATCTTTGCTGACATAACCAAAAAGACGGGCACAGATGATAAGGGCTGGGGCACGCATCCCGCATTTATTGACTACGACAATGACGGCGACTTAGACCTTTATGTCGCCAACTATATGGAATTTACCCCTGCTGATAATAAGCAGTGTCTGGCAGGAGAGGTGCCAATTTATTGCGGACCCACTACTTATCCAGGACAGGCAGGTGTCTTATATCGAAACGAGAATGATCGGCTTTTTACCGACGTTACGCGCGATGCTGGGTTATTAAATGCCAGCGGTCGGCAGCTAGCCGCCGTTTTTGGTGATTACGATAATGATGGTGATGCCGACCTATTTGTCGCAAATGATAAGCGTCCGAATTTTCTTTTTGTCAATCAGGGGAATGGCGCGTTTATTGAAGAGGGTGACCTCGCGGGAGTTGCTTTTAATGGAGAGGGCGTAGCTGAGTCCGCTATGGGTGCCGACTGGGGTGACTATAACAATGATGGTCGGCTTGATATTATCGTGTCTACGTTCCAATGGGAGACTAATACGCTCTATCATAACGACGGAGGCGGATTATTTACGGACGTTACATTTGCTGCCAATTTAGGCATCGCCAGCGTTCCATTCTTGGGTATGACTGCATCATTCGTCGACTACGATAACGATGGTTTTTTAGACGTCTTTATCAGCAACGGACATCTCGATGAAAACGTTAAAGACTACGATCCGGCCACGAGTTACCCCCAGTCGAACCAGCTGTTTAGAAATGGAGGAGAGGGTCGTTTTATCGATGTGAGCACTACAAGTGGCTCGGGCTTGACCATTGCGCGCGTTAGCCACGGTGCCGTTATGGGAGACTATGATAGCGACGGAGACATCGATATATTTGTATCTGACTCCGATGGCCCATCAACGCTCCTACGCAACGACGGTGGAAATAGCAATAATTATTTGAAGGTTAAAACTGTCGGTCGCGTTAGCAACCGAGATGGTATTGGAGCGCGCGTGCGTTCCGTAGCTGGTAGCTTGGTGCAAATGCGAGAAATCCGCAGCAGCTACGGTTATATGGGATCAAATGAGGTGCAGTTGACGCTTGGTCTTGGAGAGCACGCCGTGGTAGACACGCTCTCAGTGCACTGGCCGAGCGGCATCGTGCAAACGTTGCTTGCCGTTGAGGCAAACCAGACGCTGCAGATTAACGAGGCTCGTCAGTAAAGGACAGAGAATCTACAGAGTGATCGATACATTTGTTTGGAAAAGTTGATACACGGGAAAGGGAACCATGAGAATATATGCGTGGAGCGCATTTGTTTATGCGTTGACAGTGTGGGTTTTCTGTGGAGAGCTTTGCGCTGCAGATGACGCCAAGCCTGTTGCGCGTATCGGCAATAAGACGTTGTCTGTGCAGGAATTTGAAGAGAGAGCAAAAGATCTTAAGAAAACGGGCTATAATCGAGTAACCGAGTTTGATGCAGAGGGAAAAAAGACGTTGCTTGACGGAATTATCGCGCGTGAATTGCTGATAATGGAAGGTAAGCGTAGAGGATATGACCTAGATTCTACCATAGCCGAAACAGTCGAGAAGAGCGAACGCAAGGCTCTGATGATGGAACTGTATGAGCGCGAGGCCGTTCAGCCATCCTATGACTTAACAGAAGAGATGCTTCGGTCTTTTTTTCACGAACATCATTATGACATAGAGGTGCTGAGCCAGCACATTGTCTGCGCTAGCGAAGAGCGCGCATTAGAAGCATTGCAGAAACTGCGTGATGGAGCTGTATTTGAGTCTCTTATAAGCTCGTATTCCACGCAGAATATTATTACTCGTTTTGGTCCAAAGGGATGGGTTGGTTGGTTTAAAATTGGTGATGTGTTAGAACCACTCAAAGAACCGCTCCGCACGATGGAGGTCGGTAGTCTTTACCCGCAACCGGTGCGTACCGCCATGGGATACCATGTGTTTCGTCTGCAGGAGCGTCGTGAGATACGCTTTATAGACGCGCGTGAGTCGATTGAAAAGCAGGCGCTTATACAGCTGCGCGCCGACGATATGGAACGCTATGTAAACGATTTGCGAACTCGCTATGAGCTACAATGTGATACGAATGCGCTTTCGGCGCTGATGCAGGGACAGCGCGCGGACCTCACTTTGTGCACGTGGCGAGGTGGAGCGCTTACTAATGAAGCATACATGGATGCAGTTGCTTCGGGGGATGCGTCTCATCCTCGACAGAGAGATGTCCAGCGGATACAAAAAGACGCTGACAACCTAGCCGGTCGTCAGATCATGCTAACAGAAGCACGAGCCTTAAAGCTGGACAGGGACGAGAATATAAGGCGCAAAATAGACGGCGAGCGCGATAAAATGATTGTTGGGAAGCTTTTTCGCTCTGAGGTAGTTAAACGAACAGCTCCAATATCCGACGACGAAGTGCGTGCATTTTACGAAGCAAACATAGAAAACTTCACGCGCGAAGACGGGAAAATAACGGAGTTCGACTTTTTACGTGAGAGCATCCGAACTGCTATGCATGACAAGGCGCAAAACCAGGTGATGGACGAACTGCTGGAAGAATTACGCGCATCGTTCGCAGATCAGATAGAGATCTTTCCCGATGGACTGCAGGCGTCTTTTGTAGAGTAGAAAAGTAGAGAAAGTGCACCGCAAAAGGCTCATCGAACAAATTTCGATGGGCCTTTTGCGTATTTAAAAGATTTAGCGGTCGGTGCCTAATCCGGCGTATACGCTAATAAAAGAGAAGAATTCCGAAGCGGCAGGGGCTTCGTCAAAGTTGCTATGAATCCAGCGCACGCCAACATTAGATGTCAATGAGTACCCGAGATAGGCTGAACTGTTGGACACTTGAGCAGCCAAGATCCACGTATTGCCGTCGAGCAAGTAGCCCGAAGGCAGAGGGTCTGGTTTTTTCCGCAGGTTGTTAAATATTTCATATTCACTGCCAGCGATGAAACGCATGTTTTTATTGATGCGACGCACGGCCTGTAGCGAGAATATCTCCGTCAGTTCGCGCTGCTTTAAGTTTCCGCGCTGTGCTGGTGTGCGGTTTTTGTAGATCTGTTTCCACCGTGGGACTAAAGTCCAGCTTTTTATATCTGTCGAGTACTCGCCTTTGGTAACGATACCCAAAAAGCTTTGGTCGCGGAGTCCGTCGGGTGTCGATCCCAACTGGTCATACCATTCGTGCTTTATCTTAGCAGTAAAGGGCAAAAAGCGATCGTAGTGCACTTCCAAATAAGTGGTATTAATAAAAGCGTCCTGTGCAGCTAAGATATCTCGGGTGAAAATCGAACGACCAAAGGTACCTGGCAGATCTTTCCACAAGAGCACGTCATCGGGGATATTGTCCTGAACTTTTCGAGGGTTTAGCACAAACCACACGCTCAGGTCCCGTTCAGGGTAATCTTTTTTCGCCGTTAGTAGTAAGTAGGCTGACTGGTTCTCACGCGCTGTTTTTAGCAGACGTTGATCCAAATACCCTGCCATAAGCGTTGCGCGTGGCACGATCTCGACGGTAGCATATGTATTGTAGCCTCGGCGACCAAGCTTATATGGATAATCGGCTTCTTCATCGTCTTCAAAACGGTCGATGACGCCGTTGTTGTTCATATCCATGCCGAAAAGGAATTCGGGTGACTCTACTTCAAAGCGTAAAAAAGGCTCGTCATAATCGGGCTGCATATTGAAGTTACGATTAAAGTCGGATATATCATCGTTGTCTTCGTCTATGCCGGGAAACACGGCTGCATCGGCATAGAGGCCTTGCCCCTGACGTGTGTTAACGCGCGTTCCGTAATTGCGCCGTGTCCAATCGGGCAGTTCGTCTTGGTCATCGTTGTCGTCGACAAACTCGTATATGTGCCGCTGCTCGTTATCGTAGAAAACCTGCCCTTCGGCGTTGGGCATGAATGCTCTGCTGCTGTAGTCAGGATCGGTGCTGAACAACTCGCCAAAGAAGGTCCATGGGTAGCTTCTCTTTTGCGCTGTTATATAAAAGGCGTCTGCCTTGTTGGTCGAGCGCTTCTGGTCGCGCGTAAAGTTTTCATTGGGGAAACGTCGGTATTGAAAGTTGCGGACAAACTCTCCCTTGATATTGAGTCCGGCTATGTCAGAAATTGACAAATCAAATCCTAGCATACGCGTGCCTGTGGGCAAGCCGTAACTAAATCGATGAAACGTTTGGTTTGAACCGTCTTTTACGTTGCCAGAAGCACGTAATATGGGTAGAAATACGGGAGTGCCCAAGTTGTTGGTCTGCTTATTAGACGTCATTTCGACGCGATAGTCGTTGGCTAGAACGAGCCCTATTTCAATGCGCTCAATCTCGCGAAAATCCTCAATTTCGTCTTCTACACTGGGCGAGAAGTCTTCGATGTTAAACGTCAGCGTAATGACATCGGTGCCGCTTGCTTCAATTACACCGCGCCGCCGCACGCCACCTTCCACAGTCGGTATAATATCGTCTGTGTGTTCAACTCCATTGATAAAGATACGCCAGCGGGATAGCAGGGCGCCGCCCTCTCCGTCCTCGGGCGAGTCATCAGATATACGCACGACGACGGAACGAACGAAGTCGGCATTCATCGGACCGCTTAACAGACCGCTGAGTGAGTTGTCCCCAAAGGGCACGTTGGAGTTTCTGTGTGCTGCGTTTACAAACGTCGCTCCCATGCGAGCGAAATCACCAACTTGAACTTGGCCTCGTGCGGCCATTAAGTTGGTGAAAGTTCCCGCTTGGACGCCGCCACCAATTTCCGAAGAAGATATCTCACCTGTATTACTGACGCGCGAGGATAGCAGCGTGGCGGCATATTTATCTGTCATGAAATCCCACTGAATCCCGTCAAAGCGAGGTTTTGAAAAGGTGAGTGGGGTTAGGGTTGTGCGAATGCCATCGCCGACCATGAGCGAAGAGTGGAACTCGCCCGAATGGCTAGACGAGATAAGTAGGTTGTTAAACCACGAGCGGAACTTGGGGTTTTTGGTAATGATGCTGCCATTATCGACGGGATAGTCTTCCGTCCAATCGTAGACCAGCCAGCCCTGCGTTATATAATCGCCGTATATGTCGTAAAACGGAGTACCTTCGAGGAACACGTCCGTGTAACGCTCGTAGTTATTACGCGCATAGTTGGAATATTGCTCTTGGCGCCAGTCGTACAGCGAGTATAAGCGCTGAGGCAAGTACCACTTGCGTACAGAGGGCACGAGCGTGGCCGGTGAGAGTTCTGTGCCCGTGGTATAATAGGGATTTTCGTATCCCGTAACGCTCTGGGCTGAGGAATGGCGTGCTGCCCAAAGACTCAAGACGATTAGACAGCCCGACAGTATGAGAATTTGACGTCTCACATCACCCTCCCATGGATGAATTCCAGCTTATCGTTATTCAAAAAGTATCTCCAATCGCGCCGAGTTGGCGATAGAATGGAGGACTGCTATTAGTTCAGTATGGTCAAAAAGCGCATTAGTACGCCACGCGAACGAGTCGATAGACGCGTTCATCAAGTGCATCGGCGTCAACCTCGATGCGCACTACATAGACGCCGGGTGGCACAACTGTGCCCGCCTGCGCGCCGTTCCATTCGTAGTGAGATCGGCTGCCATTTTGGCGTTGATCGGTTAGGCTAGTGACGTGCTCGCCGCTCAGCGTGAACACGTTGACGCGCGGATCGATATTGGTTTTCACCACTGTAAAGCCCAGTTGATAAGAATCGTTGGTACCATCTCCGTTAGGCGTGATCCACCCTCCGTCTCTGATGTTGCGAATGAGCGATGTGCCTGCGACTGCATCGGGAACAAAAACTTGTATTGCACCGTATTCGGCGGGTACGACGCCTTGGACATTTTCCTCTTGATCCGAGTTGACGACTTCGGTATTAAACTCGGTTGGACTCTTGGTAACGCGCGCTCTGAAGACAACTTCTACAGAATCTGCGCGGACCACAGGAGGCGGTAGCTGTACAATGAGCGAGTCGCTGCGCAAAGTCGCGCTCGCATCTACGGGGCTACCGCCAACACGCGCTTCTACAAACTCAGCGTCGATGCTTCCGGTCGGGAGGTCGATGAGGACGCGGTCGAATCCGGCATCGCTTCTGCCAAATGCAATGGGACGTATCGTGTAGTTAAAGGTTTGTAGCGAATCGATGGGTGCCTCGCGTGGTGCAATGCGCCCTGTGAGTCCGGCCGTAATAACGGGTGAGTTGGCTGCAAAACGCAGTGAACGCAATGTCGGAAACACCGTGGAATCGTCGCTTATCAAGCGCACGCGCGTGCGCAGCCACTGACGGGGAGAAGGTGAAAGGAACTCCTGTCCCGAAAAACGCTGCGGCTGACTCCAACTGCTCCACGTATCGTCGCGAACGCGCTCTTCAACAATGTCACCGCGGTTGCGCGATTTAGCCGCGTCATAGGCATCTTTGGTCACTTCTTTTCCGTTGGCTAAGAAGTAGCGCAAAATCGTATCAAAGCCGTTTCCCGTTTGCGTCTCGACTTCGATGCGCGTGCCTGGGGGTAAATCGGCGTCCCATTCGACAAAGCGTATGCTGCGTGCGCCCCCGAGAAATATGTCGTCTGATTCTAATTCGATCTGAGCGGGATACCCCTCGCTGTGAAATACAAATAGCTGTACAGCTCGAAGATGTTGTTCCGGTTTTAGAACGCGCCACATGAGAAGGCGTAGTGGGCGCGGGTTGAATTGGAAGTCGAACAGGTAACGCCGCTGTGAATTATCTACCGCAGACAGTAGTTCATAAAAGTATGGTCCCTCAACAACTGGATCGGAACTATTGCTTGGTGTGCCGTCAGACGAGAGAAACTCGATGTTCCCCCAGGTTCCCTGTTTATCGCGCTGGAAACCGTAGAGGAAAGGTCCTTTACCAGATACGATAGGCATCCAAACGATTCGATCTACACGGAATACGCTGCCGAAATCAATAACAGACCATACACCAGACTTGCGCCAGTTTCCCTTGTCAGATCCTTCTATGTTCCAACCGCGCCAGCCTAAATCCTGATCTATAAGTTCCTCCGAACCGCTGCCTTTACCACAGCCGTTACAGTCGCGGTCTTTGGATGTCCAAGTGCGGCCTCCCCAGTGCGGTAAATTATTTTCGACTCGTAGCTCCGTTTGGACGCGCGTCGAAAGATTAAATCCAATTCCATAGACTTCAATTTCTGCCAAAGCTGCAGAGGGTGTTTTTCCTGCAGCCTCAAAGCGAATAAAACGGACTATGTCAAAATTTACTTCTTCGCCGTCGCTTAAATACTCGCCCGTTGCGGGCAGAAGCCCAGTCGTCTTTAAATCAAATTCGACAACACTGCTCGTGTTGTTGTTTATGGGGCGTCCTAGTCGGTTGTATACGATGCGCTTTGCTGTGCCCCCGAAAACTGGAATGCCCGGACTCACATAAACAGAGAAGAAACCGAAGGGCTTACCCTCTTCATTGTCTGGAAAAATAACGCGCAGTTTTTCTGCGAGGACTGCCCGTCCTAGGTCGATCTCTATCCACCATTTTTCAACGGGATCTTCTTCGTTGGGCTGCCACCAAGTCATCGTATCTTGGTCGCCGGCAAAGAAAGCTGTTGCCGCGTTAGACGGCGTACGCGCAAAACGCTGACCATAGTCACCTATAGACCTGGGACGAAATTCGTCGGCATTGGCTACGGCGTTGAAGGTTCTTCCAAATTGCTTAACTGCAATACCCTCAGGTTGCACGGTCATCAAGCCACGTGGGTAAGTCCAAGTAGCGAAGTCGTTCCCGGTAAAGTTGAGGTCCTGCGCGCTGAGGACTGAGCAGGTCGTCAGCAGATACGCGATAATGAATGATGATCGCAGTGTGTTTATCATAGTACAGCCTCTGATACGTTTCCTAATAGACTACGCCCAATGGACCTATTTGTCTGAATACGGCCTTGTCGACGTCGACTTCGACGCAGACCAAGTAAATGCCGGGGAGTACTGTCTCTCCGCTGCTGTTCCGACCGTCCCAAGCTGCGCTGTAGGGGCCTGCAATCGCCGGTTGCTCCAACAGTATTGCGATCTCTTGGCCCGCAAGGTCGAGCGCCGCCACGCGGAGCGTGCCTCCGTTGACGCTGAACAGGTCAAAAGATATTTGAGCATCTTCATTGATCCCGTCTCCGTTGGGTGTGAATACGCTGCTTGAGAGCGTCATGGGGCCTAGGATTTCAACATCTACGTCGCTGGCAACAATTTGCACGGAGTTACTGCCTACGTCTGCGCGTGCATCACCGGCCTCAACGGACTGCGGTAAGGCTACATCAGTAGTGCGATTTAGGATACGTGCCTCTAAAAATACTGAGGCTTGAAAGATAGCACTGCTAAAATGTAGGCGAATCGAACGGTCTTGGCGCACGGTTTCGGGAAAGAAAATGCGAAATTGTCCGTTCGCTGCCTGCAGCGAGAAGTCATCCCCTTCAATGGCCGGATTCCCATCAATCTCGAGGCCGTTAAACTGCGCCGCTGCCGGTACATCCAGCTCAATCGTATCGTAGCCTGCTCTGTTTGTGCCTGCAACCGTGCGCAGATCATAAGCGAAAGTCCGTTGAATGCCTAGAGGCACTTCTACTCGCGGGCTCTGATCGACTGGCTGATTTTCTCCAAGTGAAATTTCAGCGAGTGCACTGTCGGCTAAGAGGGGAGAAATCTCAAACGCGATGCTGTCCAATACGCCAAAAGCCATCGGGTCTTCCGTACGGATTTTGAACTGAAACTGCAAATACTGGGCCCCGTCAGAAGAGCGAATTTCATTCCCTGAGGCTTGGTAGGGAACAGACCACGTATTCCAGTTCTCGGCATCGTTTCCCCGCATCGCTCTAAATCCAGAGATGCCTTCGGAAAAGCGCTCTACCACGCGCGGTGATTTGAAGTAGGTAGTTTCGTCCACCTCACTTGGGCGGCCTAAGTCGTCAAAGATAAAGAATGTTTTAGGTTGGTCGTCAAAGCCTGCTCGCGTCTGTAATTCCAAGTGTACTGGCGCGTTGGGATCTGCAACGATTTCACCCGAAGACGTTTGTCTATAGCGCGTAAAACCCCAGTGGACGCGTCCCAAACTTACCGCCTCTCCAAATGAATGCGGCGTGGAGAGGTAGCGCGCCTCTTCGGGATAGCCTCGCCCAAAAACTTGTATCTCCGCGAGCAACGTTGTAACCGTTGTCTCACCAAACTTAAACCGTAGGAACCGCGTAAAAGCCAGTTCGGGTGTGAGAGATACAATGCTGATGTTATTAGCGAAGGTGCTACCGATGATTTCTTCAAGCTGATGGTAACCGACTGAGCCTGTTGAGGTGTTTTCGTCTTCGAATATTAGCCACTCGACGGGCACGTTTGTGCGACTCACTTCATAGGCACGGGCAAAGAGGTCGCGCTGGCGCTGGTTGTCACTCGTCAATCCGGTTTGAGGAGGAAAGAAAACGATGCTATCAACGGGCACGGGCACGCCCAAGTCTAGCGTGATAAAATTGACGCTGTTGGGACGTCCGTCGAAGCGCGCGTTGTGACTATATGCGGCTGTAAGTTCATCGCCGTCTATCAGTCCACGGTAGACTTCTGGGGCTCGGGCGTTGGAACCTCCTCCTGACCACATACGTGGGTGCCAGCCGACCTCGAGCGTGTCGGCTTCTATTTGACGTGGTCCCTTGTGTAAGCTCCAACGGTAGCCAAAGAGGTTGCGCTGAGTGGTTTTTATACCAGTGCGCAGTAACTGGCGCGTAATGGAGTAGTCGCGCAGAATTTCTTGAGGCTGCACTGCACCTGCATTGGTCGTATCATCGAGCGCGATCCACCGTTCTGCTAATTCTGACCACGGTTGGCCACTGGTTCCACCAATGGTCCAATAGGAGGTGGCCTGACCATTTGCCGGTACGCCAAACGGCACCGAAAGCGTCCATATGAGTGCGGCGACACGCACGATTCTAATTGCGCTGTTCAATACGTCACTCCTATGAGCCGGACATCTTCAAACTGCTTGAAGTCGCCGTCAATAGCTAATCGCACAATGTAAAGCCCCGGCGGTAGAGCGCTGCCATTTTCGTCGCGTCCGTTCCAGGTGTCTGAATAAATGCCAGAAGAGCGCTGTGCCGACGTGAGTCGGTGCACGGACCGGCCGCTCAGATCGCATATGTCTATGGTCACGTCCATCGATGCGGCGAATTGAGACAGAATAAGATCAATCTGCGCTACGTCGTTTATGCCGTCCCCATTCGGGGTGAGCACTGTCGTAGACAAATTGACCTGAACATCGGGCTGCGATTGCGTAGCAAACGCGTTCATGACGCCCGTGCCAATCGCCTCGCTGGCATTGCCGGGAGTAATCGGATGAGGCGGTACGTCATCATCGCCCAACAGCCAGGCGTTGATGGGCGTATTGTGCTCTAGTAGACGCATGTCGAATAGGACACGGAGCGGTTGGTTATTATCGCTGTTTACTGGAGGGAATAGCACGTCAAAACCGCGCTCGTGCGAGACTACTTCAACATCGGCAACGGAGGTCGGGGGGGTGCCAGTCTGCAAATCCAAAAAAGTTGGTGGGGGAAACGCTTCAACGCGGATGCCGCGATAGCCAGATTGTTCGGCGTTGGCAAACGCCGTCTGTATGTCGTAAACAAAGGTCGTATCCACACCGCTAGCTACTTCTAATACGCCGTTTGCAGGTTGCAGATTAGATGCAAGTGCAATCTCTCCGATTGCCGTGCTGACCAAACTTTGGGAAAACTGCACCTGTAGCGTGTCAATGCGGATAGTATTTTTTGCGTCGCCATTAAAGAAGATTCGAAATTGCATATACTGACGCGGACTGGGCAAATCGATAGGAATTTCAAGTAGGCCGGTGGAACTGATTTCAATGCCTGGAGACCAAGCGCTCCAATTCTCGACATCTGCGCGTATATCGCCTTTAATAAAATCGCGCACAGGACCCTGTTCATCGATGGGTAGGTCTAGATAGGGCGCCCTGTCTAATTCTTCTAATAGCGCTCCGGTCGTCGGGTCCTGTCGGTAAAGAGCTCGACGCGGTAAGTCGCTATTGTATTCGGTGACGGAGACTTCTTCCTGTGACCCGGTATTTCGATCCCGGCGGAAGTAACTGAGCGGGCTGTCGTCTGCTCCCGTGCGCATTTGAATTGTCGCCGTTGGAGCTTGTTTGCTTCCGTCTTGCGCATCGCCTAGGCGCGTGGTGTGCACGCGCAGCAAACCGTAGTTGACGGCCGATCCAAAAGAGTGCAGCGAAGATTCATAACTAGCGATGGGGACAAATCCCTGCCCGTATATCTCAAATTCTGCAAGGTTGAAAATCGTCTTTGACAGAACGCGCAGGTGGAGAAAGCGACCTTGAAGAGGGGCGAACTCAATGTCGACCACCTGCTGCCTGTTGACTTCTATCCTTCTTAGTAGCTCATACTCAGGCCGGTTGATATTGTTGAATTTTTCCCCGTCGTTCACCTCTAACTCGAACGCTTTTATAAAGGCGTCAGGGTCGTTAGGATCGGGGTAAAACCGAATGCGATTGATGGGAAATGGGGCGCCCAGATCCCAGAAAAAAGCGGCCCCAGCCTGACTTTGCGCCGATTTGAAAACACTTTTAGTAGACGTGGCTGGGTTCCCGTCTACTAGGTCGAGGGGGCCTTTGAGTTGGTTGAAGAATCCATCGTTGGACCAGGTACGAGGTTGCCCCCCTTGAGTGTAGTCCACGGGCTGCCCGTTTAGGAAGCGCTGCCCCGAAGAACGCAGAAGTTCTATCAGACTTTCGCCTTCGGCCAGTTGGAGGGGTTGTAAAGCACCGTCGACGTCGAGTGCGCCGATTTGCGTTTCTGCCTGAGAAGACCAAGATAAACCACCCTTACCGATGTGCCACACTTCCATTTGCGCGTGGCTCGCAGTTGATGCTAAACAGAAGGCGAATGCAGCGAGGCCTATGGCGATTCTGCGTAAAGGTGAATATGTTCCCATTCCAAGACTCAATTACGCGGCTGGGCTGTCTCGGGTGTTTTGCCCTGCAGAATGTCCCGGTGAAAAGAGAAGTGTAGGTCCAACGTTTCGATGGGCGCGTTGGCGTAGTCGAAGCGCAGCGCAATGTCTTTGATCTGCACCCGTATGTCACTTACGTCGTCGTGCAGCGTGGGAAACACTAAGAATCCCTGCTCTTCATTTCCGCTAAAGATCAGTGCGTCGTTGTACAGCGTGCGTTTGAGCGCATCGGTCCGTGCCTGAAAAGCTTCGCGTCCCTGTCCCGTCCTGCCGATCCAAAAGGTGCGATAGTAGTTGTACAGGTCGGAGTAGCTCAAGGCCTCGTAATAGCGCTTGTTCTTCGTTATGACGGTTGCGCTAAGAGGATCGACTTGAATTTTCGGGTACTGGTAGTTGTTTACGGTTAGGCGAAAGATCGTGAAGCGTGGAGGAGTGTGCTCGTCTCCAGGAGCAGTCCATTCACCGAACGTGTATGGGTTCAGCGATGGGTCTGTACTGGCTGCATTCAGTCGGTTAAGCTCATTGTCGGTCATGGGCTTGAGATTAATCGACAGGCGATCGCGCGTGAAAGTTATCGAGCCGTCGTCATTGAGGGTCATTCCCTCTTCTTGCTGCGCTGTAGGTTCTAGCGGGGTGTGAAAATAGCGCCCACAACTGCTACAGGCCAAGGCAACAAACAATATGGGGTATAATCCGCGCATCAACTTGCTTTTTTCCTGCGACAGTGAGATCGTAGCGGCTTAAAGAAAGAAGTCGGGCCAATTGGACAGGTCCAATTGGCCCGACACACGAATTCAGGGCACTGCTACTAACAAGGAACTCTACTTGAAGGAGTTCTTGATATCACCCCAGGTTGAAGATTCAACCGCCGTAGCGCTGCTGGCATATTCACCGACTTTGAGCAGCTGGGCGATTGAGTAGTACTGACGAGCCGAAGCTTCAGGACCGCGCGTCGTCCAGTCATTGCGACCACCGGGCGTTCCGTCTTCGTTCGGGCTGAAGCTAGAATCAGGTCCTTCACCATCTTCATACCACATGGCAAAGGGCATTCCTGTGCCGCCTTCACCAGCAACGGCATCCAACTGCCAGGGTTCGCTAACGCTGGGACCGGCATCTTCCTGAAAGGCGAGAACCGCGATGCTGAACTCGTAGTAGGTGGTACCACCATCGGTCCACAGATCGGCTGCCCAAGCTTCTGGCGGATCAACGCGCACGGCAAAGTCGATATAAGGAGCTTCGCCGTACTCGGCCCATGCTTCCTGCTCAGTGTAGCGGAAACGAACGTTGGTGGGAGGGCTGAGATCGCCAGGAGCCATTAGCCACTCCATGGTGTAACCAGAAGCCGGGCTACGCTCGCGGCCGTGATCTTGAGGATCCAAACCTACCTGAAGCATATCGCCGTCCCAACGGTCGACCTTGGTGCCGGCGTGGGCGAGGGCGTCATCGGTCGCTTCTAAGAAGACGTACCAGCGGTTTTCGTCTCCGCCCTTCCAACCCATAAACGTTGTGACGTTGAGGTCGCTGCGGTCGGGAGCAGGACGATCGCCTTCATCACGCCACTCATCGTTGGTCAGCGTGAACTCGGGGTCAAACCAAGCCCAATCGTCGCTGTAGCCGTCCATGCTCATGGAACCGGTATCAGGTACTTCGAGCATGTAAAACATGAAACCTTGGCTTCCGTTGCGGTCAGCCAGGGCCGGTGGATCAAAAAACTGAGCGCTTGCCACGCCTACGAGGCACAGGCTAGCAACTGCAACTTTTCTCGCTGCTCTAAGCATTTTTTCCTCCAATGCTCTGTAATTATGGTGAACGACGCGAACCGCGCGCTGTCTGTGGCACGGGGTTTCGCCTTCCTATTCGACAATAAACAACTTGGTCATCACTCTGTCAATAATATGCTACAAATATGTTACAAGTTTTACAACATTAAAAAACCCCTTCATACACATTTTTTTGAAGCGTTGCTTTTCAGCGTATATTGCCACCCTCGACGCCTATGTCTCCGGCGCTTAGCGCAGCGCCCTCTAACACTTCGCTATAACCAGGGTATGTGACGGAGTATTTGAATCCCTCGTTAGTGCCGGCAGCTCCATAGCGGCCTTGCCTATCTAGTGCAACAAAATTGATATGCAAATCTTCAACCGGTCGCGGATCTGCCTGTACAACGCGCTTGATTGCGGCAATACAGGCATCTTGGGGGTGTTTACCTTTTCGCATATACTCGACCGCTAAAAAAGAAGCGCAGTAGCGCATGACGTTCTCACCCAGTCCCGTGGCGCCTGCGGCACCTACTTGGCCGTCCACATAGAGACCGCTACCGAGGATAGGGGAATCTCCTACGCGTCCGGGTAGTTTGTAGCCCCAGCCACTTGTCGAACAGCCGCCTGCGATATGGCCGTTTGCATCGACGCCAAGTAGGGCGATCGTATCGTGATTGTCAGCCTTGTGCTGCTCTTTTTTCCACTTCTCCCATTTGAGGCGCTGCTCTTCGGTCAGCAGGTTTACTTTCTCAAAACCCTGTGACAGGGCGAATTGACGCGCGCCTTCTCCGACGAGCATGACGTGTTTCGTTTCGTCCATAACCTTTCGTGCTACGGAGATGGGATGGAGTATATCTTCGATACCCGCTACGCTGCCCGCCCGCTGGCCTTCACCGTCCATGATACATGCATCGAGCTGTACGACGCCTTCGGCATTGGGTATACCGCCCAAACCAACAGATGCGTTGCTCGCATCGGCTTCCGGTACGTGAATACCCACCTCTACGGCATCGAGAACGGAACCGCCCCCCTCAAAAACCTCCAAAGAACGTTCGTTGGCCGCTTTGCCAAAGGGCCAAGTAGATACAAAGAGAGGGCGTTCGGTGCTCATGTTACTGTCCTTTACAAGGGCGTTTGACGAGCCGGTCAGTGCAAGGCTACCGGCCGCTAGCGCAGTGGTCTGAATAAACTGTCGTCGATTGATAGTCATGTTTATTGTTTTTGGTCTTTGTAAGCGATAGCAGCGATTTCCACTTTAAATCCAAAAACGATTTGGGCTCCCCCCGTGCAGGCTCGTGCGGGGAACTGTTCGTTAAAGTACGAAGCATATACTCGATTCATTTCGTGGTAATCTTCTATGTCGCTCAGCCAGACCGTTACATTAACTAAATCATCGTACGTGTAGCCATTTTCCGATAGGATGTGGCCGAGGTTTTTCATTATTTGATGCGTTTCGGCGGCAACGGACTCTTTTGCATCTTTGCCATCGGCTGTGCGGGCGATTTGTCCGCTGATGTAAAGCGTGCCACCAGCGCGCCGCGCCGCGCTAAAAGGCAGTTTGCTAATTGCAACGGATTCCTGCGCGAGACTCGAAGTAGCCATAAGAGCGCAGACAGAGACAACAAAAGAAAACGATTTCATCACGGGAACTCCTTCGCATGCTTGTTATAGGACAAAGACCTTCGAATTATCGATCTGGCTGATTAATAAAGGAAAAGACTTATAGGCTCACAACGGGTGTGTGTTTGTTGCTATCGATATGTATTTTTATACTAATCTTATGACAGGGTTGAGAACAGGCAGTTGCATGGAAGAGCCGCAGACGCTTATGAATGAGAAGGGTGAACATGGAGAGACGCGACTTCGTAAAGGCTTTGGCAACAGCAGCCGTGGCTACACAGGTTGTACCCGATATGGTTGAAGCGCTGACCGATCATATTGAAGGATTACGTGCGGCCGTTGATGATGCGAAAGATGAGGCTAAGCTATGGCGTCGGGTGCGTAGGGAATTCTCTCTCAATCCGGGTTTCATTCATTTTAACTGTGGAAGCACGGGAGCGCCGCCCCGGTATGTGATAGATACCGTCTGCCATTATTTGCGCTCAGATGAAATGAACCCGTGGGCGCACGCCTTTCCCTCGCAACGCGAAGTGATTGATAAAGTCGCCCAGTTTATAGGAGCTGAAGTAGAAGAAGTAACCCTAACCCGCAATACAACTGAGAGCATGAATATGATCGCCACGGGTCTGCATTTGAAGCCGGGCGATGAGGTGCTGACGACAAATCACGAACACGCAGGTGGCATGCTGTGTTGGCAGTATTTGGCAAAGTTTCACGGTGTTAAGCTGCGATACGTAGATATTCCCCATCCCGTTGAGGACAAGGCGCAAATCTTAGAAATGATTGAGCAACAGATAACGCCTCGCACACGGGTGTGTAGCTTTAGCCAAATAGACACCATTACTGGGATGCAGTTGCCCATGAAGGATATTTCCATGATAACGCGTCCCAGAGACATCCTGCTCGTATGTGATGGGGCGCAGGCTCCTGGTATGCTCGAAGTGGACGTGAAAGCGTTGGGAGTGGATGCGTTTGCCTCGTCTAGCCACAAGTGGCTCTTAGCTCCTAAGGGTAGCGGGGTCTTGTACGTCCGGAAAGACATACAGGATCGCATTCGTCCAATTAGCGTTTTCAATCCGGTCGGAGAAGAAGACAATTATAGTATATACAGTGCGCAGTCTGGGTCGAGTAACGTAGCCCACATTTACGGGCACGGTGCTGCTGTTGATTTCCACAACGCAATCGGTCGCAAACGCATCGAAGCACGTTGTCGCTCGCTCAGTCAGCGGGTTCGAGCCCATCTGCGAGAGATTCCCGCTTTGACGCTTATGACGCCGGATCAGGATGAATTATCGTCGGGTATGGTCAGCTTTGCCGTTGATTCCAATAAGGCGTCTAATGGAGACATTTACAGCTACTTCAGTAACGAGCATAACATAGTCCTAAAGACAACGCAGGGTACATACCCTTACGTGCCGGCCGATCAAGAAACAGGACCGCGTATTAGTTACAACGCGATTCGCGTTTCAACTCATATTTTCAACACGGAAGACGAAGTAGACAAAATGGCTGAGCTTATGAAGGCGTATTTGGCCTGATACGTTTCATTTGGGAATAAAACGTCAAAGAGGCCCTCAGCACGCGGACGAGGGCCTCTTTGCTATACAAAATCTATAAATTTCCTATGAGTTCGCCATCTCGGCGCGGATCTCTTTAATCCACTGCACGCTCTGAGCCACCTTCTCCGCCAATCCATCCCAGTCCTTGGAATCTACCAGGTCTTTTGTGATGAGCTTGGAGCCGGCTCCCACCGCTGCTACGCCCGCCTTGACCCATGACTCGAGGCTTTCGCGTGTGGCATCTACGCCGCCTGTAGGCATAATGCGCGTCCATGGACAGGGGCCTAGGACGGACTTAATAAATGCGGGGCCGCCTACTTCGCTGCCAGGAAACACCTTAACAATCTCGACACCCAATTCTTCAGCTTGGCCGATTTCTGTAACCGAACCGCAGCCGGGCGAGTATGCGATTTTACGGCGGTTGCACAGACGAGCAACTTCTTCGTTGAGCAGAGGGCCAACTACAAAGTTGGCACCGTTGGCAATGTAAAGTGCTGCCGTAGGGGCATCGGCAATAGATCCGACGCCCATGATAACGTCTAGTTTATTCGCCATGACGTGACGAACGGCTTCGGTGAATACGTGGTGTGCGAGGTCACCGCGATTTGTAAACTCGACGCAGCGCGCCCCACCTCGAGCGCACGCCTCGACAATGCGGATAGTAGTTTCGGCATCTTTGTTGTAAAAGACGGGCACAATTCCAGCATCAAATATGGCGTTGAGAACGGCCATTCGATCGTATTGGGCCATTGTCATACTCCTTAATTGTTATGTTTTCAAAGAATAGAAAGGTCTGTTGTTTAGTCCTTAAGATAGGCCAAATTGGCATTCTTGCACGGGGAAATGACCGTAGCGGTCTTCGCCGCGGACAAGGATTGCTGGCCAGCGCTCGCCTGTCGAATTAACAGAAATCTGCTTTACATACGGCGGAACAAAGCGCACGGTCAAGCCGCAGCGGCGTCTATTTGAAGCGTTGGGATTACTCGCGTGATACAGCTGCCCGTCGTGGATGGAAATCTGTCCAGCTTTGAGTGCCATATCGGTCGCCTGACTGGTGTCGACGTATTCGTCTGGAATGGACTGGTTGATGCTAAGTAGGTTTCCATCTTTGTCTGATTTTGCGTGCATGGCGATGCCGTCTTTGTGAGACTTGGGAATTGCTTGCATACATCCATTTTCTACGTCTGCATCATCAATGGCAATCCACGCGGTATGCGCTTCGGCCGGCTCTAAGCCCCAATAGGTAACGTCCTGATGCCAGGCAACAAACTTCTTGGCTTCCGGGTCGGGATATTTGCAAAAGAAGTGGGTTGATAGCAAAAGGATATCTTCTCCCATAACTGCTTGTATGGCATCGAGGATTCGACTATCGGTGGACAGTCGCCATATGAATTCGTCCGTCAAATGACGCGCCTGGAGGCCGATCTGACACTTTTCACGTCCTTCTT
This sequence comes from uncultured bacterium, assembly GCA_964011675.1. Taxonomy (GTDB): domain Bacteria; phylum Latescibacterota; class UBA2968; order UBA8231; family UBA8231. The sequence continues at coordinate 72,661 of CAXGPR010000005.1, forward strand.
GTGTCTCTAACTCGTCAAAGCAGAATCGGTAGTGGTCGATTTCTTCTTTTTCGAATATGTCTATTCCCGTGACGTAGCCTTGCTCGGCATACAACTGTCCCATTTCTGTGTTCGTAGCCATGGTTGCTCTATTTTCTTTGCTTTTTCTATTGAGGTTTTTTTATGTGCCTTGCTGGCGGTTGCATATGAATGCTCTGTTTTACTATGCGCAGCATGATAGGCATAATATATACGAAACTGAGCTCGACACCAATGTGAGTGATAATGGTGCAAGGTGGGCGAGGAAGAAGAATGAGAAGATGTTGTTTGGCTTGAGTAAGCGTATTAAACTGATCTCGTTTTAACACGAATGCGATTCTATAGGAGTTCGTTTGTATGCCATCGATTTTAACTAATGAGGGACTGTTCGCTGATAGCGCATTTTTTGCCGAGAAGCATCGTATAGATGAACTCACAGATTTATTCAAATTTTCTGAACGCCGCGTGCTGATGGGAAAAGGGGCTATAGTGAATTTGGAAGATGAGTGTCAGCGCTTAGGCGTTACTCGTGCGCTACTCGTGTGCGATCCCGGTGTAAATAAACTGGCTGCGGAAGTGCGCGGCGCGTTGGCAGGAACTCACATAGAGCTTGTCGGAGAGTATGATGGAGTCGTGCGCAATCCAACTGTTGAGAGCGTGTCTAATTGTGCCGATGCGATCGTCTATGCCGGCTGTGATGTCGTAATTGCACTGGGAGGAGGAAGCACGTTGGATACGGCCAAAGCCGCGGCCTGCGTGGCTACCACGGCTACATCGATTGATGCGTATTGGGGCTTTGATTTGATTCCCGAACCTGCGCGGTGTCCTGTTATTGCCGTGCCAACTACGGCCGGCACGGGGAGTGAAGCTAGTCGCGTGTCAGTCATTGCTGATTTCGAAGGGAAAAAAGCGGTGTACAGCGACTATCTACAGCCGCGTGTTGCTTTAGTTGACCCTCTTTTACAGCACAGCTTGCCCCCGTTGCTGACTGCGGTGACGGGTCTTGACGCGCTTGGTCACGCGCTTGAGTGCACGGCTTCAAAAAAAAGCCATGCGTTAGGAGATGCCGTGGCTCGCGAGGCGTTGCAAGCAGGTGCTGCGGCTTTTGTTCGAGCGATAGAAAATGGGGCACAAGATAGCGTAGCGCGCTACGGGATGGCCCGCTGCGCGCTCTTAGCCGGTTTGTTGCTCAGTCCAATTAACACGGGCGCTGGTCATGCATTGGGATATGGTATCGAAAAAATTTCCTATGAACGGGGTAATCCCGTGCCGCACGGGGCGGCTGTAGCGTTGGTATTGCCGGGTGTCATACGTCACAATGCGCCTGTTGCGGCAGACAAATACTACTATGCTGCGGGTGTAGCGGGATTCGATCTGAAAGATAAGAGCCGTGAGGACGGTGTGGACTTGGCTGCGGGCTGGATCGAAGATCTACGCCGTCGTTACACGCCTTACACCTCTCTACGAGCAGTAGGGATAGAGGAAGGTGACATTCTGCGAATGGTCGAATTGGCCATGACTGTTCGTCGTCTGCTGGATCCCAATCCGGTTGAAGTGCTGCCCGAAGACGCAGAAGCTATCTACCGAAGTATATTCAACTGATCGAAGTTTTGCGTTTTGTATCTACATCGGATTGATTATTTAGCTGAGCTGTGGGTTCGATATATACGCAGTCATTTCAAGGAGAGTATTGAATATGTCATTTGACTCTATGTTACAGCGGCAGATTATGGGGCGTTTCGCCACGGGCGTGACCGTTATAACGACGCGTTTTGGAGAAGAATTTTCGGGTATGACGGCCAACGCTGTCATATCCCTTTCCCTCGATCCGCCGTTGGTGGCCGTCTGCGTCGATAGGGGGGCCAGTATGCACGATCACCTGAGTCAGGGGAGATGCTTTGCGATCAACATACTGCGTTTAGACGGCGAGGAAATATCTAACCGCTTCGCCAAGCCTGGGCCCAAGAACTTCTCCGACCTGCACGTTGAGGAAGCGGAAACAGGTGCACCAATTCTATCGGATGCTCTTGCGTGGTTGGACTGTCGCTTAGTGCAAACGGTAGAAACGGGAGATCACGACCTGTTTTTAGGAGAGCCCCTAGCGGGAGCGACGGGCGAAGGTGCGCCGCTGCTATACTACGGTGGCCGTTACGATGAGCTTACTTCTGGCACCGTACGTGAGGATCGCGCTTAGCCGTGCATGGCGTGCTGCTGACGAGTTTTGTCCCTTTCGGCAAGTTCTCAGTTAATCCATTGCAGCAAATCGCCGAGTCGCTTCACGGAGAGCATACAGAAGGCTACAGAGTAGAGAGCATTGTGCTGCCCGTAGAATTTGGCCCAGACGTAGAATCTGTGCTACCGGCGATAGAGCGCATTCAGCCCCATCTTGTGCTCTCATTGGGCTTGGCTTCATGGGCTCCGTGCATCTGGGTCGAGCGGATCGCGCTGAATTTGCGATGCGTGGACGGCGGAGAGCGCCCTATCGTCGAGCAGGGACCAGCAGCTTATTTCGCTCGCCTAGATTCGGAATCTGTAGCTTCCGCGATTTGAGCAGTTGACGTCCCTGCCATAGCGCACGTCTATGCCGGGAACTATCTGTGCGATCACATAATGTATCATGTTTTGCATTATTTGGCGCGGGACGGTGATTCGCGCCGAGCAGGATTTCTTCATCTGCCGCAGTCTAGCGCGTTGGCTATAGATATGGGATGTGATCAGGGCCCTTCTCTTTCCTTGCAGCAGATGGAAGTGGGCGTGCGTGCGGGGATTGCATCGGTGCTACGTGCCCGGTCATAAAGATGGTCGTTCTACGCAGCTAAGCGATCAAATTTATTCTTTCATTACCATGCTAATGGCCGACTTCATGTAACCCATGGCAAAAGCCATCCCAGCGTGCCAAGGTGCTTCGCAATGCATCTGAGGCGTGTGGTCGGGAATCAGGACACCGTCAAAGTTGTTGTCGCGTAGTATACGTAAAATGCGGACCATATCGATGTCTCCTTCGTCTACAAAGACTTCCTGATAGCGAGGGACGGTACCCGTTACGTTGCGAAAATGCACGTAGAATACTTTGTCCTGTCGACTGTATTGCTCGGTGGCTTGGTACACATCACCTTGGGTCATTTCGGCAATTGAACCAAGGCAGAACTCGAGTCCGTTAGAAGGGCTTGAGTTCATGTCAATAAGGCGCTGGTAAAGTTGAGGTTGGTAGACTAAGCGCGGTGTTTGTCGTAGTACGGGAACCGGTGGATCGTCTGGATGCGCGGCTAGTTTGACGCCTTCTTCTTCAGCCACAGGAAGGACGGCTTCGAGAAACGCATGTAGTCGTTGCCATAGTTCTTCATGCGATATATTGGGAACTGTCCCAGTGGACGTCTGCTCATTGTATATCATGTTCCACACCATGCCGTTGGGCACGGGAGTCTGGTCGACCGCCTCCATACAGGCTGATGCCGCGCCGCCGCGGGCGGCGGGCAGCATTACGCGAGAGCATACACCCGCCAAGCTGAAATTGTAGCCAATAATGGGGATGCCTGCCCGTCCAACATTGCGTATCATCATCTTGAGGTCTTCAAGTTGGGCATTTTTTCGCGGACCATCGAGGAGCACGTCGTACCAGTGTGCTGGATCAAAGTTTTCTATTGCTTCTAGCGCCAGACCGGCCTCGTTTACCTCGCGTCTCAGTGCGCTGAGTTCATCGATGGTCCACAGTGGGCTTCCGGCTCGTCCCCATCCGTTGCCGTTTTCGATAGGCTGACCGTCTCGCCGTCCGTGCGCAAAGTAGTCGCATAGATGCGCTACGATGTGCGTAGCACCAGCCTGCACGGCAAATTGGTAGTGGTCGCGATTGAGTAAGTGGCGATAGAGTCCTAGTCCGAGTTTCACAGAAATACCTCTTTTGCAATTGATGAACATAGCATACTAATAAAGTACAGCATAAACACAAACGGGAGAATCTAATACCGATGTCAGGCAGAATAGAGAAGAGCGACGAAGAGTGGAGAGAGCAGTTGAGCGAAGAAGCGTATGTCGTGGCGCGCTGCGGCGGTACAGAGCGAGCCTTCACCGGCAAATACTGGAATTACAAGGGTGTTGGTGTATACTGCTGTGCTTGTTGCGGTAAGGAACTATTCAGTTCAGATTGTAAATACGATTCGGGTTCTGGTTGGCCTAGTTTTTGGCAGCCGGTCGATGGGGAGTGTGTCAGTGAAAAAACGGACACGAGTCACGGTATGGTGCGCGTTGAGGCCGTGTGCCAGCGCTGTCAGGCCCACTTGGGTCACGTTTTTCCTGACGGGCCTCCGCCAACCGGTTTGCGCTACTGCATGAACTCGGCCTCACTGCGTTTTGTCGAGCGCACGACGTAAAGAAACCGCCGATTAGCAGGTGCCGCTGGTAATACAAAAAATGTCGCTGCAGCAAGAATGTACGCGGTTGCACGGTGCTCCTTTCGAGAAAAAAGTGGTAAGCATGCAAGTTGATTTGATACCAAGTTGTGCGAGGTCACAACCATTTTTTTTATAAGCACGACATTTTCTGCGCAAAAAAAGGAGCCTAGCTTTTAGCTAGACTCCCATTTTTTATGGTACGCCCACTTGGACTCGAACCAAGGACCCGCTGATTAAGAGTCAGCCGCTCTACCAGCTGAGCTATAGGCGCACACAAATTCTTTCTTTATTTGCAGGGAAGAAAGATAGCCGAGCCGCATGTCATTGTCAAGGTGTCAGCGCCTTGAATGCATTGCAATTTTACTGCCTAATCCCTTGACATTTCTGATGATAGAGCGTAGAATAGCTCCTCGTCTTTAGAGCAGTTAGTCGCCTGCGTTCCATGTATCTTAATCCCGTTACTTCCCCTGCGACACGATGGCTGATCGATTGGCAAAACTGGAAAAGGCTTATCGCCAGAATCCAGATTTCCCGTTTTTTGCTCGCCTGGCTGATCTTTACCTGAAGAGAGGCAAGGCTGAGTCTGCACTAGAGATCTGTCTACAAGGCTGTCAGGATTTCCCTGAATATGCTACGGGCTTTTTGGTGCTGGCTAGGTGCTATGAGGCGAGTGGAGCCGTCGAAGAAGCGCGCGATGCGCTAGATCAAGCTTTGCGCATTGACCCGGTTAATCCCAAGGGGTACGAGCGTCTATCTGCTATCTACAGCGAGCTTGGCGTGCCCACCCTAGCCTTAAAGACGCTGCAACAAGCAGCTATACTAGATCCCTTTGCTGAAAAACTTCCGTCCAGGGTGGACGAGTTGACGTATGAAGTGCGTTTGGAATCTACTCGCGAGCAGGATAATGGAGAGGTTGACCCATATATAACGCCGGATCTGGAGACGGCAGATGGGGAAGCGAGTCGCGCGGGAGATAATATTCCGGAATCTGTTCGAGATGAAGCGGTTGGAGTAGAGCTTTCCTTTGAGGATGAACGAGATGTCCTAATGCGCGATGGGAACTTCGTCTCTGCACGACATGACTCTGGCCAGGTGGTTGAGTGTGAAGCCGGGCAGGGGGTGCTGAATGATGGAGCATCGGATTTTGGTGTCGTAAGTCCCGAGGAAGATCAACCGAATGAAGACGAGTACAGCGGTTCTAATGAATCTACTCCTGATCTAGATGACGTGAGGACTAAGGCTGAAGACGATGATCTGTTTGTCGTTGACGAAGAAAAGATCCAAGATAGAGAGGAGGAAACTGCGCCGGATATGCGTTCTGCGGAGACGCGCTTTGTTGCAGATCCAGATGAGGGTTTTGAGAAGATGGATTGGAATTATGCCGAAGCGAGTCTCGATGCTGCTGGAGCAGATATACATGCCGACGGACTGCCTGCAAACAGTACTGCTGAGAAGTCTGGGACTCAGGTCCCCGATCTGGGTGATACGTTGGATATTTCCGAATCGAAAACGTCTACTGGTGTAATAAAAGAGCAACAGGAGCCGATTGATGAGGCATCTGCAGACTTAGGTCAGGCTAAGGTCGAGTCTGAAGAGGTGGAGGATGATGACGAGCGTCGTAATGGACGGGGTGGCGGTCTAGGGGCGCGAGGTGATGATGAATTGCTGAGACTGTTTCAAGAGATTGAGACGCAGGGCAGCGACGAAGTGGATGCTTCAATCGAAGTAGGAGGTCTGATAGATATGGATATGGAGGAAGAGCGGCAGCGTATCACGACGCCGACTCTTGCCGAAATATACACGATACAGGGACTGACGCAAAAAGCGATTGAGACCTATCGCGAATTGCTAGATCAGGATCCCCAAAACGATTTTATTAGGCGTAAGTTAGAGGAACTGGAAAGCAGCGGCAGCAAAAAATAGCCTACAGGGAGATGGACACTAGCAATGGCAGATACGACAGATTTCCGCAATGGATTTTGCATGCTTATAGACGGAGATATTTTCTCCATCGCTGAGTTTCAACATGTCAAACCGGGCAAGGGCGGCGCCTTTGTTCGCACCAAACTGAAGAATATGCACACGGGCGCCGTACTGGATCGGACATTTCGTTCGGGCGACAAAGTTGATGAAGTTCGGCTCGAGAAACGTGAAATGCAGTATCTGTATTCTGAGGCTGATTTGTACTATTTTATGGACTTGGATACATACGAACAAATGGGCATTGCATCTGGCGTTGTGGGTCAGGCGGCTAATCTGTTGAAAGAAAGCGAGAACGCCTACGTTCTTATTGCTCGCGATGCTGCGATAGGCGTCGATTTGCCGAATTTCGTTCTACTTGAGGTTACACATACTGAGCCCGGAATTAAGGGTGACACGGCTACGGGAGCGACTAAACCGGCTACGCTGGAAACAGGATACCAGGTACAGGTTCCGCTTTTTGTAAACCAGGGAGACAAACTTAAAATCGACACGCGTACGGGCGATTACGTCGAGCGAGTTTAGTTCGTCAGAAAGAAGGGGAATCGTAGTGAACGAAGATAAGATAAAACGAATACTAAAACTGTTTCAAGACAGTGAGGTAGAAGAAATAGAGGTCGAGAGCGGTTTTTTTCGGACCCGGTTGCGTGTTAGTCGACGCAAGGTTAGCGATGTGTCAACCGCCTCCGTGGTGCAGGCGGCACCAGCTCCTAGTATGCCTGCCCTCGCCGATCCTGCTGAACCCAGTAGTTCTGCTTCTGAATCTGGAGCAGTTGTGGTTGATGATGGTTTACATCAGGTGTTATCGCCTATGGTGGGGACCTTTTACAGAGCCTCTTCTCCAGAGTCGGATGCGTTCACTAAAGAGGGAGCAGCTGTTAAGAGCGGTCAGACCCTGTGTATTATAGAGGCCATGAAGATCATGAATGAAATTCCAGCGGATATCGCAGGTCAGGTAGTAGATATCTTGATCGAAAATGGTCAGCCCGTTGAATATAACCAACCGCTGTTCACCATCCGACCCGCTTGAGGCGAATAGAGTCTGCCAATGTTTAAGAAAATACTGGTAGCGGATCGCGGGGAAATTGCCCTACGCGTCATTCGCGCATGTAAAGACATGGGTATTGAAACCGTAGCCATCCACTCTGAAGCGGATACCCATGCGTCTCATGTGCTTTTTGCTGATGAGGATGTGTGTATCGGGCCTCCGGCGGGCAAAGATAGCTATCGTAACTATGCGAATATCATCAGTGCGGCCGAACTGACCAATGCTGATGCGATTCATCCCGGCTATGGACCGCTGGCTGAAAACGCAGAATTTGCGGAAATATGCCAGCAGTGTGGTATCAAGTTCGTCGGTCCGCCTATCGAAGCTATACGTCGCATGGGCGATAAGTCGCTTGCCCGCCAGACGATGAAAGATGCAGGTGTGCCCGTCGTGCCGGGCAGTGAGGGGGAGTTAGAGTCGCTTGAGGACGCGCGTGTGTGGGCCGAGAAGGTGGGATTTCCTCTGCGGCTAAAAGCTTCTGCTGGGGGCGGCGGGCGGGGTATGCGGATTGTGCGTTCCATGGACGAGTTAGAAGATGCTTGGAAAATGGCCCGCATGGAAGCGCGCGGAGCGTTTACTAGCGATGCCGTTTACATGGAGCGTTCTATAGAGCGAGCGCGTCACATAGAGATTCAAGTCCTCGGTGATGAACACGGGAATATTGTTCACCTGTTTGAACGCGAATGTTCAATTCAGCGCCGGAATCAGAAACTGTTAGAAGAAAGTCCTTCGCCCGTCGTGGACGAAGATATGCGCTGCCGGCTTGGAGAAGCTGCCGTTGCTGGTGCGCGGAGCGTCGGATACTACGGTGCGGGGACGATAGAGTATATCGTGGACGAAGATCTGAACTTCTACTTTATGGAGATGAACACGCGTATTCAGGTAGAACATCCCGTGACAGAAACCGTTACAGGTATTGATCTGGTGCGCGAACAGATCCGCATAGCTTCCGGCGAAGAGTTGGGCTATGGCCAAGATGAGATACTTCTAACGGGACACGCAATAGAATGTCGCATTAACGCTGAAGATCCCGCACGGAACTTCATACCCTCTGCAGGAAAAATCACTGCGCTACATCAGCCCGGAGGCCCGGGAGTGCGCATTGATAGCCATATATATCAGGGCTATGATATGCCGCCTTATTACGATTCATTGTTAGCTAAGCTGATTGTTAGTGGTCGAGATCGAACCGAGGCGTTGGCCCGCCTGCGAAGAGTTTTAGCAGAGTATACGATTGAAGGCGTGCTGACGACAATTCCCTTTCATCGAGCCTTAATAAAAGAAACAAACTTTATTGCGGGGCGTTTTAACACAGACTATGTGGCCGATACCTCTTTAGACCTCGATAGCGTTTCGCTTGCAACCAAACAGGAGTAAGGTACAATGAGCGAGTCCAATATTCCGGAAAACGTATCCTACAGTGATAGCCACGAGTGGATACAGGTTGAAAGTGATATTGCGACAATTGGTATCACTTATTTTGCTCAGTTCGAGTTGGGTGATATCGTTTTTGTGGAACTGCCCGAAATAGGTGAGTATGCTAAAAGAGGCGAAATATTCGGCACGGTTGAAGCTGTAAAAACGGTTGAAGATCTAATCGCACCTATATCCGGTGAAGTCTTGGAGGCCAACGAAACGCTCGAAGAAGATGCCAAACAGATTAATGAAGATCCTTACGGTGCCGGTTGGATGATAAAGATACGCATCGAAGATGAAGAGCAAATCGAGGAATTACTCAATCCCAGTGAGTATGCCGACATAATTAACGAATAAAGATCGCCCCGTTATCTATCTTGACTTTGTCCCATATATACCGTAATTATAAGTTTTCGTTTTTTGACATATGTATCTGCGCCGACTGACGATGTGTAATTATCCGTGTACAGAACGTATGTCTCTGTGCTGCAACGCTTTTCTTTTGAATTGTAAGATGTCCAATAGAAGGTAGACTTGTCGACAAATTCGTCCAC
>CAXGPR010000006.1:0-75259 GCA_964011675.1 uncultured bacterium
GAAGCGCCCGTTTATGCTGCTTTCTATGATATCAAGGACCAGCTGGGCCGCCTTCTCCGGCGGATCTCCGCCCGTTTCTTCCACCCAAGCCACCCAGTTGTCGTAGTTGCCTCCCGAGTGTTCGGACGCCGTTGTCTTGTCGCGAATATCCGCCCACATCGCGGTTTTGACATCGCCTGGATGAATCACATTGGCCGTAACGCCCTGGCCTTCCAATTCGGCAGCAAGGTGTCGCGTTAGCTGGTTGAGAGCGACTTTGGCGGTGGCATAGGCGCTGTTTAGAGGGCCCGGCGTGTGTAGTGCCGCCGCGGATGAAAGGTTGATAATGCGCCCCCAGCCTGTGGCTAACATGCCGTCGATAAACGCGCGCGAGACCAGGTAGGGCCCCACCGTATCGATTATCAGCGTCTCGATCCAATCTTGGGGATCGCTGTCTTTGATCAGTGCGATGGGGCCAAAAATACCTGCGGCATTGACGACCACCGTAGGCGGACCAAGTTGGGCTTCGATTTCGGTCTTTAAACGATCTACTGCAGTCGGATCCGCTACATCAGCCGTAAAAGGGGTGGCGCTGCGCGCAACGCGTGCAACGACTAGTCCGCGCGCTTCGAGCGCGTCGGCGATAACCTGTCCAACGCCTCGGCTTGCGCCCGTTACAACGGCGACCTGTCCTTCAATTTGTCTCATTAGACCTCATTTATTGCTCGTGTGTTAAATGGGTAGCGATGTGCTGCCGGCATATGGCGAGCGGACGTTTCTCTCCCATGTGGGACCGATCCGACGGGCTTGGCTCGCATACTGCTACCAGTAGGCGATGGCTTCGGCCACTTCTCCCAAGCGCTGGCCGTCCCACGTCACGTCGGCGACAATGGGCAGCGAGTGCGTCGAAAACGTTTGCGGCATGCGCACCCGCACGGTGATCTCGTGCACCTGACCACCTGTCAGCACCAGCGCTCTTTCCGCTGCCTCGATTTCTACGTCCTCAACCGAGCGCAGGTGCAGGGCGCACCGTCGTTCGCTGTTGTCGTGATTTGTTATGCAGAGTTGGAATTCGACCTCGGCCCCCGGTTCGACCCGCACCTTGTACGGTCGGAACTCGATCCAGTGCGGGTCTAGTGCCATGTTGGGGTGCGGCGCTTCGACGATGTCGGTGAACAGTTCCTGCCAACGATCCATCCACGTGGTCCAGCGGTCCATTTTATCCCCATCGTAGGCTTCGCCGCCACCGTGACCGGTTAAGATCCAGTCCGGCTGTCGCTGTGCTACTTTGCGTGGAATGGAGCTATAGGTCGATAGCGGTGTGCGATTTTTGGGAATAAACGAGTGTATGTAGTCGCGTTCCTCGCGGAAACACAGGCCCGAAATGGCATCGCCGATGGCGGTAAATACGCGGCCGTCTACGGAAAATGTGATATGGTGGTCATACCAGGTTTGGCCGGGGAATTGTTCGATATAGAAGTCTATGCCGCGCCAGTGAAAGGCCGCACCGCGCTCTACTACGTGCTGTACCTGAAATCCTTCGGGCACCATACATGGCATGTCATACCGCGCGGGACACTCGAGTAGCTCGTTGAGCTCCGGGGCGGCTACTACCTCCGTGCCATAGCGAGCTCGCAGCATCGGGTAGCCGGCTAAATGGTCGTCGTGGAAGTGGGTCGGTAGGAAGTACTCCACCGTCTCAATGCCTAGTTCGACCCGCATGCGCGCGGATAAATGATCGATATAGCGGTGCGGATTGGCTGCAATCGGTGCGCCTGATACATAGCCGCAGTCAATGAGGACTGCGTGGCCCTCGTCGTCCTTGACGATATAGGTGTTGGCCGTCGAGTTGACTACTTCCCATACGTGCGGCGAGAGCGTGCGGAATTCGACCTGGAAAGGCGTATAGGGCCGGCCGTGAAACATCGCGTAAATTTCGGCTAGGTTGTCGATGAGCTCGTCGAGGCGGGCGTCGGCTTTGGCGAAAGGCGCTCCGTGTCCCGGCAAGATCAGTTCGACGTCGAGTGCGGCGACCTGTGCCAGACTCTCGAGCTGGTTTACGTGTCCCTGAAAATCCATGTATTTCCACTGCAGCCAATAGTAGTCGCCCAATTTACCCGGCGCGGCCATCAGGTCGCCGCAGGCCAGATAGCGCTGGCCATCGATCTCAAATACATAGCCTGCTTGGCCGAAGGTGTGCCCCGGTAAGGGCACAACCTCGAATTGGATACCCTGCCATTGGATTGTTTCGTAGTCGCGGGCAAGTTGGGCGTTGCGCACGTCTGCCAGCGGACCGAAACCCGGAAAATAGGCGGTGTAATTGTCGTATAGGTAATACCCGGCCCGCTGCACGTCTGACTCTTCGAGAAAGTGGCGCTCGGCGGCGGGAATGTAGACCTGTGCGTTGGCCCATTGGGCCAACCCCGCGCATTGGTCGCGGTGAAAATGCGTCAGCAGCACTCGCTCGACCCCGCTGACGGCAGCAGGGCTCAGGTCCGTGCCGCAGTCGATTAGCAGCGTCTTGCCCTGGACTTCAATGCCGTAGACGCTGCAGGTATCTTCGCATCGGAACAGATGGTCGCTCAGCCTATCCACGTTGTTACCCCTTCGTCGCTATCTCCCGTATGAGCTATGGGGTTGTCCTCGTCGACTAAGCGCTTGCGCTCGCTGCCCCAGTTGCGGGCGGTGCCGTTCCAGTATCGGGTATCGGCCGGAGCGTACGAGAAAAGATACGACCAGCGCGGTTTGTTGGTGGTATTGTCTGGTCCGCCGTGGACGGTATAGCCGTGGTGCACGGTGCAGTCGCCCGGCTGGTAGTGAAAGGGCTCGGACAGCCCGAGCTCGGACTCCAATAGGGGAAACTGCTCTAAGAGATCGCCCCGGTCGTCGTTGAATACTGAGCCCAGCGGTCCTTCGCGATGCGAGCGGTCGACAAAGCGCATGGCTCCCATATCTGCCGTCACTTCGTCTAGAGCCATCCAGAACTGCAGCTCACCGACGCGGTCGGAACCGTGCTCTGACGAGTCCTGGTGATAGGTGGATCCGTGCGCCCCAGGCGGTTTTAGCAAGAGCAAATCAATGCGGTAGCGCAGCGGAATATCCACGCCCTTGAAGCGCTTGCGATCCACTAAACGCGTCGCATTTTTTGCCATGCGCTGGCTAAACATAAACGAGCGGAATGGTTCGGCGCCCTCGGCTAGTGCCAGTCCTTGGTTGGGTCTCTCGGCGCGCTCCTCTCTTTCGCGGTGCTGCGTCCACTCTTTTCCGATGCGCAGCATTTCCACCGCGAAGTCTGGGTCGACGAGCTGTTTCATCATGACCCAGCCATGCTTTCGGTAAAAGGCGACCTCTGCGTCTGTGACTTCCCGAAGAACGCCCTCGATTTCGCGCTCTGTCATGGCCTTTACCATAGTGGATGCTCCTTTTTTAGTCCCTTTGTAGTTTGCTGACGGCGTCTCCTACGGCAATGGTGCCAGCTTGCACCACGCGCGCATTGATGCCGCGCAGATGGAGCGCCTTGCCGACCTTTGAATTGACAAAGAGCATGGCGTCCATGCCAAAGCGCTCGACAAATTTTTTGCAGCCGTTGTGCGGCTCGGGGGTGACTTCTAAAATGGCGCTGCCTATGGATAAACGCGTGCCGGCCGGTGCGTTTTCTTCGCTGAGATCAAAGTCCACGTAGAGCTGGTCACCGGCCAGCGCCCAGCGCTCTTTGGACTGGGCTATGTGCTGTATGGCGCGCGCGTTGGTCAGCGTAATCTGCGTTTCGGGATTGGCTGGCCGCTCGGGGCCGCCGCGCGTCTTCCAGTTGTCGCCGACCAGACCGACGTCCAGATCTAATTCGCCTTCCTGCACGATGTCGCGCTGGAGCGTCTCCGGTCTGCGCACGATCATTTCCAGCGAGCCCCCTTGTTTGGGTGACTGGCGTATCTCGTCTATACCGGCTTTTAGCTCTTCGCTATTCAGATGCACCGCAGTCGTCATGGTGTAGTTCCTCCGTAGGGTGGAATGCGTTCGCTTGGTCTCTAAGATAAGCAATCTCAGGAGGGGGCATAAAATGCCTAATCGACGCGAGGACCTAAGCGCAGCGCGTTGGTCTTGATTAGGCAGAAAACCTCTTGTCCCTCTTCTATTGCCAGCTCTCCTAGCGCTTCGCCTGTAATTTTGGCGGCGATTCTCCGTCCTACGTCAACGTAGACCAAGTAGGCGCCTTCTTCTACGGGCGCAATCTGCGCTATGGGGCCGCGCAGTGCGTTGCGGATACTCAAGCCGTCCGGTGACCGCCGCGAGAGAATGATGTCGTCGGCGCGCAGGCCGATAAAAATGTGCTGACCAACGGGTTGTTCAACGTAGGGTATCTTGAGCTCTTGCGCGCCGCAGCGCGCCCGGCTAAAGCCTGCCCCCGATGGCGATTCGAGCAGTTCGACCTGCAGCACGTTTTCAAAGCCGTGTTCGCCCAATAGAGGCAATACGCCCGGTTCGGTGGCGATCTTAAAAAAATCGCCGTGCGCCAAGACCTGGCCGCGATCTAGCATAATAACTTGACCCGTGAGTTCAAGTATTTCAGCCACCGAGTGGCTGACGTAGAGCATGGGAACTTCTAGCTCGGTGCGGATGTGGCGTAGGTAGGGTATGATGCGGCTCTTCAGCCCTTGATCGAGCGCGGCTAGCGGTTCGTCCATCAGCAGCAGGCGCGGGGAAGAGAGCAGGGCGCGTCCCAGCGCTACGCGCTGACGCTCGCCGCCCGACAGGTGGGTGGGAGAGCGTTTGAGCAGGGAACCGATTTCCAATAGTTCGACGATCTGATTGATGGCAAAGCGCCGTGCGGTGCTCGGCAGCAGGTCATAGCCATAGCGCAGGTTGCGTTCGACGCTGAGGTGGGGAAAGAGCAAGTCCTGCTGAAAGACGTAGCCGATGCCGCGTGCTTCCGGCGGTTGATCGATGCCGCGCTCAGAGGAAAAAAGCACGTCGTCCCCAACGGATATTTCGCCCCGGTCGGGTTGCAGGAGGCCGGCTATCATATGGAGTAGGGTGGTCTTGCCCGCGCCGGAGGGACCGTGGAGGGCGGTTGTCGCATAACGACACTGGAGATCGACCGAGAGCGCGAAATCGGCCAGGGCATGCTCTAGGTGTAGGCGCAGCACGTCAGAACCTCCGCATGCGTCGGTTGGCCCACTCGCTGGCGATGAGTGCGGCTAGTGCAATGATGACAGATATGATGACGAGTCGAGCGGCGGCCGCCTCGCCGTCGGGTTGGTTGAGATAGGTGTAGATAGCGGCTGGCAGGGTGCGCGTCTGTCCGGCAATATTGGATACAAACGTGATGGTGGCGCCAAATTCACCCAGGCTTCGGGCAAAGGCCAGCAGCGCGCCCACGAGCAGTCCGGGCAGGGACAGAGGCAGGGTAATCGTGCAGAAGGTGCGCCATTTAGACGCGCCTAGCGTGCGCGCAGCGCGCTCGAGTTGTGGGTCGATTTCCTCTATGCTCAGCCGCACAGAGCGCAGGGCGAGCGGGAATGCAACGACCGCTGAGGCGATAACTGCACCCTTCCAATCAAAGGCCAGTGCAATACCGAGCGCGTCGAGTGTGGGACCAAGCGGTCCGCGGCGGCCAAAGAGCAGCAGAAGAAGGTAGCCGGTAACCACGGGAGGCAATACGAGCGGCAGATGGCACAGGCCATCCAACAGTGCTTTGAACGGGAAGTCGCGCCGAGCCAGCAGCCAGCCCAGAGCTACGGCCGGTGGCAAAGTGATAACGACGCAGCCCAGCGCTACGCGCAGCGAAAGGCTGAGCACGTCCCATTCCTCAGGGCTGAGCACGCGGCGCCTCCTCCTGCAGTGTGGTAAAACCGTGTCGGCTAAACAGGGTCTGTGCGCTGTCGGACCGGATCTGTGCAAAGATGCGCCGCACGGCAGGTCGATCTCGTCTGGCGACGATCGCAGCGGGGTAGCGAATGGGAGCGTGCAGGCTGTCGGGGAGAGGTGCGATGATCTGCACCTCTTCCAAAATCATGGCATCCGTGGCATAAACGATGCCTATGTCGCACTCGCCGCGCGCGACGTAGTTCAGGGCCAATCGCACGTCTGCCGAAGGCGCGAGGCGATCGCTTAGGTGGTTCCACCAACCAAGGCGCCTAAGAGCCTGGCGCGCATAGATGCCAGCCGGTACGTGAGACGGATCACCTAAAGCGATTCGGCCCTCAAATGCGTCGCTAAGATTGAACTGGCTCTGCACGTCGATTTCTACAGAGCGGTCCGTCGGTGCTATAAAAACGAGTTTGTTGCCGAGTAGGTTGACGCGGGTGGTCGAGTCGATCAGGGCTCGCTGCTGGAGGTAATCCATCCACTGGCCGTTGGCGGAGAAGTAGATGTCTGCGGGGGCCCCAGCCTCGATTTGTTTGGCTAGCTTAGAAGAGCTGGCAAAAGAGAGATGCACGTCTGGAAAGCGCGCGCGCGGCAGCAGTTTCCCGAGGGCTGAGTTCAGGCTCGCCGCCGCAAAGATCGTGACGGGATCCTCTGCCCGTAGAGGCGTTACGCTAGATGAGAGCAGCGCGATAAGTAGGAATGATCGGATTAAATACATGACTGTAGAAAACATCGGCAGGTCTGCCCGATGGGGCAACGGAAGGATATCCCGCGGATTTGCATCAGTTGCTCTATTCATTCCAGAAACGTCCCAGCGATCGTTCGAAGTCCTCGCAAGAGCGCACCGTATACACGTCCTGCCAGAAGGGGGGAAAGAGGCGTCGGTAGCGGCGCTGGTCAAAGCGGCGGTCTAATAGGAGAACGGTGCCGCGGTCGGCGTTGGTGCGAATAACGCGCCCGGCCGCCTGTAGAACGCGATTCATGCCGGGAAAGGTGTAGGCGTAGTCAAAGCCTGGGAGGTCGGCTTCGTCAAAATAGTGGCGAATCAAATCGCGCTCTAGGCAGATCTGCGGCAGGCCAACCCCGACTATAGCCGCTCCTACGAGGCGATCTCCCACGAGGTCTATGCCTTCGCCAAAGATGCCGCCCATAACGGCAAAGCCGACGGTGGGTTGTGCGTTATCCTCGGCAAAGACTGCGAGAAACGCCTCCCGCTCTCGCTCGGACATACCGGTTTCCTGCACAAATACATCGATGTCGGGATGGCTTTCGGCAAAGCGCTCGGATACCTCCTGCATGTAGCGGTAGGAGGGAAAAAATGCCAGGTAGTTACCCCGCCGTTGACGCACGTTCGCAGCGATCGACTCGGCTATTTCGACATAGCTCTCTGCGCGTTTTTTATACGTCGTATCAATCTGGTCGGCCAGAAGCAGACGCAGATTTTCCCGTGGGAAAGGCGAGTCTAGGCTGAGCATCGGATCGTCCTCGTCGCCGCCGAGCATTTGTCGAAAGTAGTCTAACGGCGTCAGCGTAGCAGAGAAGAATACGGCCGACGTGCCGCGTCTGAGCGCGTCGCGAATGTTCTTTGAAGGGTCTACGTTATAGAGCCGTAAGTACACTTCTTTTTGCTGCTTTTCAGCGTAGGTGGTATAGTGCGCGTCGTATAGTTCGGCAATGCGAGTAAAGGAGAGGATGGAGAAATACAGCTCCATGAGTTCTTCGAAAAAAGACGAGGCGGCGCTGCGCGTTAAAACGCGTTCGGCTTCGCGGAGAAATTTGTCGAGCTTGGGGAGAATATCCTCTGGCATCTTGGGATCAATCCAAGCGCTGCCATCGCCTTCCCCTTCGACTTTCTTTCCCACGCCCAGCAGGTATCTATTTATATCGCCGAGCAGTTTTCCCAGAGACGGTTGCTCTTTGGCCACCAGCCGGCGGACGCCGAGTATCTCGCTTTTATAGAGATCGGCAGAGAACATTTCTCTGGCCCGATCGACGAGGTTATGTGCTTCGTCAACGAGGAATGCATACTGGCCGCCCTCTTCCTCAAAAAAGCGTTTGAGATGGGCGCGTGGGTCGAATACGTAATTGTAATCGCATATGATTAGGTCGGACCACAGCGAGAGTTCGAGCGAGAATTCGAAAGGGCAGACCTGATGCTTTTGAGCGTATTTCTCGATGAGCGGACGCGTGAAAGCGTCGTGCTCAAATGCGTCTTGGAGCGCATCGTTGATTCGGTCGAAATAGCCGATGGCAAAGGGACACTGGTCTGTATCACAGCGCGTGCCCCCGTTGGGCTTGAAGCAGATTTTATCGCGTGCCGTTAGCGTTAGACTCTTGAGCTGTAGTCCCTCAGTTCGCATGTCTTCTACGGCTTTTTCGGCAACGGTTCGACCGATCGTTTTAGCCGTGAGATAAAACAGCTTTTCCGCATGTCCTAGCCCTAGCGCCTTTACGGCGGGAAAGAGCGTGGAGATTGTTTTTCCTATACCAGTCGGGGCTTGAGCAAAGGCGCGTCCGCCATTTTCGACGGCTCGGTAGGTGGCTACGGCCAGCGCGCGCTGGCCGGGACGATAGTCGGTAAAGGGAAAGGGTAGCGCTTTAATCGTGGCATCGCGCTCGTCGCACCAGCCGTGGTATATATGGGCCCAGTGCATATAGCGGGTTATTAAGTTTTCGAAAAAAGATAGTAACTCTTCGTGCTCGAACGTACGTCGATCTTCGTGGCAGGTTAAGCTCTCGAGCTGCACGTAGGTGAGCTGGACGTCGACTGACTCTAAATCGTGCTGGATCGCCAGTATGCTCGCGTAGACTTTGGCCTGGGCCCAGTGCACGGGGACGTCTTCTTTTTCGGGATCGAGCGCTTTTTCGGTGGTTTTTATCTCCTCGACGAGCACGCAGTCCTCTTCGATCAGCAATCCATCGATGCGCCCGTTAATCTCAAGTGCTATACCGTCTACCTCGACGGAGTGAGATACGGGGACTTCTGCCTGATAGTGTTCGGGCCGCGTGTCCTGTATGCGCTGGTGGCCGCGCGTGCCTTCTACGAGGCGATCTGGACTGCCAAAGCCGCCAGAGGACAGACTGCCTGAGCGCATGACAAAGCCAACGAGGGCGCGGACAGAAGTTTTCAGTGCGTGCGTAGTCATAGTATATTTGGGTAAAGATAGGAGCTATTTTAGGCGGCGCTACTGAGTGCGATGGTGTAATGGATGCGCGCCATTTGTATTTTCTAATCCGAGTTGTAAAACGCTAGTTGGGAGAGATGGACTATGGCAAGAGAAGTGGACGTCGTGTTGGGCATTATTGGCGGTTCGGGGCTGTATCGAATGGAGGGCGCCGAGGTCGTGGCAGAACACGCAATAAGCACGCCTTTTGGCCAGCCGTCTGATGCAATTGTCGAAACGCGTTTGGGAGATCGCACGGTGTTTTTTCTTCCGCGCCACGGACGAGGTCATCGCCTGTTGCCGTCGGAAGTGCCGGCACGAGCCAACGTCTGCGCATTAAAGATGCTGGGCGTTACGCACGTGCTTGCCGTCAGTGCCTGCGGAATTATGCGCGAAGAAATTGCTCCGGGCGATATGGTTGTGCCGGACCAAATTTTTGATCGCACGCGCGGCCAGCGTCCCTCGACCTTTTTTGGCGATGGGATCGTGGGGCATCTACCTTTCGCCGATCCATTTTGCGGGGAACTGCGAGAGTTGCTGCTGCAGTCGGCGGGAGAAACGGACGCTAAGGTGCACGCTGGGGGCACCTACATCTGCATGGAGGGCCCGCTTTTTTCCACGCGCGCCGAGTCTAATTTTTATCGGAAAGCGGTCGACGCGGCGGTGATTGGTATGACTGCCCTACCCGAAGCCAAGCTCGCACGCGAGGCCGAACTGTGCTACGCCATGCTGGCGATGGGAACGGACTACGACTGCTGGAACGAAGAGGAGGAAGACGTCACGATCGAACAGGTCTTGGCCGTTATGCAGGCCAATGCAGCGACGGCATATCAGATCGTGCGCCGCTTGGTCGAGGCGCTGCCCGCTCGCTCGACGTGCGCTTGTCTCAGCGCAGCGGCGCACGCCATTGTAACTGATCGCGGGACCATTCCCGCTGAAACAGTTGAGAAGCTGCGACCGATTTACGGGCATTATCTACGTGCATAGCGGCCGATCCGCCGCTACGCATGTAGAGTTTACTTCTTTTTTCGACTTTTGGACTTTTCGACCCGTCGCAGTGTATTTCCATTCTGCACGGCGTCGTAAATGGCCGCAAAGGATTTGCTGCCGTCGTCTTCGACCGGCACGCATTCCGATCCCGTCTCGGATACTGGCATGGCGTCGCGCGGATAGACGTTGTGCAGCGCCTGTTTAGAGCAGCCGTAGTAGGTCACTTCTCCGTTGGCTCGCGCGTAGCGATACACGTGGCGCGGTGGATCGACCCACGTGTAGTCTACACGGTTCTTCTCGACAAACTTCTCGTCAATTTCTAGGCCAAGCCCAGGCCGTTCAGGCACGCGGTAGTAGCCGCCACGCATCTCGATGGGCTCTTTGATAAGCTGTTTTTTCCAAATATTCATACAGGTGATAGCGGGCCACTTGGCCTGCGGGCACACGGCACCCAAATGAGCGGCCCACGTCGTGGTGATGCCCGTGCCCACCAACTGCAGCCAAAACGGTTTATTGGCTGCGTCGGAGATGGCTGATTGCTGCATGATGCTATTTGCTCCGGCGCATACGACAAAGCCGTCGGTAACGTCGTGCTGCAGCGTTGTCATAATAGGGGGGCTGCCAAAGTGCATGGCAACGGGTCGGTCAAGGCGATTGCGAATTTGTCCATTGCCCGCGACGTCGCCCTGCGGAATAGGCGTCTCGATCATGGCCACTTGCTCATACTGCTCTAGCGTCGAGAGAAACTCAACGGCGCTGGCCGCGTTCCCCAACGTAGCGTTAAAGTCGAGGTCTAGCTTGAACTGCGGCGGTACGACCTTGATGATAGCGCCAATGGCGTTGTGCAGATCGTACCAGGTGCGCGCCTTGAGCTTGGCCGTCATATAGCCGGCTTTTACGGCGTCAGCACACTGGCGTGCCCAGTCCTTTGAAGGCATGTCCATAGCCCACCAAGAGAGCGGACACCAGTCGCGCACTTTGTTGCCGAGCAGCCTATAGGCCGGCGTTCCCAGCTTCTTGCCAACGGCGTCAAAAAGTGCCATTTGCACGCCGGCGCCTAGCGCGTCGTCCCAGAGCAGATCCGCGGCCGTCTTGCCGACGATGCGATCTTCTATATCGGTTGGAACTTTGGACCAGGTGTAGTTGGGAATGGTTTCTCCCCAACCGACTGTGCCGTCGTCCATGGTGATCTTGCACAGCTGGACAATGCGCCAGTGAGGCAGCCAAAACTTCATGTGGGCGTTGGTATGGTTGGTGAAGGGGACGTCGATATGAGTCAGTTGGACAGATTTTATTCGCATGGTAACCTCTCTTTGGGGGAGTGCAACTTCAGGCGAAATAGATAGCTGAGTCCAGAGAGGTTGTCAAGAACGGAAGGAAAAATGTAACAATGCGGTGCGTGCCGTGCAGCCTTGGCGTATGTTCAATATCTATCAATAAAAGGCCGCGTGCGTAGGTCGCACGGTACGCGGATTTATTCATAAATTAGGCCCTATGCAAATACGAGAGCTGGCAGAGCGGATCCTCTTTGGAGATCGCTGGGAAGATAAATTAGTCGCGTTGGACCGATATGAAGATTCGGTGCCTGGTACTGCGTTTGTCGTGCCAGAGCGGCCGGGACGGCCCGTGGGCTTGGGCTTAGACGAGTGGCACGGTCGTGAGAAAATGCGCTTTCGCGACGTGGGTAAGTTGCACTCGGAAAGAGAGCGCGGTCTGGTTTTACACTTTTTTGCCAACCACGAGCTGCTCGCCCTCGAGCTTATGGCGCTCGCATTGCTGAAGTTCCCCGATGCGCCGCAGAAATTTCGCCGCGGGGTAGTAAAAACGCTAAAGGACGAGCAGGAGCACGTGCGCATGTACCGGCGGCGCATGGACGAGATCGGCGTGGAGTTTGGGCAGATCCCGGTCAGCGATTACTTCTGGAAAGCGATAGCACCGATGCGCAGTCCGAGCGACTTTGTCACTGGCTTGAGTTTGACGCTAGAGCAGGCTAACCTCGACTACGCCGTCCACTACGCAGGGGTTTACGAGGGGCTTGGTGATGAATCGACGGCTGCGATTCTCAGACAGATTTACAAGGACGAAATAAGCCATGTTAAACACGGCTTGGTCTGGTTTGAGCGCTGGCGCAGCGCTGAACAGACGCAGTGGGATGCCTATCGAGAAGTCCTGCCCGAACCCCTGAGTCCAGCGCGTGCAAAGGGAATCGGCTTTAATCGCGAAGGGCGATGCAAGGTGGGCTTTGACCGTGCGTATATCGACGAGTTAGAGGTTTTTTCGCGCTCGCGTGGACGCTGTCCGAACGCGTTCTGGTTTAATCCAAACTGCGAGGGAGAAGTTGCTGCGGGTCGCCCGGGAGACTTGGCCTCCAAGCAGATCCGCCAGCTGGCGAAAGATCTGCGCGCGCTACCCATGCTCTACTGTGCTCAGGACGATGTCGTGCTAGTAGAGCGTCGGCCGAGTATAGAATTTCTTCGCACCCTGCGCGCGCTGGGCTTTACCGTTCCCGAGTTTGTCGAGTGCGACAGTGGAACTATGGCATTGGAATCGCTCGTTGAACGCAAACTGCACGGAGTGCGTCCGTGGGGTTGGAGTCCACAGAGCGCAGCTTTTTTTGCACCGCTTGCGGATCAACTCGCAACGGGTGAAACGCTGGGCTGGCAGCCGGAGTGGCGCGCACTCTATTCAAAGGCGTGGAGCGCGGATCACCTGCGGAACTTTATGGATGAAGCCGGTGAAGATTGGATGTGTGGCACGGAAGTCATCGGAAACATTTGTCAGAGTGTAGATGGAGTCGAGTCCGCATTAGCGCACTGGACGGATTGGGACGACGTGGTGATCAAAGCTGCAATCGAATCGTCGGGTCGCGGACAGATCCACGCACGCGGCGGACGATTGCGCAGCCAGCAGCGCGGTTGGTTAGAGAATGTGCTGGCGCGGCACGGGCAGGTTGTGGTGGAACCCTGGTTAGACAAGGTGCTCGATCTCTCACTGCACTTTGACATTGACGTAGATGGTCAGGTGCACGTAGCCGGATGGACACGTTTTTTTACCGATCAGCGCGGACAGTACCGCGGAACCTTTGTCGGCCAGATGGTAGCCGGTTTAGACGATGAGACCAAAAAGTTTCTCTATGGCGACGGCCGCGATCCGAGCCGACTGCGCCGTTTGGGCGAGCAGCTGAGCGCCCACCTCGGGTCGTCGCTCGTTGAGGTGGGCTACGTCGGGCCCGTTTGCGTCGATGCTCTGGTCTATCGAAGTCGGGGAGGTCTACGTTTTAAACCCATCGTCGAGATCAATCCGCGCACCAGTATGGGGCGCGTTGCGCTGTCGCTGCGGCAGCGCGTCAACTCGGCGCGCACGGCGCTCTGGCTCGTGGTTACGGCGCGCGAGGCCCAGGCCGCAGGCTACGCCAGTTTAGCCGAATGGGCCGCCGAATTTGAGACGGTCTGGCCGGCTCGTTTGGCAGATGACGGTGCTCAGGTTGGCGAGGGCGCACTCTTTGTTACAGATCCTGCTCAGGCCGGTGCGTGCGCCGGCCTCTTACTCGTCGATCAGACCCTGTTGGGATGCCGTCAGCGCGCGTTGGAAGTGGGGCTGGATATCGGCGTTTAAAGCAGCCCTACTGTTCGGGCGGATGGTTTTTCTCTACGCGGTATACTCTGTCGACGTCTTCCCACCACTCGATTTGTGGCAGCGCTGCTCCATACAGAGTCGTTTGTCCAACGATGGGCGTGGCCACTTGGATGCCAGCAGTCTCGGCGGCTGTCTTCAGGCGCTGCATCGGCTCATACCAAGGATGGAGTGCCAGGTTTAACGTGCCCCAGTGTATGGGATGAAGCACGTCGCCGCGCAGGTCGAGGTGGGCCTGCACGCTTTCTTCGGGAAACATGTGCACGTAGCGCCAGCGCTCGTTGTAGGCACCGCACTCGACAAAGGTCATGTTGAAGGGGCCGTAGCGCCTCCCTATTTGTGCAAAGCCGTCAAAGTAACCCGAGTCTCCGCTGATGTATATGCGGTGCTGCGGGCCTTCTACGACCCACGAAGTCCACAACGTCCTGTTGCGATCGGTTAGGCCGCGACCGGAAAAATGCTGAGCGGGCGTCGAGACGATGTTGAGGCTGTCTCTTATCGACAGGCTTTCCCACCAGTCCAATTCGCGGATTTTTCCTCGCTCTACGCCCCATTGCGCCAAGCGATTGCCCACACCTAGACCCGTGATGAATAGCGAAGTTTTTTCGTCCAGTGCCTGGATCGAAGATTTGTTTAAATGGTCGTAGTGATCGTGTGAGATGAGCACGGCATCAACGGAAGGCAACTGCGCTATGGACAGGGGAACATCGCCGTTGTAGCGAGTAGGTCCCAGAGGAGATACGCGCTTGGCAAACACGGGATCGGAGAGCAGTCTAAATCCATCGACATTGAGCAGGAGAGAAGAATGTCCTAGCCAGGTAGCGCTCAGGTGATTGGGGCCTGGGTGCAGGAACGCGCTCAGGTCGACCTGCTGTTTGGGCAGGGGTCTATTGGGTTCTCGTTCTTCACTGCTAAAGAGAAATTTGGGTATCATGGTGAGGCCGTCCTTCAGGGCGATCGGCGGTCTTTCTTCAGGATTACTGAACGTGCCGTCGCTATACTGAGGAGATGTTTCCCACCGGGCTCTCTGCGCCTTCTCGCTCTGTGTCAGCCACGCAGAGCACGCTGTAAATAGGGCTATAAACAGCAGACTCAAGGGTAGGAGTAGGCGCTTCATATTCCTATCTCGTTACCGTTTATGGGCAAAAGAGCGCATCGAGTTTAGCGGGAAAACCGGGCCGTCCATTGCTATTTAAGCAGGTGCCCACAAAGCGCCCTTGCAGAATTAGGGTGCCGTCGCCGCGGCGTATCTCCTGTGCGAAGACAAAGCGGACGCGTCCCTGGCGTTCGGCGCGCAGATAAACGGTGAATGCGTCCCCGCTGCGCAGGGGATGTTTGTAGTCGAGCTCGCAGCGCGTGATAACGAGATCGTGTCCTTCTCTGTGCAGTTGGGCAAAGTCGAATCCGCACGAGCGCAGAAATTGGTGGCGAGCGTGCTCGAGGTAGTTTTGATATACGGCGTTGTTGACGATGCCCTGCAGGTCGCACTCGTAGTCGCGGACGCTAAAATCGAGCGTAAAGGTGTGATTTGTAGTCACGTGAACCTCCGTTTAGAGCGGAATGTAGATCAATGCGTAAAGCGCAGCGAGTGCGAAAGAGACGGCCGGGGCGATGAGTAGACCCGTGAGCCACAGCGTGGCGCGTGCGGACTGATGGCTCGCTGGCAGGAGGAAAAGTGCGCCCGCCAAGGGCAATGCTGGCAGGTATAAGACTGCACGGGGCACGTCGCTCGTATAGAGAAAGAGATGCGTTAGCAGGCCGAGTGCGATGGCGATTGCGGCCGCTTTTGGCACGCCCCAAAGGGCGGCTAAGGTGCGTTTCCCCGCGCGCTGATCGGCCTCTGCATCGGGCAGGGTAAAGGCAATTGCTGCGGCGGTTTGTAAGTAAATGTATGCGGCTATTAGCGCAATGATAGACAGGGGGTTTTCGCCGGGGTGGAGTGCGGGAAGACGCCCCGTCTGTACGTAAAAGCCGGCTACGGGTAAAATGCACCCGACGCCTAGCGCCTGTAGGATTTCGCCGCCGCCGCGGTAGTTCAGGCGCAGCGGTGGTAGGCTGTAGGACCAGAGCAGGAAAAGGCCACAGACAAAGAGAAAGGGCGCGAGCGGGCGGTCGTGCGCCGCGGCTAATAGCAGACCGAGTGCGAGCACGGCAACCCCGGAAAACAGTCCTGCGCGCAGTAAAGTAGTAGGCTCAATACGCCGTTCTACGAGCACGCGCGAGCCGCCAGAAAAGAGCGTCGGCGTCTCGTTGAGAGTATCGGCCTGCTTATCGGCCCAGTCGTTGAGGAATACGATAAAGAGCTGCATCGCCAAGCCGTATAGAGCTAGCAGCAGGCAGAGCTGTGCGGAGACGGCGCCATACATGGCGTAGGCAAGGGTCTGACCGAATAATAGCGGGAGCTGCAGATTGACAGCAGAGGGTAAACGCGCTGCCTGTAGCCAGGCGCGCATCAGCGCAGGGTAAACCTGGAGAGCACGGCGGCGTGGTCGCTGGGCCACTGAACGCGGTGTTGGCTGAGTACCTGTGCTTCTAGGGCGTGCAGGTGGGCCGATCGGTAGTACACGTAGTCAATGCGATCTTGCCAGCTGTTTGGGTTGCGCGGCGTCCAGGTGTGGCCCGGCTCGGCAATGGGGTCGGGGTGGACCTGCCGATAAGCGTCTGTGAAGCCGGCCTTGGCCATATACGCACTGACGGGCCATTCCACCGCCATATTGCAGTGCAGTGAACTGGCAGACTGAGTCCAGTCCAGGTGTGAGGGGCTGTTGAAATCGCCCGCGATAATAAGCGGTTCGGCATCGTTTAGGTGGGGCTGTAACGCTTCGAGAATAGTCTGCATCTCGCTGGCCCGCGTTTCGTGCTCGGCCTCTATCAGGCCCTCGGGCGTTGCCTCGTCGCGCTGTACGTCGTTACAAAAGTCGGGTAGATAGTGGAGCCACAGGCTGAACAGCTTGAGGGTGCGTTCAGCGCCTAGCGCTAGCGTTGCACCCCCTAGGTTAAACGGGCGAAACAGGTCGTGGTGTCCTATAGCAGGATAGCGGCTGATAATGGATAGATTTGACGAACGCAGGTAAAGGTGATAGCCGAGTGCATCGGCAATGCGCGGACCCGATCCGTAGGTCTCCTGCATCGCGACGATATCTGCTCCGCTGTCGCGGATGCATTCAACAACCCGTTCCACGCCTTCGTCGATGCCATCTTCGCGTCCTCCGTTCCATATGTTCCATGCCAGAACGCGCAGCGGTTCGCCCGGGGCGTGGGTTGGATAGGAAGCGGCTTGGCGTCCGTCACACTGCTGGTAGCGTTGAGCGATTTCCTCGGGTGAGTGCACGGTATCCCACCGCTGGAACTCTTCTACGTGCAGGTCAGGTGAGTCCGAAGGTTTGACGGGAGCACCGTAGGTTGGCTCCAAGCCAGTCAGCGAATAGAGCGCAACCTGTCGCCCGTCAAAATAGAGGTGTGCTTGATCGGTGTTTGCATCAACTGAAAAGGCGATCAGATGCCACGAGCCGTCGTCTATGCGCTGAGAAGTCGTTGGTTGGTAGTCGAGCCGGTGCTTTCCATCTCCGAGGTTCCACGCCCATGCCCCGTTGGGCTGTAGGGCAATCGCCCAGCCCGGCAGCTGTCCGCTCGTGCGCGAGAAGCCGTAGTTAGAGCGCTCCGTATAGTCGCGTATTTCTCCGCTGTACCAGTCTTTGTTGCTGGCGATGGTCGGATAGTCTGCCGCCGGTGCGTTGGCTCGCGCCCAGAGCGCTATGGTAAAACGCGTTTCCATAGGGGAAATAATACGTCGCTTGTTGGGTAAAGGCCAGTTGGCTATTTTGTGCCGCTCGTGCAGTGATTAAAAGAGAGGGGTTAGCATGTTTAAGATTTCCGTATGGCACGGCAATTTGTCTGAGGACTATTTGCGCTTTGTAACGCAGCTCGGCGTCGACTGTTTAGACTTTGGTCAGGGCGATTTTTTCCCCGGAGTTAAGGAACAGGGATACCCCGATCTGGACGCGCTGCTGAAGATCAAAAAAAAGGTTCGCTCTTGGGGGCTGGATATCAATCGCGTCACGCTGCCCGATATGACCGAATGCTTTATGAAGGGAGAAGATGGCGGCGAAATCGAACTGGAAAACGCTAGCAATGCGCTGCGCGTTTTTGCCGAAGCTGGCGTCCCCATTGCGCGCCAGCGCGTGGCTGGCGACGTATTTCCGTGGATGTCCAGACGGTGGAACGCACCGCACCGGGGTGGCTACCGCTATCGCTCGGAGAGCGTGGCGCTGGCCGAGGAGAACAAGGGACCGCCTTCGCCGGAAGAGCTAGATGAGTGGTGGCAGCGCTTTTGCACCCTTTATGAGCGGCTAGTGCCCATTGCTGAAGACGGCGATATCAAGTTGGCGATGCACCCTTCTGACGCCCCTTTTCCCGACACGCCTCTCGGTAGTCTGGGATATCACCGGGTGATCGATGCGTTTCCCAGTAAACAGGTCGGCTATCTCTACTGCTGCGGCACGCGTGCGCAGGCCGGCGGCTCGCCGCTAGTGTTAGATGAATTACATAACTACGGTCGCAAAGGTCGGCTCTTTATGATTCACCTGCGCAACGTGCGTGGTTCGCTGGCCACGGCTGGAGGTTTTGAGGAAGTCTTGCTTGACGACGGCGATATGAATCCGGCCAAAATTCTGCTGGAACTGCGGCGCGTGGGGTTTGATGGCTGTATTAATCCCGACCACATACCGACGCTGGAAGGCGACGAAGGCACACTGACAAAAGGCATGGCCTACAGCGTGGGCTATTTAAAGGCACTCTTTGCGGCCATGGCGGTAATCGAATGAGTGAAAAGAAAAAGATTGCGGCAATCGTTACCGAATACCGTCCTCGTTCGCACGCCGACGTAATCGTTACCAAGTTTTTACACGGCTTTCCCACCGACGACGGATTGAAGGCTCCGCGCGTGGAGATCGCTTCGCTTTACCTAGACCAGATACCCGAAAATGACATAGGTGTTGAGATAGCCCAAACGCACGGCGTGCCCGTATACGACAGTATTAACGCAGCAATGTGTTTGGGTGAGGGGGCACTAGCCGTAGACGGCGTGCTACTTATCGGTGAGCACGGGGACTACGCGTGGAACGAGAAGGAGCAGCACCTCTATCCGCGCCGCTATTTCATGGAGCAGATTTGCGGAGCGATGGCAACGGCCGGGCGCGCCGTGCCTGTTTTTAACGACAAGCACCTGTCGTACAACTGGTCGGATGCCCAGTGGATGTATAATCGGGCCAGGGAGCTCAATGCGCCTTTTATGGCCGGCTCGTCGCTGCCGGTGGGCTGGCGTTCGCCGTGGTTAGAACATCCGCTGGATAGTCCGCTAGAGGAATCAGTGGCCATTGGTTTTTCAGGCTTGGATATTTATGGATTTCACACGCTCGAGGTGCTGCAGTGCATGGCAGAGCGCCGTCGGGGCGGTGAGACGGGCGTGGCCGCGGTGACCTGCTTAGAGGGGGAAGCCGTATGGAAAGCCGCTGCCGACGGACTGTTTTCACTCAATCTGGCCGAGGCGGCCTGCGCTGAGATAGAAAACAAACCCGATGGAACGATGCAGAAACACTGCGAGAACCCCGCGCTCTTTTTGGTGGAATATCGCGATGGATTTAAAGGGTCGGTCCTCATGCTCAATGGCTACGTGACCGATTTGGCCTATGCCGGACGGGTGGACGGTCAAATAGAGGCCTGTGAGTTTTATCTGCAGGGGCACGGCGGTGAGAGCGGTGCCTACGCACATTTCAGCTATCTCTCGCTCAATGCCGAGGAAATGTTCGTTACCGACAAACCGCAGTATCCGGTCGAGCGCACGCTGTTGACCAGCGGAATACTGGAAGCAGCACTCGATTCTCGCTATCGCGGTCACGTGCGATTGGAGACGCCGTGGTTAGATACGTCCTATCGTTCGTACGACGATTTCACCTGGCGGCCGCGCGGCCAGCGCCCGGCTGGAGCCTGTCTCGACGACTTCCCTCCGACGGGAGGTGCCTAAGTGGGCGTTGTACTAACCGGGTTTGCCGATGAAATAGGTCCTGATCCGCAGCTGCAGATTGATACGCTGAGTGCGGTGGACGTGCGCTTTCTCGAGCTGCGTGCGGTGGGAGGAAAGGGCGTGCTCGACTTGGATACGGACGAAGCTACCGCGTTTAAGTGCGCGCTTGATGCGGCGGATATTGGCGTGTCCTCTATTGGCTCTCCCATTGGCAAGGTCCAGGTGCGCAGCGACTTGGATGCTCATTTTGCACGGTTTCGGATCGCGGTTGAGAGCGCACAATTTTTTGGTGCGCGCTACGTGCGTGTCTTCTCGTTTTATCACGAAGGAGAAGAGGCGTCAGCCTGTCGCGAGGAGGTCATAGAATTTTTCCATCGCATGGTTGATGTTGCAGAGAGCGCAAACGTGGTGCTGCTACACGAAAACGAAAGCCATATTTACGGCGATGTCCCCACGCGCTGTGCGGATCTATTAGAAGTCCTGTCACGCCCCGCTTTACGCGCCGCCTTTGATCCGGCCAACTTTATTCAGGTCGGCGTTGATCCACTGCGGGATGCTTGGCCGCTGCTAAAAGACTGCACGGACTACTTTCATATAAAAGATGCGTTGGCCGAATCGCGCGCGGTCGTTCCGGCCGGCTACGGAGACGGCGGTCTTGAAGCGATATTGCGCGATGCGGTGGATTCGGGTTTTAGCGGCTTTCTGTCTTTGGAACCGCATCTCAAAGCCGAAGATCCGGTGCATGGAGGAGACGGCCCAGAGCGTTTTATCAAGTCTGTAACGGCGCTGCGGGAGGTGCTGGAACGCGCGGGGATAGAAGAAGTGTATCGTGTTTAAGATTAGTAAGGGACTGGGTAATGTAGCGGAGAGTACGCTGCGTTTCTTTGCTCAGATAGGCGTAGAAGAAGTCAGCATTCCGGCGCGCCTTAACGACGACGTGCAGCTGCGGCCGCTTGTGCCGTCACCTCAATTAAAGGCTCCCGGTTCGCTGCCCGCTATGTGGGACGAGGCAGAACTGCAGCGCATTGCTGAGCGCGTTCGCGCATTTGATCTAAATCCCACGCTTATGGACCTGCCGCTTTCTGGACGCATTCTGCTAGGCCTTGAAGGCCGAGACGAGGACCTGCGCGACGTAGAAATGCGGGTGCAGATGGCCGCTCGCGTTGGGATCGGAGTCCTGACGTATAACTTTACGGCGCTGCGGGCTTCGGAAGGCTATGCCGCTTGTGAAGGAGCCGGGCGTGGCGGTGCGCATTTACGCGACTTTGATTTTGCGCGGATTGAGAGACTGCCTCCCTTGGAGGATGTTGGCCAGCACAGCCAAGAGCAAATGTGGGAGCACCTAACGCTTTTCCTGCGCGCGATCGTGCCCGTGGCCGAGCGCGCGGGGCTGCGTTTGGCGCTGCATCCCAACGACCCGCCGGTGCCGGTCTATCGCGGCGTTGCACAGCCGCTGTGGAACTTGGATTCAATGAAACGTCTGGTGGATGTAATAGACAGTCGGGCTAATAGCGTATTCTTTGACACGGGCGTTACGACCGAATACGGCGAAGATGCGGCAGAGGCGATCCGCTACTTTGGCCGGCGAGATCGCATCGGCACGGTGCACTTTCGCAACGTGCGGGTCGAAGAACCTTACTATCGGTATACTGAGACTTTTGTCGACGAGGGCGATTGCGACATCGTCGCCTGTATGCGCGCTTTTACAGAGGTCGGCTACGAGGGGGGGATTGATCCAGATCATACCCCAAGGCTCATAGACGACGCCCATTCTTCTATGGGCTGGGCCTATGCCATCGGGCAGCTGCGCGCGCTGCGCCTGGCCATATACTAGTCAACTCCAGTCGTACTTGGCAGGGGCTACACGTGACTATGCCTCTTTACCTGACAGTCTATCGAATGGGTTGACTACGCTAGAGGCCACATTGGAAAGATGTGCGCTGGTGCGGCGTAGGAAGCGCACAGCCAAGGCAAATGGGACGGCGTCATTGCTACGACCGTCGTCTTTTACAAGCTGCTCAACCAGCATGCTGCTTTGCTTTTTTATTTCTTCGTGCTGCCGCATTACGCGACGCGCTGCGTCCGTGTTGCTGTCGCGGAGTGCTTCTACCACCTGGGAAAAGAGTGGTGCAATTAAGATTTGCAGCGTGCGACAGGATGCTGCATGGGCAGAATTGTTGTGATCTATATTCGCCCATTCACTCAATTCGATTAGGCTCTTGGCGTAGTCTCCGCTGCGTTCGATGTCGTGGACTATGCTCAAGAGTGATAGGCTCGTCGGTAGATCCTGTTCGGGATTGAGCGTTAGATGCTCAAAAATCATGCGTCTGACAATCCGCTCACTGGCGTTGATGTCGTGATCTTCTTTCAGCACTTCAGTGCTGTTGTCGGCTGAATTCAACAGGTTGTTACAGGCTAAGTCAAACATACGTTCTGCCCGTTTGAGCATGTCTATCACTTCGTTGATGGCGTCGTAGAGCAGAGACGTGCGTTTATCAGTTTCGATTATTTCTTTAAACATGGCTTATCTCCAGACGAGAATGAGCAAAAGAGGTATGATATAGAAAACGCAGCCAAGGTATATGAACGCATAGACTCTGGAACGGCTGGTCAATTCGGCCAGTCCGCGCGCCATTTTCAGTGGAATTTGGCGAATTTGTGCAATGGGATAGACGATGGCGATGCCCGTTATGTTGAAGAAAAGATGGGCAAAAGCAACGGTAACAGCGGCCACATTGCCCGTGGCAAGTGAGGCCAGCATGGCGGTTACCGTAGTGCCAATATTGGCACCGAGCGTGAAGGGAAAAACCTGTTCAAGCGTTAGGATTCCAGCGCCAATAAGCGGCACGATCATCGAGGTGGTAATAGACGAACTCTGGACCATGATAGTTAGCACGATGCCGAAGAGCATGGCGATGGGCGCTGCGCCGAAGAGGTAGCGATGTAAATAGCGTTCGGCGCGTTTGATTACGACGCCGCGGGCCAAATCAACCAAGAATTTAAGCGCGAGATACATAATTATGAGCGCTACGATAAGGCATAAAACGGGATTGGAACCAAGTATTTCAATTAGCCATTTTACTGCAGGTGAAGTGAGCTGTTTGAGAGGGTTGGCAAACTTCATGCCGCCTATACCCTGAAACAGATCGGCCGTTCGCTCCGCTACATATTGCAGGTAGCCGGTGGCGATTTCCAACGGCAGTAAAATAAGCACGGCAATTAGGTTAAAGAAGTCGTGCACCGTAGCACCGGCCAGCGCTCGCTTGAACTCTTCTTTTCGAGTGATATGGCCCATAGATACTAGCGTATTGGTCACGCTGGTTCCCACGTTGGCGCCCATGATTACGGGAATGGCGCCCTCGATGGTTAAAGCGCCTCCAGCAACCATGCCGACGGCGATGGCCGTCGTAGTAGACGAACTCTGGGCAAGTGTCGTGCCCAAAATACCAGCGAAGATGCCTACGAGTGGATTGGACGTCATCTCTATGATCTGTATCGCGAGCTCTTTGCCAAAAAGCTTAAACGATCCGCCGAGTAGGCCAATACTGACGAGAAAAACGTAGAGAATTAACACCAAGCCCACTATCTGTAGCCAAAATTGTAACGTATCCCGTTTCATGAGCCTCTTAAATGTGAAGTGTCTTTGTAACACAAAATTAACACTTTCGTAGTATATCTAAAGATATCAAGGCTGACAATACAGCCGCCTGTGAGTTAGATTTTTGTACTTTATTAGTGCACTCTCCACCTGAGTTAAGGGGAGTATATCTTTACTTATGACAGGTCTTTTTATACCTTCCCCATCCTGTTAAACCGTCTGTTTTATCCAGCCGATCGGGGCCCTAGGCGATGCCAGTCCATCTACACATTGTCGAAGATGCGGTCGACGTGGCGCGCGCTGCATCCCAACACGTATGTGCACAGGTGCGCGAGCGTTCTGATGCCGTGTTGGGTCTGGCAACGGGCTCCACTCCGGAGGCAACCTATGCGGAGTTGGTCCAGTTGTATCGGGAGCGTGCGCTCTCTTTCGCACGCGTGCGCAGCGTCAACCTTGATGAGTACTGCGGCCTGGATGGAGCACACGAGCAGAGCTATCGCCACTACATGCAAACGCATCTTTTTGACTGGGTGGATATACGTCCTTGGAATACGCTGGTACCGGACGGCCTCGCGGCTGATAGAGAAGCGGAATGTCGCGCTTATGAAGAGCGTATTCGCGCACTCGGTGGGGTGGACCTTTGGCTGCTCGGGATTGGTAGCAACGGACATATTGCCTTCAATGAACCAGGTTCGTCGCGCGATAGCCGAACCCGCTGCGTGCAGCTAACGGCTGAGACCATAGCCGACAACAGTCGACAGTTCGCCGCGTCCACGGAGGTGCCTCGGCGTGCCTTTACTGTGGGAGTCGGAACGATATTAGAAGCGCGTCGCGTATTGCTTTTGGCTACGGGTGCACACAAGGCGCGCGCTGTAGTTGCCGCATTGCAGGGAGATCCGGGAACGCACTGTCCCGCCAGTTTTTTGCGGGAACACGCGCACTGCACGTTCGTGATTGATCGCCCAGCGGCGTCTATGTTGGAGAGGTGAGCACGTGATTTTGGTGCTTAACTGCGGCTCTTCTTCGCTCAAGTTCTGCCTTTTTGACGAGCACGAAACGCCGCGTGCCCGCGGCGTGGTCGAGCGTTTGGGACAGCGCGAATCTACGCTGGTCTGCGAGCGGAACGGAGAGCAGATGCGTCGATCTCTACTCGCTGCGGATCACCGTCGGGCGTTGGGTGCAGTGGTCGATGCGCTGAGCGAAGGGGGACTGGCAGCCGATGCATTGGAAGGGGTTGGACATCGCGTAGTGCACGGCGGAGAGCGAGTCGTTGAGGCCGTGCGGATTACGCCGGACATCGAAAAGCACATCGAGGCGTGCGTCCCCCTTGCTCCGCTGCACAACCCGGCTGCTCTAGAGGGCGTGCGCGCAGCTCGCTGCCTTTTTGTCGGAGTGCCTCAGGTGGGCGTTTTCGATACGGCTTTTCACCAAACTCTGCCCGCTCGTGCATTTCTCTACGCGCTGCCTCGTGCGCTCTATGCCGAGCAAGGGATTCGTCGCTACGGGTTCCACGGAACTTCGCACCGCTATGTGGCGATGCGAGCGGGGGAACTGCTGGGCGTTGCGCTGGAGAGGCTAAGCGTTATCACCTGCCATTTGGGCAACGGCGTCTCGCTTGCCGCCGTTGCGGGCGGGCGTTCTGTGGATACGACGATGGGATTAACGCCGCTGGAGGGCATTCCCATGGGCACGCGTTCGGGCGATATTGACTCCGCGCTGGTGTTCCACCTGATGCGAGAGGGCAAGACGCTGGATGAGGTCGAGCACATGCTGCAGCATGAAAGCGGTCTGTTGGGGCTTTCTGGGCGGTCTCAGGACGTGCGTGAACTGGAGACGGCGGCTACGGATGGCGACGAGGTTGCCGCCGAGGCACTCGAAGTCTTTGCGTATCGGGTGCGCAAAGCGATCGGCTCGTACTGTGCGGTCTTAGGGCGCGTTAACGCGCTGGTATTTACTGGAGGCATTGGCCAGCACAGCGCTTTTATGCGCAGGCGTATTCTCGAAGGACTCCAGCACATGGGCATGCAGATTGATTCCGCGCGCAACCGAAATCACGCGGGCGATGAGGGCGAAGTGTCGCACGTCGACTCGCGAGTGAAAATATTAGTGGTTCCGACAAATGAAGAGCTCGTCATCGCGCGCGAGGTGCGCGAAGTATTGGCTAAGGCTAAGGATATTAGATGACAGGAAATACGCTAACTGCCGTTGAACGACACGCGCTCGAACAGTCCCCTCTTGGAGACCTGTATGTTCCAAGAGAAAAGATGCGAACGATTGTTGTAGACAACTTTCCCTCTCTGGGAAAGCTCGCAGCCATGCGCTTTATCGAATGGGTGCAGCACAACCCCGGCGGTGTTATATCGCTGCCCACTGGTAAAACCCCCGAGCACTTTATTCGCTGGGTGACGCATGTAATGAGCGCATGGGGCACGCCTGAAGTTGTGCGCGAACTGGAGGCCAACGGCATAGATCCAGGTGTGAAACCGGATATGGCCTCTCTGCACTTTGTGCAGATTGACGAATTTTATCCCATAGATCCGGGCCAGGGAAACAGTTTTTTTTCCTATGTGAATAAGTTTTACATCGAGGGGTTTGGCCTCTCGCCTGAGCGAGCGCTGCTGATGGACTGCAACGAGATCGGTCTACTGCCCGGTCAGACGCTCTCCAGCGTTTGGGCAGATGGAGAGGTAGACCTGTCGCTGCGCAATCGAGCTGCGCAAACCGCGTTGGAGAGCACGCAGCAGCAGGCCCTGATGCGCATTGACCAGTGGTGCCAGCAATACGAACAGCGCATACGCGACCTGGGCGGCATTGGCTTTTTTCTGGGTGGGATTGGTCCAGATGGGCACATAGGGTTCAACGTGCGCGGGGCAGACCACTTTAGCACGACGCGTCTGACGGGGGTTAATTACGAGACGCAGGCCGCCGCCGCTGGGGACCTAGGCGGTATTGAGGTCGCGCGCAAGCGACTGGTGATCACGATAGGATTGGGCACGATTGCCTATAACCGAGAGGCCTGTGCGCTCGTTATAGCAGCAGGTGAGGCCAAGGCGGGGATTGTAGCCGATGCGGTGGAAAGCGATCCGGACGTCTCATATCCGGCAACCGCGCTGCACAGTTTGCCCGGTGCGCGGTTTTACATAACGCTGGGGGCTGCTAAGCTTCTGGAGCGTCGTCAGCTCGATTTACTAGCTCGACAGGAGCAGGTTGACGATGAGACGGTAGAAAAGATCGTAGTCGACTTGGCCGTTGACTGTAATAAGCAGATTGATGCGTTAACAGAAGCTGATTTTGCTGATAGCGAATTCGCTGCAGCGCTCCTCGAGCGTCGCCCCGAGAGCGTAGGGGAGCTTACGCAAAGCGTGCGCAACAGGCTGATTTCCAAGATCGAGCGGGGTATGGATACGATGCAAGATACGCGTTTCTTGCACACGGAGCCCCATCACGACGATCTGATGCTTGGCTATTGGCCTTACATCGTTCGGCACACCAGGCCCGATAGCAACACGCACTATTTCGTCTGTTTGACTGGTGGGTTTACGGCGGTCACAAATCAGTTTATCTGTGACCATGTTGAACGACTGCGGCGCTTTCTCGACAGCGCTGACTGCGCTCTCCTCATGGACGAGGGTTACTTTGATCCGAGCAATAGTCAGGGACGCAATCGCGACGTGTGGCAGTATCTTGACGGCGTAGCCGCTGACGATGAAGATCTGCGCAACGAGGGTATGGCGCGGCGCTTCCTGCGCAATCTGATTGATTTGTATGGGTCGATGGACCGCGCGGCGCTTAAGGAGCGCATCGGAGCTTTGGAGGACTATTTTTCTGCGCATTATCCAGGTCAAAAAGACGAGTCCGACATACAGCGCCTAAAGAGCATGTGCCGAGAATGGGAAGCCGAGTGCACTTGGGGCTATTTGGGGTGGAACTGCGAAAGCGTGCGGCATCTGCGACTCAGCTTCTACACGGGCGATATTTTTACCCGCGAACCTACCGTCGAAGGCGACGTCGTTCCGGTGATCAACCTACTTGAAGAGGTCAATCCAGATATTGTCAGCGTCGCGCTCGACCCGGAAGCAAGCGGCCCAGATACCCATTACAAAGTCCTACAGGCGATCACCGAGGCGCTGCGGCGCTACGAGGCGACGAGCGGACGCTCCGATATAAAGGTCTGGGGCTACCGGAACGTGTGGTTTCGCTTTCATCCCAGTGAAGCAGACATCTTTGTTCCGGTCTCACTCAATATGCTCTCTGTTATGCACAGTGCGTTTATGAACACCTTTATCTCTCAGCGCGATGCGTCATTTCCTAGCTACGAGCACGATGGTCCCTTTTCCGAACTGGCACGTAAGGTGCAGGTCGATCAGTATCAGAAACTCAAAACGTGCTTGGGACGGGCTTGGTTTCACGAGCACCCGAGTCCGCTTATTCGAGCGACGCGCGGTTTGGTTTATCTCAAGGAAATGCCGTTGGGCGAGTTTTACGAGCGCAGTCGCACGCTTATGTTGGCGGCGGAGAATCGTCAATAACGAGCATGCGCTAGCGCGTGTAAAACGCCTCCCGGAGGAGGAGATATGCATATTGCCGTTACAGGTGCAGCCGGTCGTATCGGTCGCTATGTCGTACGCGATTTGCTGGCGGCTGGCCACAGCGTGCAGGGCATTGATGCGGTCGCGGGGAGCGGTCTACAGGTCGACCTGACGGACGCGGGCCAAGTGTATGACGCGTTTGCTGGAGCCGATGCCGTGGTGCATATGGGTGCATGGGCCAATGCGGGTATGGTTCCAGATGTGCGGACGTATGGCGATAATACTGCCGGCACGTATAACGTCTTCCAGGCGTGCGCCGACTTGGGTGTGCGGCGCGTCGTGTCGGCTTCCAGCAACCAGGTTTACGGGTTTTTTTCTGCACCTCCTCTCTATGCGCCGATAGACGAGGCGCACCCAACGCGCCCGGTCAACAGCTATGCCCTGTCTAAGCTCGCCGGAGAGCAAGCGGCCGAATACTTTTCTCGCACGCGGGGTATGGAGATTCTTTCCTTCCGCATTATGGGCGCGCGTGTCCCGTCTGAACTGCCCGGTGATATAGCGCAAATCAAGTCGGACGAGGGCGCGGCTACCAAGCTGCTGTGGACGCGCAGTGATGCACGCGACATTGCGCTAGCGTGTCGATTGGCTGTAGAGGTCGAAAGGGTGGAGTCGGGCGCGTATAATATCACCGGACCGCGCGTTGTGCTCGAAGTGGAGACGCGCGAACTGCTGGCGCGCTACTGCCCTTCCACGGCAGTGCGCGAGGGATTGGTAGGGGCAGCCGCTCCGCTGAGCTGCCAAAAAGCCCAGCGCGCTTTCGGATACCAACCGCGCTATGCGTGGTCAGAATACACGTATCACCTGGAGGATAACGAGTGAGCAAGTTGGCTATCGACGGAGGGGAACCGCTGCACACCAAGCCGTGGCGCACAGGGGCTTTCCACGTGCGAGAAGAGCTCCGCGTACTGAGCGACGTGCTGTCCGGCCCCGCGCTGCCGATGGCGCGTGGACCGCGTGTCATGAAACTGCGCGAGGACCTGCAGGCCTGCTACGGCATGCGCTATGCGGTGCCGGTTTCTTCTGGCAGTGCTGCTATTCACGTTGCGCTCTTCGCTGCAGGAGTTGGTGCGGGAGACGAGGTTATTGTCAGTCCGCTCACGGACTACGGCAGCATCATCGGGATCTTTCAGCTCAATGCAATTCCCGTTTTTTCCGACGTGCTGCCCGACAGTATTTTGATGGACGTCGCCGATGTGAAGAAAAAGATAACGCGCCGTACCAAAGCGATTATGCCGGTGCACAACGGGGGATACGCCGTTGACATGCGCGCGCTCAATCGCCTCGCTAAAGCGCACGATCTCAAAGTAGTGGAAGACTGT
The DNA here is from genome assembly GCA_964011675.1 of uncultured bacterium. Taxonomy (GTDB): domain Bacteria; phylum Latescibacterota; class UBA2968; order UBA8231; family UBA8231. The sequence goes on from CAXGPR010000006.1 coordinate 29,160, forward strand.
GCACAGGCGCACCTAGCGGCGCTGGGTAAGAAGCACCTGGGTCAGTACGGCGATATCTCGGCTTGGAGCTTTAACGAGAGCAAGCACATGAAGGCGGGAGAGGGGGGATTTGTGCTGACCAACAAAAAAGCGCTGGCCGAAGCGGCGGACCTCTTTTCCGACAAGTGTTATCCGCGATTTCCGGGCGCTCCTCCCACGCCGGCTTTTCCCGCCCTCAACGTTCGCCTCGACGAAATTAGCGCTGCGCTGGCCTCAGTGCAGCTGAAATATCTGCCGGGGTGGATTGAGAAACGCCGTCGCTTTGCCGATGCCTTTCACGGGGAAATAGACGGCGTGCCCGGCATCTGTCCCGAGGCGCAGCCCCGGGGTGCGCGACCCAGCTATTGGTGGGTGAGTTTCGCCGTAGACAGAGAGCAGTTGGGTATTGATGCAAAACAGTTTTGTAACATGTTAAGCGCAGAGGGGATTCCGGCCGGGGCGCGCATTCAGCAGTATGTTCCCGGTTGGCAGGTGTTTCGCACGCTAAACGAAAATCCGGCCGCTTTTGCCAGCTACTGTCCGCAGCGGCTCGAAAAGGGATCTTTTCCGCTCGACGTAGCTCCCGTTGCTCAGCGGGCCGAATGGGTGATTGGTGCCGTGCGCATGACGCAGCACAACACGCCGGCCGAAGCGCGCGCAGCGGGGCGGGCGATTAAGAAAATTGTGAAGGCACTGATGTGAAAACGGACATACTGATTGTTGGGGGAGGAACTGGCGGCGTTGCGGCGGCTCTGAGCGCAGCGGCGCGTGGAAAGCGCGTAGTACTGACGGAAGAGACGGACTGGATCGGCGGACAGCTCACCTCGCAGGGCGTGCCGCCCGATGAACACCCGTGGATAGAATCGTTTGGCTGCACGGCCCGCTATCGCCTTTTTCGCCAGCGCGTGCGACAGTACTACCAGCAGTTCTATCCACTCCGTCCCGAGGCCCGCGCCAATTCTCGGCTCAATCCGGGCGACGGTAGCGTTTCACGTCTGTGCGCCGAGCCAAGCGTTTATTTGTCTGCGCTGAAGAGTATGATGGCCTACGACGTAGCGCGCGGGATGCTGGAGGTGCGTTTGCGCACAAGGGCTACTGCTGTAGAGGTAGACGGCGACCGCATCCGTGCCGTTCGCGTGCTCGACATGAATACGGGGCGCGAGGAGACGATTGAGGCCGCCTACATGCTCGATGCAACCGAGTTGGGTGATCTGATTGAAATGGCAGGCGTAGAATACGTTTCCGGTGCCGAATCGCAGGGGCAAACGGGTGAACTACACGCCAGCGCTAAGGCCGATGCAGAGAACGTACAGGCGCTCACATGGTGTTTTGCAATGGGCTACGATCCCGATGGCGAACACGTTATTGATCGGCCGGGTGCCTACGGTCGTTGGCGAGATTACGATCCAGGTTTGACGCCTGCGTGGCCTGGGAAAATGCTCGACTGGACTTACACCCATCCTATTTCGCTGGATCCGATTACGGCGACCTTTGATCCAGCGCGCGGGGAGGGGTCGCTGTGGCGCTATCGTCGTCTGATAGGTCGCGCTCACTACGCTGTTGGCTGTGAGCCGCACGAGGTCGCGCTGGTAAACTGGCCGCAGAATGACTATCTCGAGGGAAACATAATTGACAAGCCGCCTGAAGAGGTTGTGCATCATTTGCAGCAGGCGCGCGAGTTATCGCTCTGCCTGTTTTACTGGATGCAAACAGAAGCGCCGCGCGCCGATGGCGGCGTGGGTTTTCCCGGACTGTATCTGAGGCCCGACGTAATGGGAACCGACGACGGTCTGGCCAAAGCACCCTACATCCGCGAGGCGCGGCGCATACGCGCCCGCTTTACGGTCACGGAAGAGCACGTGGGGCGGGAAGCGCGCGGCAGCGATCAGGCGGCATCGTTTGGAGACAGCGTTGGCGTAGGCTGCTACCGCATCGATCTGCATCCGAGCACGGGCCGCGATAATTATATCGACGTATCGTCTCTGCCTTTTCAGATTCCGCTGGGTGCACTTGTGCCGGAGCGGATAGAGAATTTACTGCCCGCCTGCAAGAATATTGGCAGCACGCACATCAGCAATGGCTGCTATCGTCTACACCCGGTAGAGTGGAATATTGGCGAAGCAGCCGGAGCACTCGCCGCTTTCTGTATCGATGGTGGCCATGTGCCGCAGCAGGTGCACGAGAGCGAGGCGCTGATAGAACGCGTTCAGAATGTGCTCCGCACTGACGGCTTTGAGCTAGAGTGGCCACAGGTCCATCCCGTGTAATTAAGGAGCGCTAAGTGGAAAAAATGAAATTCGGTATTATCGGCTGCGGTGATATCGCCGCAAGTTCCTTCGCACCTAGCTTGCTTCAGTCGGAGCATGCCGAACTCGTTGCCGTATGCCGTCGAGATCTGGACGGAGCGCGCGCATTTGCGGAGAAATTTGGCGGCTGTGCCGCCTATGCTTCCGCCGAAGAGCTGTTTGCGGAGAGCGGCGTTGAGGCGGTAATCGTATCGACGCCGACAGATACTCACTGTGCCTACACAACGCTGGCAGCTCGAAGGGGCGTGCACGTGCTCTGTGAGAAGCCTATGGCCCATAATCGAGACGAGTGCCGTCAAATGGTTGAGGTTTGCCGAGAGCACGAGGTGGCGCTGGGCGTGGCCTATCGCCGTAGACTCTTTCCACAGGTATTGAAAGCAAAGGAGCTGATAGCCGACGGTCGAATTGGTCGCGTCGTATGCGTGCGCACTCACTACAGCGGTTGGATGGGAATCGAGCCCGGCGCTTGGCGACTGAGTCTGGGTATTGGCGGTGCAATGATGGAAATGGCTGTGCACCGGCTCGAAGTGCTCCTAAACTTTGCTGCCGCGCCCGTCGAGGTGAGTGCGTTCGTAGAGACCGTCGAGCACGATTGGCCCGTAGATGACACGGATGCGATACTCCTCAAATTTGCCGACGGTACGGTCGGTCTACATTCGACGCTTCTGTGTTCGAATCCGCGCCGCGATATGGCGCATATAGACGGCACAAAAGGGCGCATTATGATCGACGCGCTCGAGTTTAGCTCGCCCGTGCTCCGGTTGGAAACGGATAGTGGCGTTGAAGAAATCAGCGTAGATCCGCTGCAGGCGCCCTATTTTGACCTGCCGATGATTGACGATTTTATAGGAGCAGCCCGTCAGGGCCGCATGCCGGTGTGTGACGGCTTGACGGGATACGGGGTGCAGGCCGTAGCGGATGCAGCCTTTGAAGCTGCTCGGACTAAACGCACCGTTGAGGTCGAACCCTTTTAACGCCGTTGACGTCTGCTGGTTAGGGGTGCTTCGCAGCTTGCGATAGAGGATGTGCACATGGGCATACCGGACTCACTGGAATACTTCTTCTTAGCCGTTGTGCTGGGTGTGATTGCCCTCACTGGGCTGGCCATTCGCGCTAGTGACTCAGAGGGTGGTTCCGCTCACCTGCTCGTGGTTCGTTCCCTACTGCTCTGCGTTCTCTGGTTGGCAGTAGCGGGCCAGATGGCCCACGAGGGATGGCTGCGCGACTTTAGCGGTGCGTGGCCTGCGTTTGCCCTGCTTGGTCTCTGCGCGGTTGGACTCGTGTTTGCCCTGGCTTTTTCACCGCTTGGTCGACGACTGCTGGAAGGCGTTGGGCCAGCGCTCCTCGTTGCATTCCAGGCAATTCGCGTGCCGATAGAAGCGTTTGTCCACCAGCTGTATCAGGCCGGCTATGCGCCCGTGCAAGTGACCTATGCGGGCCTAAACTTCGATATTTTTTCCGGCCTGACAGCGCCGGCTATGGGCTGGCTTGTATGGAGGAACAAGGTGGGACGCGTTACGCTCTTATCTTGGAATGTATTTTGCCTGTTGTTGCTGTTTAATTCGCTCAGCCTCATGGCTCTTTCGATGCCGACACCGCTGCGACTCTTTGCCAACGAACCAACGTACATAGCCCTTACCTATCCACCCTTTGTGTGGTTGCCTACTTTTCTGCTGCCGGTGTCTCTGTTGGGACACTTGCTCGTTTTTCGCTGGATATGGTGGCAACGACGGGGACCGACGAGTGTATGAGTGACAAAATGAATATTGTGTTTATTCTGAGTGATGATCAGGGCATTTGGGCCAATGGCTGCTACGGCAATCCAGAGATCCGCACGTCTCATATCGACCGTTTGGCCGCTACCGGTATGCGCTTTGATAATTTCTTTGTCGCTACGCCCGTTTGTTCGCCGAGCCGCGCTACGTTTCTAACGGGTCGCATTTCATCGCAGCACGGCGTGCACGATTGGATACGCGAAGGCAATACCGGAGCCGATGCGGCGCTCTACCTAGAAGATGAAGTCGCCTATACGGACGTGCTGGCCGAGCACGGTTGGCGCTGTGGTCTGAGCGGAAAGTGGCACCTCGGATACAGTCAGATCGCTCAACACGGATTTGATCATTGGTTTGTGCACCAGAGCGGCGGCGGGGAATACAACGACGCGCCGATGATCCGCGACGGGGAATTGATTAAGGCGCCCGGCTATGTGACTACGGCTATTACCGACGATGCACTCGAATATATAGATCGCTCCGCAGAGCGTGCTGAGCCGTTCTATTTGAGCGTGCACTACACCGCTCCGCACAGCCCGTGGACGGGTCATCCGCAGGACATCGTCGACTCGTATGACGACTGTGCGTTTGACTCGTGCCCGCAGGAAGACATGCATCCGTGGGCCGTAGGCCATCCGCTCAGCGAGGGTTGCTTAGGCAATCGAGAGATGCTCAAAGGGTATTTTGCCGCCGTGACGGCGATGGATTTGGAGATCGGTCGTCTGCTGGATAGGCTGGAAGAGAAAGGGCTGCGAGAGCAAACCTTAGTTGTCTTTACCAGCGATAACGGCTTTAGCTGCGGCCAGCACGGTTTTTGGGGCAAGGGCAACGGCACGTATCCGCCCAATATGTATGAAAACTCGGTTAAGGTCCCTTTTGTGATAAGCCTGCCGGGTGCCATTGAACAAGGGGTCGTGCAACGCGAGATGGTCAGCGCATACGACTTTATGCCGACGCTGCTCGATTACGCAGGGCTGCCACTGCCGACGGGCCGCAATTTGCCGGGGCAGAGCTTTGCGCCGCTGCTGCGCGGCGAAGGACTCGGGCGGGATGAAGTGGTCGTATATGACGAGTACGGCGGCACGCGCATGCTGCGCACGCGCGAATGGAAGTATGTGCATCGCTATCCGGATGGTCCCTGCGAGCTCTACGATTTAGTCAACGACCCGGACGAACGCGTAAACAGAGCAGACGATGCGAGTCAGGTAGAACGCATCGGGGCGCTGCGCGGTCAATTAGAAGCGTGGTTTGCCCGCTATGTCGTTCCGGAAAGAGACGGACGCGATGCCCCGGTGCGCGGTTCTGGTCAGCTGCGTCCCATCGGTGGAAAGTGGAAAGACGATCCACGTGCGGCTTTTGCAGAGAGATAGTTCACTGAGGAGAATGTGGCGATGGCTCGCATAGATGCCCATGTGCATGTTTGGACAGATGACGTCGAGAAATACCCGCTGGCTGATGGATTTGTGCGTGCGGAGATGCAGCCGCCGACGTTCTTTCCCGAAGATATACTCGCACACGCCCGACCCTGCGGCGTCGAGCGCGTGGTGTTGGTGCAGATGAGCCATTACGGCTTTGATAATAGCTACATGCTCGACGTCATGAATACCTATGCGGGTGTTTTTTCGGGTATTGCCGTTATCGATATACAGGCTGAGCGACCGGATGACGAGATGCGTCGCTTGGCAACGCTCGGCGTGCGCGGCTTTCGCGTGCAGCCGCGCGGAGATATAGCGAGTTGGTTAGACGGTGCCGGATACGAACGCGCTTTCCGTTACGGCGCCGACGAGAAGCTGGCCATTTGTCCGCTGATTAACCCCGATGCGCTGCCGGCGCTAGGGCGCATGTGCGAACGATTTCCCAATACGCCGGTGATCGTCGATCACCTGTGTCGCATTGGGGCAAGCAATCCCATTCGAGAGGAAGACGTGGAGGCCCTCTGTGCGCTGGCGCGCTATCCGCAGGTCATGGTCAAGGTGTCGGCCTTTTATGCGCTGGGCGAAAAGAGGGAACCCTATGTAGACCTGATGCCGCTTATTGAACGAGTTTATCGGTCATTTGGCGCCGACCGTCTGATGTGGGCTAGCGACTGTCCCTATCAGGTGCAGGGTGCATACACGTATGCCGCGAGCATTGCGCTGATAGAAGAGCATATGAACTTTCTCTCTAACGCAGATCAGGCACAGATACTAGGCGGGACGGCGGAGCACTTTTTCTTCTAAGAAAGTGCGGCCTATGCCTTTAGTCGCCCATTTGCTGCTCATCTAGGAAGTCCATTTCTGGACGCAAGTCCCAGCGGCACACATCGGGGGGCTGCACGGTGCGCCCCCAGCCTGCCAGCACCTTGCTCTCTTCGCGCCACTGGGCTAGGCGCGCCGAAATGTTCTCTGGGTTCCAGCCGTTGAGTACCTCGGCCGTCAGCTCGGCCACGACTTCTTGGCACGCAGGATCGTTGGCGCGATCCTGCGTCTCGCGCGGATCTTCCCATAGGTTAAACAGTTGCGACGGCAGGCCGTGATAGTAGACGAGCTTCCACGGTCCGCGTCGAATCATGCGCTGGAAGGTGCCCTCGATTGGAAAGGGTCCACCGGCACCGGCCGCGTCGTAGCACAGTTCGGAAAACGCAACGTCGTCCCACGCCGTCATCTCGCCGCGCAGCAGCGGCAGCAGGCTGCGTCCGCGCGAAGCGGGCAGGGGCGGGCATTCCAGTGCATCGAGCATTGTGGCATTCAAATCAAGTGAGGAAATGACGCGTTCACTGCGGACGCCGGCCGGCAGCTGTCCTGGCCAAGAGAGTATGGCCGGCACTTTTACTGAGTCTTCGTAAAAGGTCTGTTTCCACCACAGGCCGTGTTCGCCAACCTGTTCACCGTGGTCTGAGGTATACACGATGAGGGTATTGTCTGTTAGGTCGTTTTCGCGCAGGGCAGCTAATATTTGGCCAATAAAGACGTCCATGCGCTCGACCAACGCCCAGTAGGCGGCGCGGGCACGCCGCATTTCTTCTTCGCTTACCGCTTCGATACCGCAATCTGAACGCCAGGCTTTGATATGGGGATGCAAGTGATCGCCAAAAGGCTCGAGCGTTTTCGGTGGAAACATGTTTTTATAGTAGTATTCGTAATCGGCTCGCCGTGCGACAAAAGGTTGATGGGGTAGCATAAACCCGACCGAAAGCGAGAAGGGTTTGGCTTGCCGACCCGCGCGTTTTTGCACGCCGAGTCTATTGAAAAAGTCTACGGTTGCAGCGGTCACATCTTCGTCGTGTACTTGATATGCGCTCTGACCGTGCCCTGCTTTTTCCAGGCTAATGCGCCCGGGCCCGGCCGTGCCAGAGAGGAAGCCGTGGTCCACGGCGCGCCCGCCCATTTGGTTGGGGCCGTGATCCCCGACGAGCCGTTCGGCATAGCCGCGTAGCTGGTCAGGGCCGTTGGAGTGCATGCGCCCGACAAGGACGGGGTGGTAGCCACCGGCTCCCATGGCATGGGCTAACGTGGGAATGCTTGAGTCGAGTATCTGGCTGTTGGTCCAAACTCCATTTTCGTGCGGGTATCGGCCCGATAGCATGGACATGCGTGACGGCACGCAGATGGGAGAGGGACAGTAGGTATGGTCTAATACGACGCCTTGGGCGGCGAGTGCATCGAGATGGGGTGTCCGCACGAGTGTGTCTCCATAGCACCCATTTACATAGGGGCTGTGCTGATCCGAGTGGATATAAAGTAAGTTGGTCTGCGGTGTGCTAGTCATGGCGCTTCGTTTTCTTTTCCTGTTGGAACGTCTATTGTTGGGCACTTAGAAGCGGAGTGTTACATTTATCTACGCATTCCTCGATGCGGCTTCTACCCAAGGTTTGCTTAAATTAGGATGGTGAAAAAAGAGGGTCAAGATAGCGTCGCTGTGGAATTTTCTACAATTAATCTTACGACGGATTAAAAAATGCATAGGTGAGTATTACACATGGATAGAATACAACGAGTCGGTATTACTGGAGCTAACGGTTCAATCGGTCGCGTTCTCATGGCCGGACTTGCGGATCGGTATGAACTCAAGGCGTTTTCGCGCCGCGAGGTAGATTTTTCCACGACGCTCGTGCACTTTGATCAGCCGGTTCAAGTGCAGGGCGCATTTGAGGACCTAGATGCCGTCATTCACTTGGCAGCGGATCCGAGTCCGATGGCGTCCTGGGCGAGCGTGCGCGAGCACAACATAGAGGCGATGTACCAGGTGATGGAAGAATGCGTCCGTGCGGGTGTAAAGAGAATGGTCTTTGCTTCGACCAACCACACAATGCACGGCAACAGCATACTGAGCACACCCGAGACGCTCGATCCCCAAAAGTCGATGGCGATGAAGCTTGGTGACGCACCGAATCCAGATTCGCTCTATGCCGTCTCTAAGCTGTTTGGAGAGCATTTGGGTAAACTCTACAGCGAACAACGCGGACTGTCTTTCATCGGACTGCGCATTGGGTGGACTATTCCAGAGAACGATCCGACCGTGATGCGCGGCACCTCGGCCGAAGAGTATATGCGTGCCATGTTTCTCAGCCACCGAGACTGCGTGCAGGCACATCGGAGGGCGCTGGAGGTAGACGCGCGCTATATGCTCGCGTACGTCGTCAGTGATAATGGTCGTCGCGTGTTTGATTTGGACGAGACGCGTGCGTTGTTGGGCTACGAGCCGCAGGACGATGCGGAGGCGTTCTTTTCGCGATGAACGCTCGGCGCAATTACGCTCAGCTTTTGGAACGCGTAAACCAAACATTGGGCCCGGATTGCTGCCTGCATACGCTTGTAGAGATCGCGTGTTATCCAATTGTATTAGTGCGCCGGTCTTTGCGTGAAGACGTGCCAACCGCCCTGCTCACTGGAGGCACGCACGGAGATGAGCCGGCCGGTGTCGAGGCCGCTCTAACCTTTTTGCAGCGAGACGTTGCCGATTGGCTAGCGCATCTTAGTTTTGAAGTTCTCATTTGTCTGAATGCCCACGGCTATGTGCACAATACCTTACATAATGCACAGGACGTAGACGTTAACTGGGCGTGGAGTCGAGACGACGTGACCGAAGTGCGGGTTATCAAAGATTGGGTGCGAGACCAGCGCTTTGAGTTTGTTTGCGATTTTCACGAGGACTGGGAGAGCCCGGGCTTCTACCTATACGAAATGCGCCGCGGTGCACCGCTTATAGGCACCGATGTCGTCGATGCGGTAGAGAGAGTTTGTCCCCTTAATTTGTGCGATCGGATAGAGGGTTTGTCGGCGGTTCGAGGTGTTGTTCTTAACGATGAATAGCGGGCAAACGAGCTGAGGGGTGAGGGTGTTCCTATTGAGCTATATAACGGTTATACGGACCATTTTCTAACCGTAGAATCGTCCACGGAGCGACGGATGGACATGCGGGTTGCCGCCCATATGGCCGCGCTTGATGTCGTGGTAGCGGCTCACTTGCCGCCTCGGACTTAAGCGGGTGTTTATTATGGATAGAGCCCGCACCTACGTGCGATATATATTCCCATTCTCTAAAAAACTCTATCGGGTATTTTTTCGATGAAAAAGAGCCGCCGAAAAGAAAAAAAGCCGGTTGGCGAACCAGCTACTGCTTCGGATGCCAATCAGTCTCTCATAAATGGATCCAACGCATTTTCCGACGGTGTGCAGGGGCGTCGTCTCATACCTGTATTTATTGCCCTGTGCGCGCTGTTGGTTGGGATTTGGACATTCGACCCGAAACTCTCGCTCAGCGGGGACAACACCGAGTTTATCACGTTGGCGCGGAGTCTTGCCCAGGGGGAGGGATTGGTTCATCTCAACGATCCCAATCCACAGCCAGCGACGAAATATCCCTTCGGCTTTCCTCTTTTGCTCGCGCCGGTTGAGCTTTTATTCCCCGGAGAGTGGACGCCAATGAAGGCGTGGGTGCTACTTTTATTTTCAGTGGGTATGGGCATGCTCTATCTGCTGATGCGCGACAGAATGGGTGCGCTGCCATCGATTGCGGTCGTGGGGCTGAGCGTGACGGCGGGACAGAGCTATCTGACGACAGATGCCAGCGGCCATCACTTTGGGCCGCTGCTGCTTCACTTCTCGCATCAGGTCATGTCTGAGGCTCCCTTCCTCACCGTGTCGTTGGCTGCGCTATGGCTGCTGCAGCGCGGCGTTCAGCGAGAGGGCATACGAGGCAATCGCGAACTTCTGGCCGGCTTTGTTCTCGCTGTGTTCGCCTATTACATTCGCAGCGTTGGAATTACTCTGCTCGGGGCGATCATTGTGTACCTATTTTTGCAGCGCGATATACGTCGAGGTCTCATTTTTTCTGCGGCGTCTCTCTTGGCCTGGCTGCCGTGGACACTGCGCAATCGCGCCGTGGGTGGCGGGGGCGTCTATTTTCAACAGCTCATACAGGTCAATCCATACTATCCCGACCAAGGGTTGCTCGACGTTGTTGGCTTTTTCGGGCGACTGACGGGGAATGGAGCAGCCTATCTCAACGTAGAATTGCCGCGCTTGCTGTGGCCTTTCTTCTCTGGCGACGGAGCATTTGGCCCCGTTTCCGTTTTCATAATATTACTCGCGGCCTATACGCTCATGCAGGCACTGCGTTTTCGCCGCGACGTGCTTTTAGTGCTCTATACCGCGTTTACGATCGGCGTAGCGCTGCTGTGGTTTTGGGTAGATGCGCGCTTTCTTTTTGGCGTAGTGCCACTGTTTATTTACTTCGCCGTCCGCGCGGTCAATGATCTAGCCGATGGGATTTCAGCCCACGGCGGTCCGTGGACGGGACGCGCGCTGCGCTGGGGTCTGCTGGTAGCCGTTGTTTGGGGGCAGATCCCGGGCGTATCGCGCCTAGCCGAGTACAGCCGCGCAGACTATCCGCCGGCGTGGAGTCGTTATTATCAGGCCGGACAGTGGCTCAAAGAGCACACCGACGAGAGCGCAATCGTGCTGTGTCGAAAGGGCTACTGGATGTATATCGTATCCGGACGCCGTGCCGTGGGATTCCCCTTTGAAGACCCCAGCGTTATTATGGCACATATGGAGCAGCAAGCAGTAGATTATGTCGTGTTAGAGAGTCTTGGATTTGCGCAAACGGCCAGGTATTTAGCACCGGCCGTTAACGAGCACATGGATCGCTTTAGCATTGCGTGGAAAGATGAGAACGTGCCCACGTATGTGTTGAAACTCGACAACTGACGCGGCTGCTGAACACGTTTGCTCCGATTGCAAATCGAACGCTATATTGGGAAAACTGCAGCCGTTCACACCATTCAACAAGTCGATCGTACGTGTCTAACCGCCTCGGCCAACTCTGGCCTCTACTATCCTACGCACTGCTGAGTCTTCTCTTTACGTATCCTCTGGTTACTCAATTAGATACGCACGTGCCCGGGCGGCTCGAAGGCGACATTCCCGTATACATCTGGAATCTGTGGTGGATGAAGCAGTCGTTGCTGGAGTGGCATTCGCCGCTGTTTAGCGAACACATCTTTGCCCCCTATGGCGTCTCGCTTGCCTTTCACGCATTTGTATTTTTGAAGTCGTTTATAGCGGTTCCACTGCAGGCCTTTATGTCTGCTTGGACTGCGTATAACCTGCTTATACTGAGCACGTTCACGATGGCTGGCTTCGCGATGTTCCTCTTGGCGCGACACTTAACGCGAGATGTGTTTGCCGCTTGGGTTGCAGGCGTTGCCTATGCCTTCAGTCCCTACATGCTCACCCGTGGTTTGGGTCACTTGAACTATCTCAGCAGTGAGTGGATGCCCCTCTACATATTGTGCCTCCTAAAACTGGTCGATTCTTCCGAGAGGCGGTGGTCGCTAGGGGGGAGCGCTTTCCTACTCTTGACGGCCTACTGTGAATACTACTACTTAATTTATCTGGCACTCTTCACGGCCATCTACTTAGTCTGGTCTTATATACACCGTCCTGATCAGATTCTCTGCGGCGACTTTGTTCGTAACTTTTTGCTTATGGGGGCTCTTGCCGCACTGGGTTTTGCTCCGATTCTAAGCATGCTGTTGGGAACAGAGCAGAGCGACTACCTCTACGGTGGATGGGGTGCTACGGCGAAATTGGGAGCAGATGCTCTGGCTTTTGTTGTGCCCCCTCCAGGATCGCTGCTGTACGGCGATATAGGATCTTCTCTCTACGACGTATTCTCGGGCGGCAATGCCATAGAAGGCACGGTCTTTGTCGGATTTGTAGCGCTGGCTCTCGTGCTCTTTGTGTCTGTGCGCCTGCGCACCGATAAGGCAATTCAGTTTTGGCTTTGGGGCGCGCTCGTATTTTTCCTGCTTTCGCTAGGGCCTCTACTACATGTGGGAGGAGACTTTGTCTTTGGCGGAGGCCCCGTGCGCTTTGCGGTGCCCTTGCCCTACGTGGGGCTGCGCTTTATTCCATTAGTGAAAGGCGCGCGCGTACCGGCGCGTTTCGACATTATGGTGGCGCTGTGCGTGGCGGTGCTTATCGCCTATGCGCTGTGGCATATGCGCGGTCGCTGGCGGCATGCCAATCGCTGGACGGTCCTCGTTGCCATTCTTCTGTGCCTGGAGTATCTTAGACTGCCCTATCCGACAGCACCCGTTCACATTCCCATTGCCTACCGTGAAGTAGCGGCGGACCCGCGCGACGTCGCCGTGTTGGACGTGCCGCTGGGTTGGCGCACCGGGTGGGGTGATACCGGCCGGACGTTTGATCGCCAGCAGCTCTATCAGATCGTGCACGGCAAGCGGCTGATCGGGGGGTTTGCTTCGCGGGTTCCCGAACGTGAGCTCGAACGCATTCTGTCTTTGCCGGGCATTGGCACCTTGCTGGAATTGCAGCAGGATTTGCCCAAACCTATCGGACCGACGGCGGCGCGGCGCGGTGCAATACGGACGCAATTAGTAGAGCTATTGGAGCACCTGCCCGACTCCGTTAGGGAACAAATCGAACGCGATCCTTCAGTGGCTAACTTTATAGCCAACACATCTGCTGAGCGCGAGCGCGTGCTGTCCACTTCACGCGTGGGACAGCTAGGCGATTTGGTGGAGAGCGTGCAGTTGGGATACGTGTTCTTGCATCCTCCCTATAGCACTCACTTGCCTATTCGCACTTATATGGAGACTCAGCTGCCCGTAGAGGTGTTTTACGAGCGCGACGGATTAATAGGTTATCGCGTCGTAGAAATCAACCGTTGAGGATATCTTGGAGACTGAAGAAGACAAAAATCCCACGCTGTTTGTCGTTATTCCAGCGCTTAACGAAGAAGACAATATCGTGCGCACGCTGGAGCAGATCGAGGCCGTTGTCGACTGGCCCCACGAGATTATCGTCGTTAATGACCACTCGACAGATAGCACAGAAGAGGTCGTCCAGAACTTTGGACGAGAGTGTGGTAATGTGCGCGTTGTTAACAACGAAGGGGATCGGGGATTTAGCAATGCGTTAAAAGTTGGATATGCAGCGGCGGGCGAGGGAGCTATCGTAACGATGATGGCCGACCTATGCGACGATCCTCGCACGCTGCGTTATATGTACGACAAGATTCTCGAAGGGTATGACGTGGTATGTGGGTCTCGCTATATGCCAGGCGGAGGCAAAGAGCGAGAGGACAGCGAAGTGAAAGGCGCCCTGTCGCGCTTTGTCGGTTTGTCTCTTCGCAAACTGGTCGGCGTGCCGACGCATGATGCGACCAACGCTTTCAAGATGTACCGCAGTGAAATCATCAAGAGTATACCTATCGAGGAAGCGGGCTTTGCTTGCTCAATGGAAATCACTGTGAAAGCGTTTTTGCGCGGGGCGCGCATTGCGGAAGTGCCGACGGTGTGGCAGGGGCGCACGGCCGGCAAGTCTAAGTTTAGTATGCTAAAAGGCGGCAAGGACTACATACGCTGGTACATGTGGGCCGTCTTGTTGCGCAAGCACAAGTTTTAGCGTTCCGACCTTCTACGCGTCCTCTTTCTCCTGCGTAGCTGCTACAATTTCTTCTAAAATTCGTTCCATATCGTATGCGTATTGCCAATTGGGGTAGTGCGTCTGGAATTTGCGCACGTCACTAATCCACCAGATGTGGTCGCCAGAACGCGCGTCGTCAGAGAGCGAATAAGAGAGCTCTTTCCCCGCTAGGCGCTGAGCGGTATGAATGGCTTCTAACATAGAGCAATTGCTGTGGCGTCCGCCGCCTATATTATAGACCTCGCCGCAGCGCGGTTCGCAGACAAAATGCCAGAATGCATTTACCAAGTCGTGGCTGTGAATATTGTCGCGGACCTGTTTGCCCTTATAGCCAAAGATGGTGTAGGGACGGCCGGTGACGATGCACTTGACTAGGTAGGCAAGGAAACCGTGTAGCTCGGCTGCAGAATGAGCAGGGCCCGTCAGACAGCCGCCGCGAAAGGCCGCTGTTTTGATGCCAAAATAGCGGCCGTATTCCTGTACGAGTACGTCGGCTGCCACCTTGGATGCGCCGAATAGGCTGTGCTTTGACTGATCAATACGCAGCGTCTCGTCAATGCCGTGCTCGTAGTAGGCGTGATTCTCAGCGATTTCCCAGCGCGTTTCCCGTTCGACTAAGGGAAGTTCGTTGGGAGCGTCTCCGTACACTTTGTTGGTGCTGGTAAAAACGAATGCGGCTTCGGGGCAGTGCGTTCGCGTGGCCTCCAGCAAGTTGAGCGTACCGTTGGCGTTGACGCTGAAATCGGTCAGCGGTTCGCGTGCCGCCCAGTCGTGCGACGGCTGCGCGGCCGTGTGTATGACGACGGATATGCTGCGGCCGTATTCGGCGAAAAGCTGGTCGATTGCAGATGCATCGCGAATATCTATGGCACAGTGCCGGTAGTTTGTTAACGTCGATTCAAGAGCCTCTCGATTCCACTGCGTTGAGCCGTCTTCTCCAAAGAAATAGGCGCGCATATTATTGTCTATACCGACAATCTCCAACCCTTTCTCGTGGAAGATTTTGCATGATTCGCTGCCTATTAATCCTGCCGAACCCGTGATTAAGGCAATACTCAAGGATAGCCCTCCTACGTGAATACGGTGCTGACTAAGTCGTGGTTTTTAGCTAGCCAAGCGTAGATGTCATCAACTATAGTGCGCGGCGTCTTTTGGGGGTGCCAACCAAAGGTGTGCGTGGTCTTTGTGCTGTCGGTCACGTAGTACGGCACGTCGAGTTGGCGCGTTTCTGAGACGGAACCAATATCTATCTTCTGGCCCGTGACCTCTTCGCAGAGAGCGGTGTATTCCAAGAGAGAAGTCGAACCTGGCAGCCCGCCCCCTGCGTTAAACACGGAGCCTGCATGTTGCTCTATGAGCGGGACCTGTGCTTCTAAAAGTGCAAAGAGGTCGTAGGGGTGCATCAAGTCGCGCACCTGCTTGCCGGTTCCCCCAAAGCCCGTGTAGCTCAGCTGCTGGCCAAAATAGTGGGCAGCAACCCACAGCGTATAGACGCCCTGATCGACTTTGCCCCACTGGCCGGGGCCCGCAATTACACCGCATCGATTGATCAATGCGCGCAGGTTATACATCGCGCAGTACTCTTGCACAAAGAGCTCAGATGCCAGCTTTGTCGCACCGTATATGGAGCGGAATTGCGCCGTGTCAAACGTCTCAGATATACCGTTTTCAGATAGCCCTTCAGGGAGCGTTGCAGCTGTGTCAATGGACAAACGCGTTGGTTCTTCGAGTAGGGGAATTGCGCGCTGTGCGGGGACCGAATACACGCGCGACGTGGAAAGGAATATCATATTCCCACAGCGTTTACGCGCAAATTCTAAGCTGTTGAGCGTCCCTACGAGATTTGTGTCTAGCACGTAGTGCGGTGATGAGTCAGCGCCTGCATGCGCAGAGGGTTCTGCTGCAGCATCTATAAACAGATCGAACTCGCCCTGGACTTCACTGAAATCATTTGCCGCGCGAATGTCACCGTGAACAAACTCAATATCCAGATCTTTGAATGCGCGCAAGTTGAGTTCAGAGCCGCGCCGTCTCAGGTTGTCAAAGGCGACGATGCGCCGCGTGGGATATTTCTCCCGATAGCGCCGCGCTAGGCTCGATCCCACAAAGCCCGCTCCCCCGCTGATAAATATGCTCAATGGCTTGCCTCGGGGAGGGTAGCGCTCTCGTGCACCAAGCTTTCAGCGCGTAGATCATCCCAGAACGCCGAGGGAATCTCATCTATCAGCAGGTTAAAGTTTTCCTCGACGCGTGCGGGTTGGCGCGTGCCGGGGATGATACAAGTAATGGCTGGATGTGCAAAGACAAACTGCGAGGCGGCCGCCTTTACGTCGACACCGTGGCGTTCGGCTACGGCTTCGATGGCCTGGGCCTTCTGCATAATATCTGCCGGTGCCTCCCCGTAATTATAGGTGGCGCCGGGCTTGGCTCCCTTGGCGAGAATGCCGCTGTTGTAGGTGCCGCCTGCCATAATACCAATGTTTTTCTCTGTGCAAAGCGGTAAGAGTTCGTCCAGCGCGCTTTGGTCTAGCAAACTGTAGCGACCGGCCAGCAGGAAACAGTCAAAGTCTCCTTCGCGTGCAAAGCGCGCCAGCATCTCCCACTGATTCATGCCGGCGCTGACGGCGCTAATAACGCCCTCGGCGCGGAGTCGCTCGAGGGCTGGGTAGGCGCCTTCTATGGCTTCTTTCCAGTGGGCATCTGGGTCGTGGATATGCAGGATATCAATCCGGTCTACGCCCAGGCGTTTGAGGCTCTCTTCCAAGGAGCGCATGACGCCGTCGTAGCTGAAGTCGAATACTGGTTTGAACGGGGGCGGATTGTCAAAGATGGATCCATCGCGCTGGCCGTCGTCGCTGGCGACCAACAGGCGACCCACCTTAGAGGCTAGAACATACGAGTCCCGCGGAACGTCGCGCAGGGCGCGTCCCAATCGCTCCTCGCTCTTTCCCGAACCGTATAGCGGTGCCGTATCGAATAGATTGAGGCCGAGATCGAGTGCTTTGTGCACTACCTGCGTCGCCTGATCGTCGGGTATATCGCCGTAGAGGCCACCAATGGCGGCACAGCCCAGGCCCAGGCGAGTTACTTGGAGACCGCTGCGGCCCAAAGCCGCTTTTTCTAAGGGATGCATAGCCCCTCTCCCTGTTGTTGTATTTGAGGCAGAAGGCTAATATAGCAGAGATTGGATAGCGAGGTAAAGTCACATTCGTCCTGCTTGACGTTGGTTGGGGCAACACGTAGATTTGGCAAAGTTTTTTATATGATGTCGGAAATAGTTGAATATAAATGAGATGCGAAGTATTGGTGTCTTCTTCGTCGGGACTTTCACGCGCGCTTTTTTGAGATGAAATGGCTGATTCTGATCCTCTCACTCTGCGCGTGTGCGCCGCGGGAAGAGTCGCTCCCTCCGCAGGTAGAGGAGCCTCGGTCCGATACCGCTGCTGCGCCGCCCAGCGGGGCGGCGTACGTGTGGCAAGACGAGGCGCTGACGTGGCATGCATGGGAAGAGGTTGAGGCGGTCATCGGACGCGCCCAGCGCCCGCTGCTTTTTTACGTGGCTGGACCCGGATGTGAGGGGTTATTCGCTGCCCCCTCTTCGCTGCTGAAGGAACTAGTGGAAAAACGCTACTGGGGGGTGCGGGTCGATCCCTTTCTGTGGCCCGACGCAGTGCGCTACCTGCGGACCAGCGGGTGTCCGTCGTTGGTCATCGCCAGACCTGATGGGCAAATCGTTGCCCGTGCTACGGATATTCCGCCGCGTCACGTAGAATCGTACTTATTGCGCATCTTGAATGCCTTTGACCGCGCCGGCGACGAGATCAGTTCGATAGGGCCTGCCGCAGAGGCTCCACTTGCGGTTGATTTGGCCGATGTTCGCGCGGGTTTGCTGTCTGCTGCCGACCCGCGTCACGGGGGGCTATTTGGTCCGCAGAAATACGTGCACGGGCAGGCCCTGCGCTTTCTCTGGCACTACGCGTCCGCGTCGGATGGCGCTCAGTCGCGCTCTGTGGTAGAAAAGGCGGTAACGGCGTTTCTGCGTTCGCCGCTGCGCGATCGTTCCAGCGGCGCTTTTGCACTCTACTCCTATACGCCTGATTGGTTACAGCCCGTAGGAGATAGAGACGTGCTCAATCAGGCAGAGACCGTGCAGCTGCTGGTAGACCTAGGTCGGCACGCGCCGGTGGATGCATGGGTAAGGTATGTAGAGCGCGAATTACTCGATCCCGTTACGGGTGCGCTGCGCGGCAGGCAGGTTCGGCTGAATGACGGGCGTTGGTGGACCGATGAACGCCTCTATGCCGATCGGGTTGCCAGCGCGGTGATCGCGCTTATGCGGATTGCGGAGCAGAGAGATCGGGCGGTTTCTACCGATATAGCAGAGAACGCCGTCGATTTCCTGCTGGCACACTGCATTGGTGAAGAGGGGGAAGTTCGGCATGCCTGCAGAGCTGAGGGACCGCAGGGACTGTTGGTCGACCAAGCGTTAGTGGCCCTTGCCCTACAGGCTGTGCAGTATCGGTTTGAGCAGCCTGCTGTCGGGGACGCGATGCGACGGGTAGTCGAATTTGCCGAGAGTCAGCTTTACGCGGAAGAGCGGGGAACATTTTCTGCCGGATGGCGCTGGCCCGTTGCAGAAGACTTTTCTGTTGCCGACGACGGATATCCAGTGGGAAACGCGCTGATGGCAGAGTGGTACTACAGACAGAACGATCGCGCGCGCGCCGAAGCGTTGGTAGAGCGGGCGCGTTTTCTGGACGGCCAGTACAGAGTCGCCGCACACTGGTCGCTGCTGCAGGTTGCATACGGAGAGTCCGAACGACAATGAAAATAATTGTTACGGGTGCATACGGCTTCTTAGGACGCTGTATGCTGGGCATGGGGGGAGAACACGAGTGGATCGGATGGTCTCGCTCAAAGGGTGCCGTAGGAGATGTACCCTGTATAGCCGTTGACCTCGCCGATCGCGCTCTGCTGACTGGGCTTTTGCAAGAGCACCGGCCGGATTGGGTAATCAATACGGCTGCGATAACGAACGTCGATGGCTGCGAGTTGGATCCAGTCGATGCGCGCAGGGTCAACGTGGGCATGGTCGAAAACCTCGTCGCGGCTTGCCAGGCTGCAGACGTAGGACTTGCACACGTGTCCACGGACTACGTATTTGACGGAAAAAATGGGCCGTATGGAGAGGAGGATCCCACGGGACCGCTGTCCACGTACGGCGCTCTGAAGCTGGAGAGCGAGGGGGTTGTGCTCGGCGGTTTGAAGCGTGGTATTGTCGTGCGCACGATGTGGCTATATGGCTACGTCACCGGGACGCGTCCCAATATGTTGACGTGGCCGCTGCAGACGCTGGCGCGCGGCGAAACGTTGCGCATCGTCGCCGATCAGTGGGGAAATCCAACGTATGCAGCGGATCTAGCGCGTGCGCTGGTTGATCTGTGTGCGTTGGACAGTGTCGGTTTATGGCACGTTGGGGGCGGTAGTTTTATGACGCGCTACGAACAGGTCGTGCAGTTGGCCCTATTTTTTGGCTTGGATCCCGACCGCGTCGCGCAGGGATTAACTGCAGACCTTGCGCAACCGGCTCGGCGGCCTCTGCGCTCGGGGCTTTCGACGGATGCATTGCGGCGTCATTTGGGGTGGGAACCCATGAGTTTTTCGCAGAGTTTAGAAGACGTATTGCACAACGGAGACTTTTGTCGTGACTTCAGCTCTATTATCAATGCGAGAAATGTATGACGGATAACATGCTGCGCGTTTCGCTCATAACGCCGACCTACAATGAGCGCGAGAACATACCTATCCTCGCCGAGGAAATCTTCTCTGTAATAGGATCCGAGCCCGATATTGATGTGGAGTTAATCGTCGTAGACGACAATTCTCCTGATGGCACCGGCGAGGTGGCAGAAGGACTCAAAGAAACCTACCCTCTGCAGGTGGTGCATCGCGCTGGCAAACTCGGGCTGGGATCGGCTGTAATGGAGGGCTTTGCTCTTTCGGATCGCGAATACATTGGCGTTATAGACGCCGACTTGAGCCACGATCCTTCCATACTGCCCCAACTGATTCACGGCCTGAGAGAATACGATATTACCATAGGGAGTCGCTTTGGTGAGACGAGCAAGGTTGAAAAGTGGGCCTTACACCGCCGGCTTACCTCGCTGACGGGCGTTGGATTCGCTCGCCTCTTAACGGGTGTCGAAGATCCCCTATCGGGGTACTTTTTCCTGCACAGAGGAGGACTCGGCGACCTAGAGTTGACCTCTTCTGGGTATAAGATCCTGTTGGAAATCCTGGTGAAGGGGCAGGTTAAGACGCATATGTCCGTGCCGTTTATCTTTCGCAATAGGCAGTTTAGCCAGAGCAAGCTCAACGCCAAAGAATACGTGCTCTTTGCCAAACAGCTACTCTACTTTACCGCGTATAAATTGTTTAAATCTTAGCGAAGACCGTGATGCAGTATGGAACTTAGCGTCGTCCTCCTCAGCTACAACACGTGTGACCTTACAGAGCAGGCTTTGCATTCGGTTCGCGCTGCTATCGAAGGTATTGAGGCCGAGATTTTTGTAGTCGATAATGCCTCGCACGACGGTAGCGCCGACATGGTCGAACGCGCCTTCCCCGACGTTCACCTGCTGAGAAATACGTCTAATACGGGATTTGCAGCCGGTAATAACGTGGCACTGCGCCAAGTGCGGGGCCGCTACGTGCTGCTGCTCAACACAGATACAATTGTGCGCGTTGATACGTTCCGTCATTTAGTCGATTTTATGGACAGACACCCAGAAGCCGGGGCGGCGGGCTGTAAGATCCTAAATCCAGACGGCACGTTGCAGCTGGACAGCCGCCGCGGCTTTCCTACGCCGCTGGCCGCGTTTTGCAAGATGTCCGGCCTCAGTCGCTTTTTTCCCAACCATCCGACTATAGCTCGTTACAACATGACGTTTCTCGATCCGGAAGAGTGCGCTGAAGTCGACGTGCTCTCAGGGTCGTGTATGCTCGTGCGTAAAGAGGCGATGGACGAGGTTGGACTCCTAGATGAAGACTACTTCATGTATGGAGAAGATATAGACTGGTGCTATCGGATACACCGAGCGGGTTGGAAGATATTTTACACGCCGAGCACGGAGATTGTGCACTTTCGCGGTGAGAGCGGGCGCGGCGTGCCGCTGCGGATCCTCTATCGCAAGAGTAAGGCGATGTCGATTTTTGTCGACAAGCATATGAAAGAGCGCTACCGTTTTTTTCCCCCTTGGATTTTGCACATTGGCATCGCGCTCTATGGAATGCTTCGCTTCTTGGCCAAGGGTGTTCAGGCGCTTTTCCTGCCGTTTTTAGATGGGCTGCTGATATTTTTCGGATTAAAGCTGGGCCTGGCCGTCCGCTATCACGAAGCCCTAGCTCCGATCATGCACCAGATAGAGCGAATCAGCGGGCAAGTTGGCCTAGAGGCCGAGCCGACGCGCTGGCTCTCGCTGCCGCCGTATTCAGACGAACAGTGGCTGATGGTATATGTCGTTTCAGCGCTGGTATGGCTCCTCACCTTTGCTGCGTTGGGCATGTACGGTCGTCGTCGCTATTCCCCTGTGTGGGCTGTGGTTGGCGTATCGTTGGGCTTCGCCATTATTCTGACGCTCGTATTTTTCTTCAAGGCGTATAACTTTTCTCGTTTGGCTGCCGGCGCTGCCTGGGCGTGTAACGTCGTTCTGTTGGCCGGCTGGCGTTTCGGCGTTCGCTGGCTAGGGCGCAAGCGGAGTGCCGTCGGAGATCGCGAGCGAACGCTCTTGGTTGGGGTCGACTCGCAGGCGGAGTTTTTTATAGAAAAGTGGAATCAGTACGGCTTTACCGCGAGCGATCTGGTCGGCGTTGTGGACCCCGGCGATGCGACTGGTCCGTCTCTGTTTGCAGGGCGTCCCGTCGTGGGCAATCACAGCCAGCTCGGCGAACTGCTCGCGTCTTTTCGTATTGATACGCTGATCTTTGTGCCGGGCACGCTTTCGCTGGCACTTGATCACGGACAGGAGCGATGGGGGAGGGAAAAGTTGCGCGTATGCATGGTGCCCGTGGGGTTTGCTGAAATGCACGAGGATGAGCACGAGGCGTCGGGCTCCATGCCGTTGGTTGAGATTACTTCATCAGATAGCTGAGAAAACTAGGAGCGCGTGGCTAGGAGAGAAGGGGTATTGCTGTCGAGCGGTTTGCTGTTTGTAGCGGTCTTCGCCGTCGTCTATGTGTTTTCCGACCTGCGCTATGGCACGGCGCGAGAGGGAGGTGAAGACATGTCGCTGGTATTTGAGGTGCGGGAGCGAATTCACAGCGATTACGTCGACCAAGTTGACAGCCTGCGCGTCATAGACGCAGGTATCGACGGTATGCTGGACGTGCTTTCTGAAGATGACGCCCTCTCGCTTGAGCAGGATTGGGAAGCAGACCGCTCCGGAGATCGTGCACAGCGCCAGCGTTTAATCGAGGCGTTCAAACTGCTGGAATCATCTCTTAGGGAAACCGTCTCGCCCGATTCTCTCGTGCGCGGTTCGATATGGGGTATGCTCGCCGCGCTCGATCCTCACTCCAGCTATTTGGGACCGTCCGACTACGAAGATATGGTCGAGCGTTTTCGCGGTGACTTTGAGGGAATTGGCATCTACTTTGAAGTCCGCGATGGCAGGCTTCTGGTTATTGCTCCGATTTTTGGATCTCCTTCCCATGGTAAGCTACGTGCGGGTGATCACATTGCCGAGATCGAGGGGGTTTCCACGCTGGGTATCAGCGACGAAGAAGTGATGGATAAACTGCGCGGTGCGCGTGGCTCCCTAGTGCGCGTTGGAGTCGCCCGCCAGGGGCGCGAAGGGTTGCTGCACTACGAGATTCGCCGGGATCGGGTAACCATTCGCAGCGTGCCCTATGCCTATATGCTGACTCCCGACGTCGGCTATGTCCGCATGGTGCGCTTTGGTGAGACGACGGCAGACGAACTGGATGAGGCCCTAAATGCGCTGCGCGATCAGGGTATGCGTTCGCTTGTTCTGGATTTGCGTGACAACGGGGGCGGTCTACTGGATCAAGCCGTTGAAGTTGCCGACTTTTTCTTAGACGCAGGCCAACTGATCGTCTATACGGAAGGGCGCAAAGGAAATCGCGAGGAATATCGTGCACGCAAGGGGTTAGGTGCATCGTTACCTCTGGTTGTACTGATCAACCGCGGGAGCGCCAGCGCTTCGGAGATCGTGGCCGGTGCGGTCCAAGATTTAGACATGGGCCTCGTCGCTGGTGAGACGAGCTTTGGCAAGGGGCTAGTACAGGGTCAGTTTCCCTTGCGCAGGAACGGCGGTTTGCTCTTGCTGACGGTGGCGCGCTATTACACGCCGCTTGGCAGGCTGATTCAGCGTCCCTATACCGACGATGTGCACGCCTACTATGAGGAAGGTATCAAAGGGATCGACCCCAGTAGCGTGGATAGCCTGCACGTAGGTAAGTCCGTGTTTTACACTGCGCTGGGCAGGCGCGTATATGGAGGGGGAGGGATCACGCCGGACGTCATGCTGCCCGCCGAGGAATACAGTGAGTTTGCCGTTGAAATCCTTTCTCAGGGCTATTTGGCTGATTTTTGCGGCTACTGGTTGGGTATGCACAGCGATTGGCCGGCTGCATTTTCGGATTATCTGTCGGGGTATGAGGTCGATGGAGAAACGGTTCAGGCGTGGGAGGATTTCGTCTTTGATAAGATGCCCACGACGAGCGATTCTACGCTCGCAGTACATCGGACTTTCGTGCGCGACCAGCTAAAGGCTGGATTTGCTCGCGTGCTGTGGGGAGAAGAGGAATATTACCGGGTTTATCTACAGACCGACAAGCAGCTTGAAGCGGCCCTTGCGCATATGGCTGAAGCGGCGGAATTAGTCGCCAGGCGCTATTGATTTTTGCTCGACTTATGCGTATTGTGAACGCTGGTTATTATTCGGAGATTACTACCTATGTCAGGAATTGAAGTTGCAGGGGGCAGGAAGATTATTCTGCCGATGAGTCGCGCGGTAGAAATTAGCTTGCGCAGCCTTAAAATCCGCTTTGGTCGATCGTTGATTACAACCAGCGGCGTCGTGTTGGCTATCGCATTTCTAATGTCTGTCTGGAGCAGCAACGAGATCGTTTCAAGTTTACGCGACGTGAACAAGAGCGAAATTAACCTACTGCTGCAAAAGAAGGGCGTAGAAACCGGGCTCACCGATGGTGGAGCTGAATCGGAGGAGGCCAAGGCGCGCCTGCAGGAAGAGCAGTCTAAGCAGATGTGGCTTATCGGCCTTTCGCTCTTGGTATGCGTCGTCGGTATCGCCAACGCCATGTTGATGTCGGTAACGGAGCGCTTTCGCGAGATTGGTACGATGAAGTGTCTGGGAGCACTAGACTCGTTTATTGTAAAACTGTTCCTGCTCGAGTCGACTTTTCAGGGGGTCGCGGGCACGGCCGCTGGCATTGCCATCGGTTTTCTACTCACGCTTGGATTGGCGCTGCTTGACTACGGGGGCTTTGTTATCGACTACTTTCCCGCGGCTGGGATCGTGCAGTCCGCTTTGTATGCGCTGGTCGCCGGCACGCTACTCTCGCTTATTGGCGCTCTGCTACCCGCCTATCGCGCAGCGAAGATGGAACCCGTTGAAGCAATGCGTTCCGATACTTAATACAAGAGGAAACCACTGATGAGCCAGGCGCAAGAACAAGCGGGCACGACGGTTGAGATGGAAGAACAGCGGACCGTTGTGCGAACGCAGCAGGTGAAGAAGTTGTACAAGATGGGTGAGATTGAAGTGCACGCTCTGCGCGGTGTAGATATGGAAATCTATACGGGCGAGTATTTGTCAATCATGGGGCCTTCTGGATCGGGTAAGAGCACGTTTTTCAACATGGTGGGTGGCCTAGACAAGCCGTCTGAAGGTAAAGTCTACATAGATGAGGTCGACGTAGCTCAGCTCGACGCCTACGAGCTTGCGTGGCTGCGCTGTAGAAAAATTGGCTATATCTTCCAATCATTCAACCTGATACCGGTTATGACGGCGCTAGAAAATGTCACGCTGCCGATGGTGTTTGCGGGATTGACGAGCGACGAAGCGCGCGACAAGGGGATGGAGTTGTTGGGGAAAGTGGGTCTGGCAGAGCGATACGCGCACAAACCAAACGAGCTGTCCGGTGGACAGCAGCAGCGCGTGGCCGTGGCGCGTGCGTTGGCCAACGATCCGGCCGTTGTGCTGGCCGACGAGCCTACGGCTAACCTCGACTTGCGCACGGGCACGGAAATAATCGAACTGCTGCGCGAGATGAACAAGGATTCTGGCGTTACGATCATTTCGGCGACCCATGATCACAAGATGCTGAGCGTATCTGATCGCGTTGTGTGGGTCAAAGACGGTCAAGTAGATCGAGTAGCAAACCGCGAAGACCTTGATATTGAGGTGACGCACGTAGAAGGGGAGTAGTGCTTCCAGCTTATTCGGCTGAAGTTTGGGCCTGCGCTATTTGCGCAGTGCTGTTGATGGGGGTGGCCAAGGCGGGGTTCGGCGGGGGTATTGGCATTATAGCCACGCCGCTTTTAGCGCTTGCCATGCCCGTTGCTGATGCGGCTGCACTAATGCTTCCCTTGCTCATTGCCTGCGACGTTTTCGCGATACGACACTATCGCGAAAATTACGACCGTAAGAGCATCAAGAGGCTTCTGCCCGGCGCCTGTATAGGCATAGGAGCAGGGGCCTTCTTTTTTGGCTATTTCAGCCAGCACGAACGCATCTTGGAAGTGGGCTTAGGGGCTTTGGCGCTCGTATTTGTCCTTTTTCAGGTTGGGCGTTCCTTTGTGTTGGGTGCGGCACAGAAGCGCCATCCCGGCCCGGCCGAGGGCGTTCTGATGGGGGCTTTTTCTGGCTTTACTTCTACGATCGCGCACGCTGGTGCACCGCCCGTAGTCGTGTATTTACTGCCGCAGCAGCTGCCGCGGCAGCAGTTTGTCGGTACGACGGTTGTGTTTTTTGCAGCGCTCAATCTCATAAAAGTCCCTCCTTATTGGGGATTGGGTCTTTTTCACTACGACATTTTTAAGATGACCCTTTTGCTTGCGCCCCTGGCCTATGCAGGCGTTAAATTGGGCGTATTTCTCAACGCACATTGCACGGATTTATGGTTCAACCGAGTGGTGTATGGCGTGCTCGTTCTGACGGCTGTTCAGCTGATGACAGGTTCCAGTTTACTCGAGCTGCTACGCCCGTGAGGTTTGAACATCATCTATTGGTTTAAGCCGATCCTAGAGGAGACGATATGCGAATAGCCGTGGCGGGATTTGCTCATGAGTCAAATACCTTTTATTCACAGCCCACTCGACTGGGAGATTTTGGCGTGTGTGAGGGAGAGGCCATTCTATCACACTATGCCAGTACGTTTCATGAGATTGCCGGATACATAGCCGGAGCCGAGCAGTTCGGGTATGATATCTTCCCGATAGTGGCTGCAGGAGCGACGCCTGCTGCTGCGGTCGAATGGGAGGCCTATGAGCACTTTGTGGGGCGGATACTCGACGGCCTGCAAGAAGGGCCTCGAGTAGACGGCATACTACTAGCGTTGCACGGGGCTATGGTAGCTGAGGCGTATCCACACGGAGATGCTGAAACCGTGCGTAGAGTGCGTGAGTTAGTCGGAGACGATGTGCCGATTGCCGTTACACACGACTACCACGCCAACGTGCCTCCCGAACTAGTCGAGGCCGCTGATGCGCTTGTGATTTATAAAACGAACCCGCATATCGACCAGCGCGAGTGCGGTTTGCAGGCGGCTTCTATTCTTGCGCGTACGATCCGCGGCGAGATCAAGCCGACTATGGCGTTGGCCAAGCCCGAGGTGCTGTTCAATATATATCACCACAACACGAGTGTGGCTCCCATGCAGCCGCTAATGCAGAAGGCCATAGAACTCGAGGGACAGGAAGGTATACTCGCCTGCAGCATTGCCGCGGGATATCAGTATGCCGACGTGCCGCATATGGGCCCCTCTGTGGTTGTTATTACCGATGGCGATGAGGAGCGCGCCCAGCGCGAAGCGCGTACGATTGAGCAGGCGATATGGGACGTGCGTGAGCAGCTCAAGCCGCAGGTGGCTAATCCTCAGCAGGCCGTGCAGCAGGCAATAGAAGGCAGTGAGTTTCCCGTGTGTTTGCTCGACTTCGGCGATAATATAGGCGGAGGGTCTTCGGGGGACTCGACGTTTGTGCTTGAGGAACTCGTGCGTCAGCAGGCTGAAAAATGGGTGTGCACTCTCTGGGATCCAGAGAGCGTGCAGGCCTGCTTCGAGGCTGGAATAGGCGCCGAAGTCGCTTTGCGTGTCGGGGGTAAAACCGACGACGTGCACGGTTCTACGCTGTCAATTGAGGGCCGCGTCCGGACGCTGCATGACGGCTCGTATGAAGAGACCGAGCGCCGGCACGGCGGCGGCCGGTTTTTTAATCAGGGGCTCACCGCGGTGGTCGACGTGCAGGGCAAGGGACTCCTCGTGCTCAACAGCAGTCGGTCTTCGCCCAATAGCATACATCAGATCACCTGCGTGGGTATCCAACCTTCTCAGCAAAAGATTTTGGTTGCCAAAGGAGCGGTTGCTCCGCGCGCTGCCTATGAGCCCGTCAGTGCGCGTTTGATTGAGGTTGCTTCGGGCGGCGCTACGGCTATTCTCCGCTCATCGGAGGAATACGCGCAGGCGCGCAAGACGCTTTACGAATGGCAGTAATTTTACATACAAGGAGTCTATCGTGACGCTTCGAATTGGTATCATCGGTGCGGGTGCCAATACCCGCCTTCAGCATATTCCCGGCTTTCGCTCTATTCCAGACGTTGAGATTACGGCCGTGTGTAACCGCTCCCTCACCTCGAGTCAGCGTGCAGCAGAGGAGCTGGATATTCCGCATGCATTTGAAGATTGGAAGGCGCTGGTACATTCCGACAGCGTTGACGCGGTGTGTATTGGAACATGGCCCTACATGCACTGTCCCATTTCGCTAGAAGCTTTATCAGCGGGTAAGCACGTGCTGACGGAAGCGCGTATGTGTATGAATCTGGCCGAAGCTAGGCAAATGCAGGCGGCGGCCGTCGCTAGCGACGGCGTTGCGATGATTGTTCCAGCGCCGATGTATTTGGCGGCAGAGCCGCTCTTACTAAAGATGTTAGAAGACGGTTTCTTCGGTGATCTCATCGAAATCGAAGTGCGCGGTTTGGGGGGCGTCTACAATCCAGACACTCCGTTGCACTGGCGTCAGCGGCGGGATTTTTCGGGGCAAAACATAATGACCTTGGGCATTCTCAACGAGACGGTGCGTCGCTATGCCGGCCACGAAAAGCACGTGCTAGCCAATAGCGCGACGTTTACAGCGGAGCGCGTGGACTCAGAGTATGGATTGGTGCGTCCAGTCGATGTGCCCGATAGCTTGGGCGTTTTGGCAGAGCTGGAAAACGGCGCCCAGGCGGTTTATCATCTTAGCAGCGTTGCTCGCTTGGGAGATGGTTCGACGTTTGAATTTTACGGGACAAAAGGCAGCTTCAAAATGGAGGGTGGATCTGCCATTGAACCTGGGCGCGTGTGGATCGCCGGCTCAGACGACGCTTCCTATCGTCCGTTGGAAGTGCCCGAACTGCCGCGCAATGCTTGGCGTGTGGAGGAAGATTTTATCGATGCGATTTTACAGGGGCGTGCGGTAACGCATACTCATTTCGACGACGGCGTGCGCTACATGCAGTTTACGGAAGCCGTTCAGGTCAGTCTAGCCGAGGGCCGCAAGGTGGCGCTAGATGAGCTCTAGTCGCGCGGAGCAGGTAAGATTGACGTCAATCCATTGCTGGGCCCTATTCATCGTCCTCCACCTGGCGTCTTTTTCCTCTGTCGCCGAGACGGTTGACCCTCGTCTGGTCGCCAATCCCGAGAAAGGGGAATGGACGCTTTTCGTCATTCCCGATACCCAGCACTATTCACAGGACAGAAGCAACGCCCCTATCGCCTATATGCACTCGGCTTTTGACTGGTTGGTGGCAACGCGCGATCAGCTCAACATAAAGTTTGTGCAGGGACTGGGTGATATTGTGGAGAGCGGCAGCTTTTTTGCCGAGTGGGATAGGGCAAGCGTCGCCTGGAACAAACTCTACGGCCAGATTCCGTTTGTGGTCAATCAGGGCAACCACGACAGTATTAGCTCAATTAATAAATACTTCCCGGTCGCCAACTTTGAGAGCGAGCCCTGGTGGGGTGGAAGTTACGAAGGTATTCACAATTCTTATCAGGTATTCAATTTCTACGGCGAGGATTTCCTGTTTATAAATGTTCAGTCGCACGATCCTTGGGGCACGGATAATCCGGGTGCGCGAGCCTGGGCTAATGGAGTCATCGCCGCCCACCCCGAGCACAAGGTGTTGCTCGGCACCCACGACACCTTAGAGACGAGTACGATCAAGAGGGATATTCTAACTCAGCACGATAATATTGTCCTGTCCAACGCAGGACACAGCTGCGCACGGGAGACGCGTTTTCTGACCTTCGGTCCGGACGGCGGTGTGGCACAAAACTTTGTCGTCGATTATCAATGCGACAAACAGGAAATTATGCTGCTGCGATATTACGTGTTTAGACCGCTCGAAGACAGGGTCGACTACTACACCTACTCGCCGATTGCCGATATCTTCGAGGAGGATACAAATTCTCAGGGCTCTTTCGATCTGGAAATGCGCGACGATATCGACACGGCCGTAGTGAATTCACCTTGGAGTTGGATTAAAGCGAAGCTCAGACCGAGCCGTTGATGGCCCAGTCCGACTTTATAGCGGTTCTCCACAGTGGGGACAGTGTGTGAGTTCGTCCTCTTTGTTTTGACGCATCTTCTCTAATTCTTCTGTAAATCCTGCACCCAATATGCCGGCTGGTAGAGCAAACATGCCTATGCCAAGGATAGCAATAATCGCCCCTATCGTTTGTCCCAGAGGGGTTATCGGATAGGCATCTCCGTAGCCGACCGTAGTCAGCGTGACAATGCCCCACCACATGGTAGTTGGAATACTGGAAAACACTTTGGGTTGCACACTGTGCTCGGCAAAGAACATGAGAGAGGAAGAAATAATGAGCAGCGTCAACAAGACAAAGAATATGCTCAACAACTCTTCTTTGCGTTGGTGCACGACGTGGCCTAGGAGGCGTAAGGCACGCGAGTAGCGCGCGAGCTTTACGATGCGAAAAATGCGCAGTATGCGCACGGTGCGTACGAAGCGTAAGTCGACACCGAAAAAGGGTAGAAAAAAGGGTAGTATAGCCAGGAGGTCGATTATGCCTAGAGGAGATACAATAAAGCGCAGGCGTCCAGAGAGGGGATGGGCATATCGGGTATTCGTGGTGCAGGACCAGATACGCAAGATGTATTCAATGGAGAAGACGGCAATGGAAATGTATTCAAACGCAGCGAAGGCGGCTTGATGGGCGCTATAGACCGATTCTACAGTCTCTAGAATAAGGGCTACGACGTTGAGAAAGATCAAAACGATAATGGCGACGTCGATGGCTCGTCCCGTATCGTCACCCGGTTCTAAAAAGTAGTAGACGTGTTCTCTGATATGCATTATCGCCTTCCTTTAAGTGCACGCATTGCGAACTGCGTCTTCTATCGGGTGCGCATCATTTGGGGATCAATCAAGTCCAGCTGGCAAAAACTTCTTCCGCAAGACCGAACGACGTGCTCATGCCAGCACCTCCCACGCCGTTGACGATGCGTACGCCGGGTGCGGGGGCTGCGACAAAGTCGGCATCGGTTGGATGTTTGGCATATAGGCCACTCCATCGTTGTGCTATGTGAAGCGTTGGGGCCGTTAGGAAGGTTTGTAGATATGCCATAACAAGCTGGTCGATTTCTGGTTTGTCAAAAGGATCTGGATGCCAATCGTATTCGTGTGAATCGCCGATGGTGATCTCTCCCAACCCGTTTTGCGAAGCCATGACGTGAATACCCCACTGGTCGAACTCCGGATTTTCGCGGCTGACTCGTGCGGAATACGATGCCAAAGAAGTACACTGCCTAAACGCGGCGTAGTGGCGCAGAGTCAGGCCTGCTGCTAGCATGGGGCCCAATTGCCAGCTGTCGGGTTGAGGAACCGTGCGCATCATCTGCAGCTTACAGCGAGTTAGGCC
Organism: uncultured bacterium; assembly: GCA_964011675.1. Classification (GTDB taxonomy): domain Bacteria; phylum Latescibacterota; class UBA2968; order UBA8231; family UBA8231. The sequence continues at coordinate 60,375 of CAXGPR010000006.1, forward strand.
GCTCGATTGGTAAATAGAGGGATAGAGGCTCTCGAAGTCGACCCCGCTACATACGACAGCTCGTTCGGCGCGCCAAGTGGTTGAAGGCGTGTATATGTTAGGCAGGTCAAGGGCCTGGACGGGCGTGGAGAAACACAGCTCAACCCCGTATTCGCGAGCGAGAAAGTTCGGTAGTTCTGCAATGGCTTGACGAGGGTCGACGCATGCCTCGCTTGTACTCCATATGCCGCCCCTGAGCCCGTCGGGGCGCACTGCATTACTGCGGCTTTGAACTTCCTGCGAACTGAGGAGTTCAACGTTGTATCCCAGTGCTGGCGCCTGCTGTGCGAACTCGGACAGGACGGCCATTTCGTCCTCTGCATAGGCTAGATGGAGCGATCCGGTGGGCTGATACCATATGCCTGCAGCCGGTGCGATATCTGCCCAAATATCTCGGGTGCGCAGTGCGCGTTGATGGATTGCTCCGGGCGCCTGTCCAATGGGCCAAATCATGCCGAAGTTGCGTATCGAGGCACCCGCAGCTTGCGGTGAACGCTCAAATAGTACAACGGATAGCCCGTTTTGTGCTGCTGTAAGGGCGTGTGCTATGCCTACGATACCTCCGCCTATAACGGCAATATCTTTCTTTTTTTTCAAGGAAATACCCTTACGACAGAATGAGCGAAACGCGGGAAAATCGCTGGGATTGGGCCAGCTCTATGGCGCGATCCAACTCGCTCAGCGGGATGGGTGGACTGACGAGCTCATCGTACGGATTGAGTGACGCTGTGCGCGATAGAAATGCGACTGCGGAATTGAGATGACGTGGGCTGTAGTTGTGCACTCCGCGCATGGTGACGCATTTGCGGATGATTTGTTCGCCCGTCAGGTCGATCTGTGTGTCGGGGTGCACCATGCCTACTAGGATGTAGAATCCTCCGGGCCGCAGGGCCTCCAAACCGTCCTTGAGTAGCACGGACGCCCCCGCTAGCTCAAAAACCGCATCTACTCCCTCTTTTTCACGCACCAGCACGTCCTGTACGTGCTCTACAGGGATTGCGCCGAAGTCGGCGCTGTGTCGGCGACGCTCGACGTGAAGGTCCATGCAGTATATGCGTTTGATGCCGCGTTCTGCCAGCAGAGCACAGCAGTACAAGCCGAGAAGGCCGGCTCCTTGTATTAGCACGGAATCGCATCGACCGGGAAGCGTTTCTGCTGCGTTGACTACAGTGGCTAACGCACAGTTGGCCGGTGCGACCGTTGCGTCTGCGAGCCTATCGGGTAGCGTGACAATATGCGTTCCCTGACGCAGGAGTATGTGCGATGCATAACAGCCATTGAGGCCGCTACCATCGTCGAGCGGAGCATGACCATATTTAAACAAGTCTGCACATTTTTCAGGCAGGTTGTAATCGCTACATGCCAAACACGATCCGCAGCTGTCGGCGATACTCCACGTGATCCGGTCGCCCATGCGCAGATCGGGTCGCCCACTGCCCACAGCGACGACGTGTCCGACCGCTTCGTGGCCCAGAATACACGGCGTTCGCTCCGGCCGATGTCCAGAGAGGGTGTGAAGGTCTGACCCGCAGATGGTTGCCAGAGCAATTTCGACTAGGACTTCTCCCGCCTGTAGTGAAGAAGGCAGGGGTACGTCGCATGCCTTTAGGGGGTGGTCTGGTCCGTAAAAAACCTGGGCATACGCCATGATATTAGTCTGCCCGTGTACGCCAGTAGCCTTCGAGTGTGTCATGGGGCTTCCACCCTAGAAGACTCCGTGCTTTATGGTTGTGATAGCGACCGTGTGGCGTATCAGTTGTGATGTGAAATATTTCACAGCGAGAGGGCAGAACTTTCAGATTTACCTCTAAGCATTTGCGCAGGGCGCGTGCTGCGTCGGCAAAGGTAACGGAAAAGGGATTCGTATCTTTGCCTTGCTGGCCTTCGGGTGGCTCGGCATCGCGGAAGCTCAGAAAGAGCGTCGTGAGAACGTGCAGGGGATAGTTCGCACTAAAGACGCGGCAGATTTCCTGACCAATTGACTTGCTGTGTGCGTAGAGGTTAAGGCCCGAGTGGAGCGGGACCTCCTCACTGATGTCAAAGTCGTAGTGTTCGTAGCTCGGGCCGACCTGTGTGAAATGTGGACCGGTGTTAATAAAGCGAGTGTGCCCCATTTCTGCGGCAACACGCACGGCGTTGTAGGTGCCGGTCGTATTCACGTCAAAAGCGACTTTGCGGTCGGGGCGCAGCACGGAGCAGTTGACGATTACATCGGTTCCTCGTGCTGCTTCGCGAACCTGGGCTAAGTTACTTACGTCCACGCGCATCGTTTCATGTTCACTGTCGATTTCCACTATATCCGTGATACGTAAATCGTAGGCGCCTTCGAGCTCTTTCACCACGTGTGGACCGAGAAAGCCGTTGCCGCCTAGTAAAAGAACTTTCATATGCGATCCTCAAAGGTATACTGAGGTTGGAACTTAAGCGCATTGCAAATGCGCTCCGAAGAGAAGCGAGCCCGGTCAGATACGGACTGTAAATGAAGGACGTGATAGGACCGAGGTCGACGCGGATCCAGCGTCTTCCGCTTTTGCAGAAGGAGACCAACGGCGCGAGCCGCATCGCGTTGGTCAACCCACATGGGATCGTACTTTTGTTCGGTAACATCTTCCGATAGGACCACGTGCCCGAGGCGGAGTACAGCGACGTCGAGTGCATTGCTGTGGGCAAACTCACGCGCGGTGAATTCCGCTAGGTGCGCCCCGAGTTGGGCCGGGCTAGTGTTGGGCTGCGGCTGCCAGTGTTCTCCCACCGTCATTTCAACATCGTAGGGTTGGAATAGATCCAGCGTGCTGATGACCAGTGCGAAAGACACGTCGGCCTCCGATGCGGCCAGCAGCAAATTGTAGTGGCGGCGAGAATTGATATCGAGCCACTCGTTTTCTCCGTCGTTTGGACGGGGTGCATGGGCCAGATGGACGATGGCATCGATGCCTTGAACGAGCGCGTCCGTCGCTTCATCATGTCCTAGGTCACTCCGCACAAACTCCAAGTCTGTAGAGATTTCTTCTCTATCGGTCAGACGAACCTGATGATCGGTGCGCAAAGAGTCTGCTATAGCTATAGCTAGCGGGCTGGCGGCACCAGTAATAAGAACTCTCATGTGATGACCTCTCAGAGAATTTGTTGGTCTACGTTCATCGGGACAATGTCGTGTATCTTGCTGTCCATCAGAGCAGATGGGGACTGCATCTCGAGAACTGCATCGGCGTGTAGGCTGTCTATTGTGCTGCATCCGGCCGTCGCCAATGTGGCTCGTAGCATTTGCACGACCGTGGGCAATTTGTCAAAGATGGAGCCCACATGGGGCACATAGCCGGAAATGCCTTCCTCAAAAAAGTTTTCTTTGGTTTGCGCGTAGCGCCGCATATTATGGGCCCGCATGCTTCCTTCCATCCAGTATTCCTTGACGATCTCACCCGCGGCATTGCGCATGAGGCTGCCTTGGCTCTCGGTGTAGCGAGCGAAGAAATTGCCCATCATGATGGCGTTAGCGCCTAGGGCTAAGCCAATCGACATTTCTGCCGGTCCGGAGATGCCGCCGTCGGCAACGAGCGGGATATACGAGCCCGTATCTTTTTGCCATTGGTCACGCGTCGCTCCCACCTCCATAAGCGTCGTGCCCTGACCACGTCCAGTGGCCTTTACTTCTTGCGTGGTGCAACCGGAACCGATGCCCATGCCTACTTTGACCGCGTCTGCACCGGCTTCGGCCAAGAAGCGAAATCCGTCCGACGTAACAATATTGCCGCCAATGACGGGTGTATCGCACTGCTGTTTCACGTACTGAATCATCTCGCGCTGATACTCGGTGTGCCCATCGGATGCGTCTATTACGAGCACATCGACGTCGTGTTCAACAAGGGCCTGCACGCGTTCTCGGTCTTCGGGATGCGTGGAAATGGCTGCACCAACCAGGAGCCGCTTTTGACTGTCAATCGATTCGTTTGGGTGACGTAGATGCTTATCGAGGTCTTTTTTAAATACGACGGTTTGCAGGATGCCATCTTTGGATAGGATGGGCAGAAAGCCCCGCCCATAGCGAATCATCAGTTCGTTGGCCGACCGCAGTTCAGTCACCTCTGTGCCCGACTGCACGTCTGTCTTCATGCGCTCCTCTACGGTGCATTCCAAGTCGCGTCGTTCGTCAAAATCCTTGTCCGTTAAAATGCCGATAAGCTTGTCGTGGAACTGGCCACTTTGGGTAACGGGAAAGGTCGTGTAACCCGTATTGCGAATGATGCGGGCTACTTCGGAAATGGACTGTTGGGGAGCCAGCGTAACAATATTGGTTTGGAATCCCGCTTTGAAGCGCTTTACTTGGCCCACCTTGGCACACTGCTCGTCTATTGGCTGACTGACGGGCAAAATGCCAATCCCGCCTAGCTGCGCGAGTGATATGGACATCTCTACGCCTGTTACTGCCTGCATCGCAGCGCTCAGAAAGGGTGTATTGAGGTAAACAAAATCATCCCCCTTTCGGCACAGACGCGTTTTTAGCTCGACTTTGGGTGCATTGCCATCGGTAGGCGTATAGCCGGGCAGGATGCGAAATTCTTTGAGGCTGTGCGAAGGGTTTGGCAAAACCTTGGCCATGGGCGCGCTTTCTCCGGGGCTTGGAGATGATTAAATGGCAAGATAAAGGTGCATTGAAAATAAAAAAATAGGGTCTAGGAGTATTTTCTTCAATAGGTATCGGATGCACTTTTCCCGTAAAGTGCGTTATTTTAGATGACGAGTGTTTATACTCTAACAAAGGAACAGAGATGGGATATCAGCGATTTTATCCGCAACAGAGAGAATCGACAGGCATTGGCGCATTCTTGGCAGGCCTGGGGTTGGGCGTTCTAATTGGCGCGGCCATGGGCATGCTGTCTGCTCCGCATCGAGGTGATGTGACGCGCCGTAAAATTGTGCGTCAGGCCGGCGTAGCGCGCGATCAGGTTGTCGATGCCGTAGAGGATTTCGTCGAGCGTCGCGCCGAGGGAGACGAGCTAGAAAACGGCGAGGCGTAGTCTATTCTCGCCCCGCCGCGCCGTCGTAGTTGAGCTGGTGCAGGCGCGCGTAAATGCCGCCCTGTTGAATGAGCTCGTCGTGCTTGCCCCGCTCGCGCACTTGGCCGTGGTGGAGAACGAGTATTTGATCTGCACTGCGGATAGTCGATAGGCGATGTGCTATGACGATGGAAGTGCGGTCGTGCATCAGCTTGGCAATGGCGTCTTGAATAAGCTGCTCGGTCTCGGTGTCGATTGATGAGGTCGCCTCGTCTAAGACGAGTACCTCCGGGTTGAAAGCTAGTGCACGAGCAAAGGAGAGCAGCTGTCGCTGGCCGGAGGAAAGAGTCGATCCTCCTTCGGCCACGACCTGCTCGTATCCGTTGGGCAGCTTCTCAATAAAGCGGTCGGCGTTCACAAAGCGGGCAGACTCCTCTATGCGCTTTTGGTCTATGCGCTTGTATCCGAGCCGAATATTGTCGCGCACGGTGCCAGAAAACAGGAACACGTCCTGCTGCACAATGCTGATCCGCTCGCGCAATTCCTCTGCGTTCCACTCCTTTATTTCTACTCCATCTACAAATATTTCACCGCGTTGGATGGGATAAAAACGGCACAGTAAATTGACAATCGTCGTCTTACCCGAGCCGGTGGCTCCAACCAAGGCCAAGCTCTGGCCAGCTTCAACGCGAAACGATACGTCATTTAAGATCCAATCTTTTGCCTGTTCGTCGTATTTAAAGTGGACATTCCTGAATTCAATTGTGCCACCGCGCTGCTGAAGCGCTCTGTCTCTCCGCGGGCCTCCTTTGTCTTCCGGTGGCGTCTCCAGCAACTCGAAAATGCGTTCGGATGAGGCCATGGCACTCTGCAGCAGGGCGTAGCGGTCGCTGATGTCCATGATAGGGCGAAAAAAGCGACGGATGTACTGGAGAAAGGCCACTAGCACGCCGAAGGCTACCCGCTCCGAAAGCACGGCGGATGAACCGAACCATATGACGGCGGCCATGCCCAAAGTGCCCACTAGCTCTGTGAAGGGGAAAAAGATCGCGTAGTAGAAGATCTCGTGCTCTTCGGCGCGGCGGTAGGGGAGGTGCTCGCGATCAAAATCCCGCAAATTGCGCTCTTCTCTGCTAAAGAGCTGGACCACTTCCATACCGGTAATATTTTCTTGAAGGTAGGCGTTGAGGCGCGCCAGTCGCGTTCGGATTTCGCGGTAGGCGACCATGGCTTGGTTCTGTAGATAAAAAGTAGAGATGGCCAGCACTGGAACCACGAGACAGCAAATGAGCGTCAGTTCGGGATCAATGGAGACCATAAAGATCAGGATGGCCACGAGGGTAAACAAGTCCATAAAGACCGAAACGATGCCTTCACTAAAGAAATCGCTTAGTGCTTCTACATCGTTGGTCGTGCGCGTCATGATGCGCCCGAGCGGCGTGTGGTCAAAATAGCGCAGCGGAAGTTTCTGCAGGTGAGCAAAGATGTCGCGGCGTATATCGAGCATGACGTGCTGCCCCATGATTTCGGTGACCAGCGTTTGTGCATACTGCGATACGTACTGAACGAAGATGCTGGCAAAGAAAGCAGCGATAACCCACTTGAGGCCCTCGTAGTCGCCCTGGGCAATGTGATCGTCTACGGCAATCTTTGTGAGCCAGGGACCCACTTGGCTAGAAAAGGCGGAGAAGGCAATGGTCACAAAGGCCAGAGTAACGCGTCCTTTGTGCGGCTTGAGATAGGTCAGCAGCTTGCCCAATAGACGTGGGTTAAATGGGCGATGCTGGATCTCCTCTTCCTTGTTGAGCTCTTCGCTCACAGCGTCTCCAGTTCGGCAGCCAGCTGCTGTCGTGTGTGTAGATCGGCATAGAAACCGCCGTGCTTTAAGAGCTTTTCGTGGGTTCCCTGTTCGGCGATGCGTCCCTCATCTAAGACAATAACGTGATCGCAGTGGCGCAGGGTCGATATGCGATGGGCAATAATCAGCGTAGTTCGCCCTTTCATTAGGCTACTCAGATGACCGAGCACGGCCTCTTCCGTATGGGTGTCCACGGCGGAAAGTGAGTCGTCTAGGATGAGAATCTGCGGCTGGCGCAGGAGTGCGCGTGCCAACGTAGAGCGTTGTTTCTGTCCGCCGGAAAGGGTCACGCCGCGCTCGCCAATAAGTGTCTCGAATCCACTGTCGAACTCGATCACGTCCTTGCGCAATTGGGCCCACTCGGCCGCCTGATGGATTTCTGCATCGGAGGCTGAATGAACTCCGTAGGAGATATTGTCAGAAATGGTATTGGAGAACAGGAAGGGATTTTGCGATACGTAGCCAATGGCACTGCGGAGCTGGGAGAGCGGCCACTTTTCTATGGGCACACCGTCGATAAAGAGCTGGTTTGATCCAGACTGAATAAGGCGCGGTATGAGGCGAGCTAGAGTCGTTTTTCCCGAACCGACGCGTCCCATGATACCCACTGTGGTGCCAGCTCGAATCCTGAGGTTCACGTCGTTGAGGACGGGCGCGTTGTCGCCGTAGGCAAACGTCAGCGAGCGAAACTCAATCTCCCCGCGCGCGGAGTGGGCTATGGGCTGCGTATTGTGGTCGCGTATCTCGGGTTCGACGTCCATCACCTCGTTGATACGGCGTATGGCGACTAGTGCGCGTTGGAAGCGATCAATCACCCATGCAGAGTACATGATTGGGCGGATGAGTTGGGTCAAATAGGCGTTGAAGGCGACAAAAGCTCCCAGCGAAAAATTACCCTCAATAACGGCTTTTCCTCCCAGCCATAGGTTGATGCCTAGACAAACAGAAGCAACCAAGTGCGTAAGGGGCCGATACGAAGCACGCGTTTGAATAAGCCGGCGATTCTTCTCCAAATACTCGTTGTTAAGCTCGCTGAACGTTTCGTTTTGAGCAGGACCTTGCACATAGGCTTTGATGACGCGAGATCCGGCTAGGTTTTCTTGGACGTAGTTGCTCATCTCGCCAAAGAAATCCTGTATGACGCGAAATCGGTTGTGAACTAGTGTGGCCATGCGCGTCAGCAGTACCACAAATATGGGAACCGGCGCAAAGATAATGAGGGCTAAACGCCAGTCTAAGTAACACATCCAGCCTATGCTAAAGAGAAAGATGAGGCTGGACTCCACGATGCCCCGCACGCCGTAGGTGAAGAAAATGCGGACGGAGTCCAGGTCGTTGGTTGCCCGGGACATGAGGTCACCGGTGTGCTGTGTTTGATAGTAGGAAAGGGGTTGTTTGAGCAGATGGGCGAAGTAGGCCGTTCTTATATCGTATTCTATGCGGGCCGAGACGTGGCCTAGCAGAATACGCATCATGTAGCTACACAGGGCAACGAGCAGAGCCAGTAAGACAATTTTTAGAACATCCGTTTGAATGTCTTGGAAGCGCATAGCTTCGGACACATACTGTTTCTGCAGCGTATCGATAGCCTCTTTGACGACCATGGGGATGTAGTTGCTGGCAGCCTGGGCGACGCCGATGGCCAAAACGCCCAGCAGTAGCCGGATTCTGTAGGGACGGACGTATGAAGAAAAAGGACCAAACATTAAACGCGTTGCTCACCTCTCGAAGGCGCGAAGTTGAATTTCAATCGATGATATGGAGGGAAATGCGTTTAAAAATATAGGGGGCGGTTTCTGGCGCAACAAGGTGCGAGATCGATTCAGAGGGCTAGCTCGGGAAAGGTCTGCTGAAGTGCGGGGTAAACTGCCTCTAGGGCCTTTGCGCGATGGCTAAGGGCGTTTTTTTGCTGTGCAGCCATCTCGGCCATCGTGCAATCGTGCTCTGGGAGAAAAAAGATTGGATCATAGCCAAAACCTTGCTGGCCGCTTGGCGCGTGGGCAATTCTACCTTCGCACGTGCCTGCCGCTTGGCACGTGCGGCCATCAGGCGCCGCCACAAAGAGGGTGCAGCAGAAGCGCGCAGTGCGCTGCTGTGGATCGGGAAAAGCTTCCATGTGCTCAAGCAGTAAGCGGTAGCGCCCGACGTCGTCTAAGCCGGTGCCGCCGTACCGAGCCGAGAAAACGCCCGGAGCGCCGTCCAGTGCATCAACCTGTAAGCCGCTGTCATCGGCTAGGGAGATTAGGCCCGTCTCAGAGGCAAAAGCGCGCGCTTTTAGAGCGGCGTTAGCGACAAAGGTTGAGCCGGTCTCTTCAACATCTAAGTGAAGGTTGAGATCGTCTGGACACACGACCTCCACGCCGTTTAGCAGAGCGCGAATTTCGCGTATTTTGCCCCCGTTGTTGCTTGCTACCAACAGGCGTGTGCCGCTAGGGCTGTTGGTTTGCTCGATCAATTTCTTCAATTTGGTGCGCTACGTAATCCTTAAACCGGCTGTCTTCCTGCGCGCGGGCGTAGTGCGTGCGCGCTTGGCGCATTTGCCCCAGTTTAAAGTAGGCATCGCCTAAGAGAGCCTGCGCCGCAGCCAGATTTCTATCGTGGCGGATGGCGGATTGTCCGGACTCAATGGCTTTTTGGTATGCACCCAAGCCGTAGTGTGCTTCGCCGAGGCGGAAATGCGCATCGGCATTTTTCTTGTCCAATTCCGTAGCACGCTTCAATGGTTCAATCGCTTCGTGCTGCCGTCCGAGTTGGTTGAGCGCTGTGCCGAGAAAGAGATAGCCTTCGGCATACTTGGCATCTGCCTCAAGAGCTGTTTGCATGAGCTCTAAGACGCCTTCAACGTCTTGCGTAGCAAATTTGACGCGGGCGAGTCCTCCGTAGGCCGCCATGTATTTGGAGTCGGCATCGATTGCCTTCTGATAGGTTATCGATGCAGGACCGTAATCGCGCCGACGGCGCTGCATGTCTGCCAGTTGATAATAGGCTTTGGCGTGTTCAGGGTCTGCCTTGACTGCGCCTTCGAAGGCATTTTGCGCCTTCGCCTCATCGCGGTTTCCGCTGTGGGACAGGCCTAAAGCATAGAGTGTTTTCGCATTGTTGGGGTCCAATTGAAGTGCCTGTTCAAAGCGAACTACGGCCTCTCTATATTTGCGCTGCTGCAAACTGGCAATGGCTGATTTGTTATACAGCTTGCCCAGCGCACTTGCACATTTTTCCGGGCGGATACCGAGCTCACGTGCTTTCTCGTAGGCGCTTATTGCCTTTTCGTATTCGTTGAGCACGTTGTAGGCTTGGGCGAGTAAGTAGTGCGCCTCGCCGTATGCAGGATTGGCGTTAACGGCCTGCTCAAACTCGATGGCGGCGTTGCGAAAATTGCGCTTTGTGAGTAGTTCATATCCAGCTCTGTAATGTCCTTCGGCCTTTTCATTCTCCTGGGCGTTGACCCCTGATGCGACAATGAAAATCGCGCACAAGCAAAGGGAAATGCGTAGCATGCGGGTTGTCTCCAAGGAAGGCAGTGGCAGCTTATAAGTCCCCGTTGGCACTGCCTTTTGTTTTTGCTGTGCCAAGCGGGTCTCGTCCCGTGTTATCGGGTGTCGATGAGTGACTTTATTTCTGTGAAATCGGGATATCTTTTCTCAGCGAGCTTTGAATAGATGAGCACGTCGTCTAGTTCGATTTCAAAGCGCCCTCCATCAGATGGAACAAGGGCGAACTCGCTGACGTCTTTTTTGTAATGCTTTAGTAGTTGTTCCGCCAAACTGACGGCTTCGGGTTCGTAGCCTCAGGAAGAACAATAGGTTAGGCGCAGTTTCATGACGAAAATCCTTCGGTTATATTGTTGAATGATTATTATAACGGGGTGTGAGCCTGTTGTCAAAGCGCGTAGCAGTCGGCGCGCGCGACCTATTTTCTCGACATTTCTCATCTGAAAGACGGTCGGTCATCACTTATCAGTGGGTAGTTATTTTAAGTCTGACCCTTCTCTACGCGCCATTTGCTGAACCGCAGAAGTCAGATGCGTTCCCCTACAAACTGCGGTGGAAATATTTGGTTCCCAATCCGTTGCAGTCGGCGGTGTCCGAAGGGGATTCGCTGTATTTTGTCGCGAGTATGGAAGGACGCCTCTCGGCGTTGCGCAAAAGCGACGGTGTGCGGATTTGGCGACGGCGCGATCTGGGACCGGTATGGGCTTCCCCTGTCGTGTGGGAAGGGCAGGTGATTGTGGCCGATGCGTGGGGTCTGGTCCGTTCGCTGCGGACGGATACGGGAGATGAAAACTGGTCCTTTCAGCGCACGGGTGGAGGCCGCTGCGTTCTTGTTCAAGCGGATGATCTGCTGTATGTGTCCGCAGCGGACGGCTGGCTGTATGCGCTTGAGTCCGATGGACGGGAGCAGTGGCGTGTGCGCACTGGAAAGGGCGGGGCGCTCGGCGTTGCTGTGCGCGCCGGCAGAGTGTACACGCGTTCGAGTAGCGGGTGGCTGTCGCTCGATAGCGCTACCGGTCGGCGTATTTTCGAACGGGATCTGGGCGCCCTCGCGACGACTCCGCCGAGCGTAATCGAAGGACGGCTTATAGTGGCGACAGGCGATGGATACGTGCGATCTCACGCGCTGGACGATGGCGAGTCGAGTTGGCGTGCGTGGCTGGGCGCCCGGTTGGTATCGCCGCCCGTCAGAGCGGCCCATTACCTGATGTGCGCCGCAGACAACGGCTATTTGTATGCGCTGTCTTCCAAAGACGGACAGATTGCTTGGCGAAGGCGCGTTCAGGGTGGCACCGACGGGGGCGCGGTGATGGGAGCGTGGGGCGAAATTGTCGTGGCTTCAGGGTCTGGAGAGATGACGGGATTTGATCCAATGTCGGGTGATGTATGGTGGTCTGTCCGGTTGGGGCGTGAGAAGGGCACGCGCGTATACGCTACGCAGTCTGGATTATGGGCCTTGTCTGATGATGGGTACGCCCATGTTTTTACTCCACTGAGTCGAGACCACCGGCCTGATAAATCCGGGATGGTATCGTGGTGGGAGATATTTGTCGACGGTAAAAAGACGGGTTATCGCTACGAACGAGTGCTCTCACGGCCGCAGGGCGGATGGGAAATTGAGGTGCGGGAAGTAGATTGGCGCGGGGGCTATCGTCGCAGCGAACGCGGTATGAGCGTGCGGGATGATTTTCGTCCGATCAGCGCCTGGGCAGCGCAGGCCGATGGGAATCAGGTGGTCAGAGAGCGTGCGCGGTGGCAGGGCGACGTTGTGAGAGTGGAGCAGACGTTGGCAGGGTATGCGCAGAGAGACAGCGCTGTAGCAGACGAAAGTGCGGTCGATAGGAGCGTGATATGGCGAAAGCTCGTTGGAGAAAGGCGCCTGCTGCCCGACCGGAGCGACTCGCTGCGCGTATTCGACTGGACGACTCGGCAGAGCTACTGGATCCACTTGCTTATGGGGGCAGAGGAAATTGTGCGGGGAGAAAGAGCTCTTCGAATCGACGTAGTGCAGAAGGGGCATGAGGCCTACGCAACGACGTTCTGGGTGAATAGAGCGGGGCGTGTTGTGCGCGTCTGGCAACCGGCGCGGAGGGTGGAGCAACGCTTGACGGATCGGATCCATGCCGAACGCTGGTCGCCCCCGGCTGCGGATGAGGCCATCGTTTTGGATCGACCGATCAAGCGTCGGTCGGACTTAGACTGGCTGGTCGTCGAACTGCCAGATGACGCATCCAATCCGGATCTATGGCTAGCGGAAGATCCTTGGCAGAGGGTCTTCCGGGACACGACGGGGCGATTATTGCTCCGTCTGGAGCGCCGACAGGCGTCTCCCGAACCGGCACAATCGCTTTTGGATAGTGCGGCATTGCACCCGTATCTATCCCCTTCTTTGTATGTCCATCCCAGCGATCCGCGCGTGCACGCGATCGTCGCTCAGTTGCAGGGGCGCGGCGACCGAGACGCTTGGTCCATGGCGATGCGCATCCGCCGTTGGGTGTATGATCACATGGTGCCGCGGAGCACAAATGTGCGTTTTAAATCATCCTCAGAAGTGCTGGAAAATATGGAGGGGACTTGTAGTGAATACGCGGTGCTTTACATGGCGTTGTGTCGGGCAGCTGGCATACCTGTGCGCGCGAGCGCTGGTTGGGTTGTTGGTGATGCAGGAGAACTGATGTTGCACATATGGTGTCAGTTCTACGCCGGCTCGTGGATAGACGTCGATCCCACGCAGGACGCCGAAGCGATTGGAGCCGGATATATCAAAACAGGCAGTGGCTTGCTGACGCCGCATGGGCTACGTCAGTTGAGTGCGCCGCTAAGCCGCTGGATGGCGGCCGTAGATACGCTTTGGGTTGCCGAATACGGGGTCGAAAGTCGTCGATATGCCCGACGCGCTGCCGAGCTATTTGCCCGCGCAGGCGAGGCCGAACGAAATTTTGAGGATGCGCGCGCCATCGCCTTGTATCATCAGGTTGACAGGCTGCCTTGGAACGACCACAGTGCAAAAGCGCTGATACAGATCGCGCGCTATCGGCTACGGCGAGAGGAGTGGGACGATGCGCATTGGGCACTGGATCGGATTATGCGCCAGCTGCCGCGCGGTGACCAAGTTGATGACGCCTTATTTTATCGGGCCAAGCTGGCCGAAGCGCAGGGTGATAGTGTGGCTGCCGTGCGAGACTGGCAGGCCTTAGTGCGAGAATTTGCCGACTCTGAATTCGCCGATGATGCGCTTGGTCAACTCGCTGCCAGAGCCGAACAACGCGATGGTTGTGTTGCTGCGCTGCGATACTACGAGCAGCTGCGCGAGCAGTATAGTCGAACTGGATGGGCTGCGGTTGCGCGCTCTGCGATAGAGCGCTGCAGGTAAGCGTCTGTTACTAAACGTGGACTACGGGCTTGGCAATGCTTATTTTTTTTGTTTTATCAGCATACGTGAGGTGTGCTTTGTGTTTTCGTAGAAGGCCTGATGAGAGAGCCCGTGTAGCCAGCTACGTCCTATGGCTGCTCGTGCCGCTATCACTCGCTCAATGTGGCCAGGCACCAGAGACGTATATAGACCAGCTAAAAAGCTTACAGGAAAGCAAACGCGTCAAAGCGGCCAACAGACTCATTCGGTTTGATGCCGATGAGGTTGTGCCGCTGCTCATCGACGAAGCGGAGTCGGGCTATATTCGGGTTCGCTTTGAGGTAGTTGGTCTGTTGGGACGATTTAAAGACCCGCGTGGCATACCTACGCTCATAAACGCGTTGGACGATAAATCGCCCAACGTGGCCGCGCGTGCCGCCTTGGGTTTGGCGCAGCTGCGCGCAGTGGAGGCCCTGCCTAGACTGCTGCACTATGCGCGCGATCCCTCTGAGGTCACCCGGCAGTATGTGTTGGGTGCGCTAGGCCCCTGTCACTCTTATGAAGTGGAACCAGCGCTGAGCGATTCCGCGCTCGTTTTCGTGCTGGATGCACTCCGTTCGCATAAGATTAAATGGCGTATTGCTGCCTTGCAAAGCCTGCGTGAATTTGGCTACAAAGACGGTGTGGAAAGCGTTATCCGCATGGCGCGCGATCCATCGCCCGAAGTGAGGCACGTAGCCGTACAGGCTCTAGGACAAATTGGTTCGCAGCAGCACGTGGGAGACGAGGGGCCCGATCCCATACATCCGATAAGCAAGCGGGAGTTGGACAACGTGCTGGAAGCGTTACTCGCATCGCTTGACGCGAGCGAATGGCAGAGCGTTCGAACCAAAGCGGTGCGAGCCTTGGGCGCGGTGGGCCACGCGCGCGCGCGGAAGCCGCTTGAGACATTGGTGCGCACCGGTGGTGAAGAAGATCAAACGGAGGCGACGCGCGCCCTGGAAAAATTACGCTGAGCAGCACACTTGTAAGGATTGGAAAACCGCAAATGAACACATTGAAGCTGGGGTTGCCCTCGGGGAGCCTGAAGGATTCAACCTTCGACCTATTCGGCCGTGCCGGCTATAAGATCCGGTTATCTTCGCGCTCGT